>DASYUW010000085.1:0-4362 GCA_036000845.1 Burkholderiales bacterium
CGTCACGCCTTCCCGCCTGCCCAACCAGACCCAGGAGGAAATACGTCACGCGGTTCAGCGCGCATGCAGACTGGCCGGACTGGTCACCGGGCCGGTACACGCCGAAATGCGAGTCAACGCCGAAGGCGTGTGGCTGCTGGAGGTGGCGGCCCGCTCGATCGGGGGCCTGTGCGGCACCGCCCTCAACCACGTACTGGGCATCACCCTTGAGGAACTGATCCTGCGCCACGCGCTCAATGAACCCGTGGCGTTGAGTTCATCCCGAGACGGTGCCGGCGTGATGATGATTCCCATCCCCCAACGCGGTATCTACCGAGGCGTACGTAACCTGGAAAGCGCGTTGGAGGTGCCTGGCATCACCGGGATCAGGATAATGGCGCAGGCCGGTCAAATCATCGCTCCGCCCCCGGACGGAGCGAGTTATCTCGGGTTCATCTTCTCGCTATGCGCGAACGCCTCCGAAGCCGAGGTGGCGCTGAGGTTGGCGCACGCCACACTGCTGTTCGACATTCAGCCGGAATACAAGGTGCGAGAGGCGATTTCGGAACATTAGCGCTGTTGCTTGCGCTTGGTTAAAAACGGATGAACCCCTGAACACGTAGACGCACTCTGTTCACCAACGCGTTGCCGACGGTTGGACTGGCCGTAGTCCCGATCATTTGCTGGGTGGAGGCACGTATCCCGCCGCCACCTCGGCGCCGCTGCCGAAGAAATGTTTGTCCATCTGCTCCGCCAGGTATTTGCGCGCTTTGGTATCGGCCAGACTGAGGCGATTCTCGTTCACCAGCATTTTTTGGTGTTCCAGCCATTGCCCCCAGGCTTCTTTCGACACGTTGTCAAATATTCTCTTTCCGAGTTCCCCGGGATAGGGGGGAAAATCCAAGCCTTCGGCTTCCCGCCCGAGTTTGATGCACTTCACCATTCTTGGCATTTTCACGCCCCTCAAAAATGGGCATCTTACGGTTTTGTTGACGCGTAGGAAATGCTCGTAAGCTTCCCGGGGTCGTGAAGACTTTGCACCCGATCCGACACGCCAACCTTACTGCACGTGGGGTTTCGCAAAGCTCAGTTCGTGACCATCCGGGTCGGCGATGTGGAAATAGTGCTCGCCCCATTACGCGTCGCGCGGGGCAAACTGGGGTTGCAGGCCTATCTGTGCTCCGCAAATACTCGATCAGGCTAATGCGGGCGCGAGCGAATACTCATGATGCAAGCTGCCCAGCACCGAGCGGGCGCACACCACCGCTCGTGCACCCAGCGAGGACGGCAACCAGGCAAACGAGATCTGCCAGCAACCGCAGAACGATCTAAAGGAAAGCGATCACGCGCTGATCATGCCACAGCCGTGCGCAACGCAAGCCAAACCAGACGGCGTTGATCGAATTATTGCGGACCACACCTGGGGGGACTGCAAACCCACGAAGACAGTGATAGCTCAGTCCGCTATTTGCAAATCGCAAACTATTCCTTGATGAAATATTGAAAGTGTTAACCTGTGATAATTAGTTGAAATTTACTTCGTTTTCACCAGCCTCTGTGCATGGTGGGCGGAGGCTGCATTCCGGGCGACAACGCTGTTGTCGCTTGTAGTTGCCGAACGGCGGCCACCTGCGATGGCGAGCACCCCGTTCGTGCCGCAGTCGTTGTCCGGTCCCACGAAACGAGCACCGGAATAAGGGTCGCATCGAGCTGCATCTGGACGATGTCCGCCCGCTGAAACAGGGCCCGGAACCCCAGGTCGCTCTCGCCCGAGATCTGCCGACACGGCCAGGGAGATTCAACGGCGCTAAAAACAACACGGCAATAACAACATTCGCGCTGCCCATGCCCGGCCATCAATAAAGGCCGAGCTCCGGGCCGGTCGGCACTGGGTGAAGGCCGGCTAGATGTATCCGGCAATGGAATTCGTTAGCTGCTCGATCCGCAGATGAAGCGCGAAAAGATTACGGTCCCGGTTACGCTGCTCAACGCAGACGTAACCCAGATGTCGGAAAAAGACCAGCTCAAAGCGCGCAGTGAAGGGCTGTTCTACATCACGGAGGGCGACCAGAAAAAACCCTTCGCGGCCGAAGTCGACGCGCTCACCGCGGATGAGATTGAAACCATCTCCGGCGCCGCCGACGCAATCGCCAAGCATTTCGGCATCTACAAGCAACGCGAGCGTGATGCGAGCGGCGGCAAGACCGGTGATTACATCTTCATGGTGCGTGTGAAGATCCCCGCCGGCGGCGAGCTCACCGCTGGGCAGTGGGCGGCTCTCGATGAAGCCGCCGAGCGCTTCGCCGACCAGACGCTGCGCCTGACCTCGCGCGAGGGCATCCAGTTTCACTTCGTCTACGGCCGCAACCTCGCGGCCCTGGTCCGGCACCTCAACGCGGAGTACCGCGACTGCGGCTGCCGCCTGACTACGCTTGGCGCGTGCGGGGACGTGAACCGCAACACCATGTGCAGTCCGATCGACGATCTCGACGTCGATCTTCCGCTGGATTCACGCGGTCTGGCGCACGCGATCGCGCGGGAACTCGCGCCGCGCAGCTCCGCGTATGCGCAGATTTTCCTGTCCGACGATGAGGGGCGCACCGTTGCGCCGCTGAACGCGGAAGAGCCGGTCTACGGCGCGCACTACCTGCCCCGGAAATTCAAGGTTGGGATCGCTCACCCACGCGACAACTCCATTGATCTCCTCACGCAGGACGTCGGTTTCCTGCCCGTGCTGAACGGCCCGGTCGCCGAGCATTACGATCTCTATACCGGCGGCGGGCTGGGCATTACCCACAACTTGCCGGAAACGCAGCAGCTGCTCGGGCTGTACCTCGGCAGGGTGCCGCGCGATCAGGTCGTGGAGGTGGTCCGCGCGATCGTGATCCTGCAAAAGGAAAACGGCGAGCGCAAGAACCGGCGCCAGGCGCGCTGGAAGTACACCTTGCGGCGTCTCGGTGTGGATAACGTCAAGACGGCGCTGCGCGAGCGCTTCGGCATCCGGCTCATGGAAGCCGAGCCGCAGCCGATTCCCGAGGTGCGGTATCACCACGGCTGGCATCCGGAGGCCGGCGGCGGCGGCTGTTTCTACTATGGGCTTCCAGTGGAAAACGGCCGGCTGCGGAATACGGGAACGGCGCGCATGCGCGCCGCGGTGCGCCGCATCGTGGAAGAGCTCGATCTCGGCGTGCGCATCACGCCGAACCAGGACCTGCTGCTGTGCCATATCCCCGCCGACCGCCGCGAATGGGTCGAGCAGGCGCTGAAAGAGCACGGAGTCAACCGCCCCGAGGAAATCTCAAGTGTGCGCAAGCTGGCGATGGCATGCCCGGCCAAGCCCACCTGCGGGCTCGCGATGACCGACGCGGAGCGGATTCTGCCCCATTACGTCCGTCAGCTAGAGGAAGCCGGCTTGGGCGAGGTTGACGTGCTCATCCGCATGGCGGGCTGTCCCAATTCGTGCTCGCGTCCTCCCACCGCCGAGATCGGCATCTACGGTTACGGCAAGAACGACTATGTCATTCAGGTCGGCGGCGCGCGCGACGGCACCCGGATCGGGAAAATCCTTTACGAACGCACGTCGGGGGAACACATGGTCGCGATCCTGAATGGCCTCGTCCGGGCGATACGCGAGGCCAATCCCGAGGGCTTGCCGGCCGGCGAGTTCCTGTACCGCACCCCGGTCGAACAATTGCGTCGGCTGATCGGTGTTTGAGCAGGAAGGGGACCCGGTGCGCTTGCGGTTGGAGATTCCCGTAGACGAGTTCTGGCAAGATCCTTCCTCCCGGTCAACCTCGCCCTGAACCGAAATCGCCTTGCGCACAAAGGCCTTGCGCTCGGCGGGCCTTTGATCTCGTCGGCGATGAGGAGATAAAGCTCTGCGTCGTCGCGCGCCTTCGCCGCAGCGCGTTTGACGACCACTTTAGCGATGGTGCCTAGGTACTGCGCGAGCGCACTCTCGGCCTTCTGCAGCGTCTCGGCGGTGAACGTTTGCGAAATCGTGGCTTCTTTCGGCGTGTTGGCTGACCAGCTTGCTGACCGAGTCGCCGCCCGCGAACTTCTTGACGAACGCCGCCCACGTTTTCTCGTCGCCGATCTCGGTCGACATTGGATTCGACCATCGCTGGCTGTAAGCTTCCCCGTCAACGAAACAGTTCGAAAGTAGAGTCCACTGCTGCTACGATCTATGTGGCATGAAAACGCTATTTCTCATCCGCCACGCCAAGTCGAGTTGGGATGACACTGCGTTGCCCGACAAAGACCGCCCATTGGACGATCGCGGCAAGCGCGACGCGCCGAAGATGGGTAAGCGATTGGCGAAGCGCGATGTGAAGCCCGATTTGATCCTGTCGAGTCCGGCGATGCGCGCGCTCACGACGGCGG
>DASYUW010000086.1:0-10505 GCA_036000845.1 Burkholderiales bacterium
CGATTGCGCTCGGCCTCCCGGGCTTTTATCCCTCCGTGGAGCCCCGCTGTTCAGGCAGGACCGTCAGCTCTCGGACCTGGCGGCTCTTGCGACCCCGGAACCCTAGCCGACAACGACAAGAAGCGATGCGCAGATCGCCCCTCTCGGCTACTACGCCTTGCAATCGCCGTGCCACGGGTAAAGGTCTTGATCCGCAAAGAGGAATCGCGTTTCGCGAAGCACGACACCAGTCCCGACGCCCCACAGTGATGCAATCGTTCCGCCTCAGCGCACATTGCAGGTGCGCCGACCGGGTTTGCGGGTTCGAAATCGCCGAGGCCCCGACTGCGGGCCAAGTTCAAGCGATGGGCAAGGAAACCTCGACATGCGGCGGCTGGACGCGTACCGCAAGCTGGTGAAAGAGAACGAGTCGGGCAGGAGCTTCCGAGGCGGCAACCGGCCTACCCGCCGACCCAGCGAGCTATGGTGATCAGCGCAATGATCAGCATCCACATCATCAGCGCTCGCCAGATCATTCCAACCGCACTGGTCATGGTGTTCACGTCGGCTTCGTCGCCGAGACCGAGCTCGGGACGGAAGCTCACGGTACCGCTGTGGTGCAGAGTTTCGCCGAGCCGCACACCGAGCGCGCCCGCGCCGCTTGCCAGCACCACGCCGAGTTCCGGGTGCATCCATGCGGTGGCCTGCGTGCGCCAGCAGTGCACCGCGTCCTCGAAATCCCCGGCGACCGCAAAGCTCATCGCTGTCAGCCGCACCGGGATCCAGTCGATGCAGTAGAACACCTTCCGCGCGAACCGCCCGAACTCGCCGTAGTCCGCCTCGGGGCGGCTTCCCCATTTCTGTTCCAGCAGGCCGGCCAGCCGGTACAGCACGGCGCCACTCGGCCCAGGCAGGACAAGGAACCAGAAGATCACGCCGAACACGTGTCGATGCGCCCCGATCAGGCCTTCCTCGATCGCGACCTTGGCGACCTCCGTGCCGTTATATTCGGTTGCCGATTCGCCGCGCCACTCGCTGAGGAGTTGGCGCGCCTTGTCCAGATCGCCGCCCCGCAGCGCCTCGACCATTTCGGTAAACGCGTGGCTGAACTGGCGAAAGCCCATGGTCAGATAGAGTACCGCGACGTTCCACGCCCAGCCGAAGACGACATGAATTTCGCACAGGAAACGGTACGCGGCGATGCAGACGATCACCCAGGGAAGGACCCCGAGACACCAGGCGATCACGCCCTGTCGCTGCTCGCCGGCGTTGAAATGGCTGCCCAGCGAGTTCGCATAGCGCGTGAACCAGCGGTACACCGAACAGCGCGGGTTGAGCGGCCACACCTGTTCGATCAACAACGCGGCAATGAGGGACAAAAGTGACATGGCGAAATATTAACACCACCCCCTCCCCAACCCTCTCCCGCCAGGGGAGAGGGAGCCTCCAATCCCTAAAAGCAGACGGGCGACCAACTGGTCGCCCGTTTTGCTCTGACGCCTCAGATTTCCCTCTCCCCTTCGCGGGAGAGGGTCAGGGAGAGGGGGAGACGTTTCTCCAGCCAAGACTCGATGTCGCGCAGGACCTGGTGCTTCATTCATCGTCTCTTGCGGTCATCATCGCACAGCGCCCCAGCGCCACGAACGTGGAAACAGGCTTCACGACTCCAGCCTGGCATCCAGCGTAATTTTCGCGTTCAGCACCTTCGACACCGGACATCCGGCCTTGGCGTTGTTGGCCGCGGTCTCGAACGCCTGCAGGCTCGCGCCAGGTATTTTCGCGACCAGATCCAGGTGTACAGCAGTAATAGAGAAACCGCCGTCCACCTTTTCGAGCGACACCGCGGCGGTGGTCCTGATGCTCTCGGCGACCAGTCTGGCTTCGCCCAACTGCGCCGACAGCGCCATCGAGAAACAACCCGCATGGGCTGCCGCGATCAGTTCTTCCGGGTTCGTGCCCGGCCCGCTTTCAAAACGCGCCTTGAACCCGTATTGCGTGGCGGAAAGAACGCCGCTCTCGGTCGAGATCGTCCCCCTGCCGTCCTTCAGCCCGCCCTTCCACTCAGCGGTTGCGTGGCGTTTCATGTGCGCTCCTTTGAAAAGTCTGTCTTCATTGCTCATCAACCCTTTGCACGCTTGGCCCTTCCCCTGCGTCGCAATCCTGTTCGCGGTCTCAGCGCAGCATGTCATAGACCTGAAGGCCAAGCAGCGCGATTGCCGAGACCGTGCTCGCGTACGGTACCCAGACCGGCACCGTATACACACCGGGCGCGGGCGGACCAGCGCGTTTCATCCGGGCCAGCGCCGCGCCGAGCAGCGCGAAGACCGCCAGCACCGCAAAACTGGTGATCTTGGCCAGGGTCACAAGTGGCAGGGCCAGCGCCAGAATCAGCACCGCAGCCGAGACCAGCGCGGTGGCGAAGATCGGCGTTTGCGTTCGCGAATTCACTTCACCGATTCCCTTCGGCAGCCAGCCCTCGCGGCTCATCCCGTACAGCATCCGCGCAGCCATGATGATCTGGATCAGCGCGCCGTTGATCACTGCGAAAAGGCTGATCAATGCCATGATTTTCGGGCTGGCGCCCGTCGCCCGTTCGAACATCAGCGCAAGCGGGGCGCCGCTCGCCGACAACTCGTCCAGCGGCAGGGCAAGGACCGCAGCGAGCGACACCGCGAGATAAAGGAGAGTGGATATTGCGATCGCGAGCAGGATTGCGCGCGGCATATTGCGTGTCGGGTCTTTGACTTCCTCGGCCACGTTGGCCATGTCCTCGAAACCGATGAAGGCGTAAAAGGCGAGAAAGCCGCCGAGAAAGATGCCCTCCCAAGCCACCAACTCCATGGACGGAATCAGTTCGGGCAGCCGTTCGGGCAGCGCATCGAAGGACGCCGAAGCCACGACAATAATGAGGATGAGCCCGCCGACCTCGATCACGGTCGCGACCGCCGCTGCGGTGACGGATTGCGCGATTCCCCAGACCGCCAGCAAAGCAAGCACAACTACCACGGCCACGATAACCAGCACATCCGGAAGATCGACAAACACGCGCAGGTAGCCGACAAAACCCTTCGAAATGGTGGCGGCCGAAACCAGTCCGGAAAGCACGATCAGGGATCCGACCAGGATCGACAGCCAGCGCAAGCCGAATCCTTCCTGCGTATACACGGCCGCGCCCCCGGCAAGCGGATGGCGCGAACACAGCTCCATGTAGGTGAATGCCGACAACCCGGCGATCACTGCGGCCAGCGAGAACGAGATCGGCGCATACATCCCGGCAACGCCCGCCACCTTGCCCACCAGCACATAAATCCCCGCCCCCAGAATGGTGCCGAGGCCGTAAAAGGTGATGAGGGAAAGGGACAGGGAGCGGCGCAACTCCACCTTTGCGGGTGGACGGCCGATTGTCCCTTGCACTTCCTCGAGCCCCGCCATCGTCTTTCCCCTTTCAGTCAGTGGATCGAAATTGTTCTACGGCGCTTTCTGAACCGAGGCCACCGAGCTCTTCGGGAATACCTGCACCCCCTCCGGCATGATCACCCACGGACAGGCCGAGCGCGTCCAGGCGTGGCGCCCTATCTTGAACCAGGCGCGATCGTCGAACGTCCCGCCGGCGATGGCACGGACTCCGGGAAAGACCTCGGCGGTATGCGCGACCGTGGTGCCGCAGCGGTGACAGAACTCGATGCGCAGCCACCGCTTGCTTTCGTCGGAACGATGTTCGAAGGAACTCCGGGTCCCGGCGATAAATTCGACATCCTTCTCCCTGAAGTACACGATCACGGCGAAGGCGCTTCCCGTGCGGCGTTGGCAAAACGTGCAGTGACAGACGGTAGTGCGCACAGGCTGTCCTGTGGTCCGGTATCGGACCGCTCCGCAAAGACATCCTCCCTCGTGAATTTCAGACATTTACAAGCTCTCCCCCGAAGCCTGACGCGCGGACTCGTTAGCGACGGAGTCGCCCGCTTGCGGGTAGCGCGTCATTGCTCCGCTACCGCCCATGTATGAACCTTGCGCGGTGGTACAGCGGAGCAACCCTCTCCCGCCAGGGGAGAGGGAATTCTGGAGCAAAGAAAATCAAGACGACCATCTCGCTCGTCCTTTTGTCCTGGGTTCAAGGCTCCCTCTCCCTTGGCGGGAGAGGGGGTCTGCCTTCTCCCCAATGCCGCCTTGAATAGCCGTGCGGACGCATGGTACGGTGCTGTCCAAATTCCAACAAGGATGACCATGTCCGACGCTGCACTTGAATTTGAGTCAATTGCCAGCTTGTCTGGCCGCATCGGTAGCGGCCAACTCAGTCCAGTAAAGGTTGTCGAAGAACTCCTCGGCAGGATCGAAAAAGTCGACGGTCGGCTCCATTCGTTTATCCGCGTCATGCCGGAACATGCACGGGCGCAAGCCCGGGCTGCAGAAATGGCATTGAAGAATGGCGCCGGTCCGGGACCCCTTCACGGCATCCCCTACGCCGCCAAAGATCTTTTCGACGTGAAAGGCGTCCCGACAGCCGCCGGTTCTCATCTGCTGGAGAATAACGTCGCCGGGGAAGACAGCACAGTAGTCCGCAAGCTCAATGCCGCGGGGATGGTTCTCCTGGGCAAGACACACACGGTGCAGTTTGCCTATGGCGCCGCCGGGATCAATCATGATCACGGCACGCCGCATAACCCCTGGCATGAGGTTCCGCACGCACCCGGCGGATCATCCAGCGGCAGCGCTGTCGCTGTTGCATCCGGCCTGGTGCCATTTGCGCTCGGCACGGACACGGGCGGCTCGGTTCGAGTGCCCGCGGCATTGTGCGGAATCGTGGGGTTGAAAACGACGGTGGGAAGGATCAGTCGCGCCGGGGTGTACCCGCTGTCCTGGACGCTCGACAGCGTGGGACCCATCACGAGATCGGTCGAAGACGCAGCGCTCGTCTATCAGGCGATGCAGGGAACCGATACCCGGGACGAGTCCACCGCGGGCGTGGCATCGCACGATACTTTGCGGGAACTGAAGGATGGCGTAAAAGGCCTGCGGATTGCATTCGGCGAAACGACATTCTTCGATGACCTGGATCCCGAGGTAGAGAAGGCCATCCGCGAAGCGGGAAGAGTATTCAGCTCGCTCGGTGCGCGGCTTGCAGGCATCGCGGTGCCCGAGGCAGCAGCAGCATGGGCAGAAAAGAACCGCGGCCTCCTGATTCCCGCCGAAGGGTGCGTGGTGAACCGCGATCTGCTCGACAAACACCTCGATGAGCTCGATCCAGTGATCGGACCACGCATGCTCACCGGGCGCACGCTATCCGCCCCCGACTATTTCATCCTGCTGCGACGCTATGCTGAATTGCGTGAGCAAGTCCGGGCAACCCTGCGTGAAGTCGACGCCCTGATTGTCCCGACCACAATGGTGCCTGCCCGGCCGCTCGCGGCGATCGATGCCAGTCCCGAAGCCTATCTCGACCACAACATGAGATTTCACCGCAACACCGGCATTGGCAACATCCTCAACCTGTGCGGCGTCTCCGTGCCCTGCGGCTTCACGTCCGGCGGCCTCCCGATAGGCTTGATGATTTATGCGAAGCCGTTCTGTGAGGACATGGCGCTGCGGATTGCCTGTGCTTACGAGCAGGCGACGGAGTGGCATAAACAACATCCCCCTCTCCCTAGCCCTCTCCCGCCAGGGGAGAGGGAATTCTGGAGCAAAGAAAATTGAAGCTCGTCCTTTTGTCCTAGATTCAAGGCTCCCTCTCCCCTGGCGGGAGAGGGTGGGGAGAGGGGGAGGTCTTAGTTCGTGACTCTCATGTACAGCATCGGCAGCTTCTCCGGCAAACGCCGGAGTTGATCCACGACCATGTAGTTGCGCTGGCCGAAGATGCGCGAGACGTAGCGGTCTGCTTTCGGGTCCAGGCTCATGCAATACGTCAGGATGCCGTGGCGGCTGTTCTCTTCCACCGCCTTCTTTGCATCGAACATCAGGTACTGCGAGTCATGCACGTCGATATCAGAAGGTTCGCCGTCAGTCACCAGCAGGATAAGCTTTTTGTGCGCGCGGCGATCCTGCAGAAACGTGCCGGCATGGCGGAGCGCAGTCCCCATCCGCGTCGAGAGCTGCCCGGTCATTCCCGCCAGCCTCGCCTTCGACAGTTCGCTGTAAGGCCGGTCGAAATCCTTGAAGCGGTAGTAGCCCACGTCGTGCCGGCCGTTCGACGAGAATCCGTGAATCGCAAAGCTGTCGCCGATGCGTGCCATCGCGTCGGCCAGCAGCACGGTGGCTTCACGCGCCAGATTCAGCACCGTCGTATCGGCGGTGGTGACCCTGTCGTTGGTGGACTGCGACAGATCCAGCAGCACCAGTACCGAGAGATCGCGCTGCTGCCTGCCGAGGATCGCGTGCACCCGCGGATCGGGCGGCACGCCGGTGCGCAGATCTATCGTCGCGTTGATGCAGGCATCCAGATCCAGCCTGTCGCCGTCCAACCTTTTCCTGAGCCGCACCGGACGCTGTACCTGCACCGCCTTCACCAGCACCTTCACCCGGTTCACCAGGTCTTCGTTGCGGTCGAGGATGTCGGCGATGTCATGCGCGTTGCCTTCGTCGGCCGGTTTTTCCAGCAGCGTGCACCAGGCCGGCCGATCCCGGCCGATCAGATAATCCCACTCGTCGTAGCGCATCGGCGGCGACAGCGGTTCTTCCTGGAGCTGCTCGTCGTGCTTTGACGGCGTGGTGAGCCTGACCTTCTCCTCCTCGCCCGGCGGCGGCTCGCTTTCTTCTTCCTCTTCCCGCTCGGGGCCTTTCTCACCGCCGGCCAGCCGCGCACCCTGCATCACTACATCGTCTTCATCCGGCGAGGGCTCGCTCACGTCACCAAAGTCCCACACCCCCTGATTGTCGTCGCGATACGCCGGCTCGACCACGTAGGTCTTGAAGTTGAACTGCACACGCATCTGGCCCATGTCATTGCCGAGCAGGCCGCCCAGGGCGCGGCTGATCGACTGATCTTCCCAGTAGGAACGCTGCTCGAAAAACAACCGCCGCCCCTTGCTCACCCACGGGTCGTCGTCGGTAAATTCCTCGTCGATCAAGGCACGCGCAAGACGCGCCATCAACGAAGCCGAGGTCACTGCACCGCCCGACTGCGCCATGTGAAACGTCTTCCACAAGCGCCGCAGTCCGGGGAACTGGCGGATCGCCAGCTGCTCCACACGCGCATCCTCGATCAGCGAGACCAGCGCGACCTGCAAGGGCTTGAGGCTGCCGATGGGAAAACGTTGCGAGGTAAAGACGACGTGCGCCGCTGCATGCGCCGCCGCGGCGCGGTAGAGCGCCAGACCCGACTGGCCGGCAAAGCCGCGATAGGACTGCGGCAGGCGAATGGTGAGTCCGTCGATGGTCGAACGCCGCCCGGCGCCCGCACCCTTGGTGTGGATCACCGGCCGCAGCTTGATGTTGCGCCCCCACAGTGCGCGCAAATAGAGCGCCATGCGCCGCTCGACGTCGGCGAACACGGTCTGGTCGCCCTCGGCCTGCAGCAGCACCCTGCCTTCTTCGCTATCGAGCTGAAAGTAACGCGCCTGCGCATTGGGGTCGCGCATGTGCGACTGCACACCGAGCAGCGCCCAGCGGCGCAGCCCGTCGAAG
Source organism: Burkholderiales bacterium (assembly GCA_036000845.1). Classification (GTDB taxonomy): domain Bacteria; phylum Pseudomonadota; class Gammaproteobacteria; order Burkholderiales; family JACQAP01; genus JACQAP01. The sequence continues at coordinate 7,597 of DASYUW010000086.1, forward strand.
CTGAGCTGCTCCAGGAGACGGTCGAGGCGATGGAGGATCGGCGCTATGCCGGCCGGCGCAAGCTCGGCCAGCTCGCACAGGAAATCCAGATAGGCCGCGAACAGCGCGCTGTCCCCAAGGCGGCGCGCGGCGATGATACCGGAGGAGAAAACCTGCTCTCCGGTGCGCGCATCGGTGCGGGCGTATACCGTCAGCGCGACATCGATGGTCCGGAACGCGATGGTCTCCCCGACCTGGCGGGCGATCGCGGGAGTTTCCCGCAGATAGGCCAGCACCACGCTCCAGCCCAGCCCGGCTGTGGCGATCTCGTGCGCACCCTCCAGATAGCGCCTCAGGCCGTCAGGCGTGAACGATCGCGTCGCCTCGATCCAGACGGACTGCACCATCTCGCGACCGTGCGGCCCCAGGGCTTCCAGTAACTCGTGGTACTCGTCCAGCTTCGCCAATGTTTCACCTTAAAGGCGTCGACGCAGAGGTCGCAGAGGAAAAACAAGAGAGGGCACAAAGGAAATCAGGATAAATTTCCACCGAAGGGTTCTTGGCAATTTGCCATACATGCGTTGGTTCTGATCGCGGCGGATACCTGAAAATCATGAATTCCATTTCCTGATCCTGCTCTCCCTCTGCGTTCTTTCTTGGTTTCCTCTGCGCCCTCTGCGTCAACGCTCTTGACTTAGATAATTCAGAAACAGGCGCGGACGGCGGCACCGAGGGCGTCGCGAATGTCGGCATCGTCCGTGATCGGCTTGATCAGCGTCACGTGGCAGGCGGACACGGATTCGACGCCTTGAGCAATCAGCGAGCCGGCGTAGATCAGCATGCGCGTGGAGATCCCCTCCTCCAGACCGTGACCCTTCAGATTGCGCGCCCGTTCGGCGATGGTCACCAGCTTGCCGGCGATCTCCACGCCGACGCCGGACTCGTGGATGACGATCTCGATTTCGATGTCGCGCGTCGGGTAGCCAAAATCGAGCGCGCCGAAGCGCTGCTTGGTGGATTGCTTGAGGTCCTTGAGGATGCTCTGATAGCCGGGGTTGTAGGAAATCACCAACTGAAAATCCGGGTGCGCGTGGATCAGCTCGTTCTTCTTCTCCAGTGGCAGCACGCGGCGCGCGTCGGTCAGCGGATGAATTACCACCGTGGTGTCCTGGCGCGCCTCGACCACTTCGTCGAGATAGCAGATCGCGCCGTAGCGCACCGCCAACGTCAGCGGTCCGTCCTGCCAGCGGGTGCCGTCGGCATCCAGCAAATAGCGGCCCACCAGGTCGGAGGCAGTCATATCCTCATTGCACGCGAGCGTGATCAGAGGCTTACCGAGCTTCCATGCCATGTACTCGACGAAACGGGTCTTGCCGCAGCCGGTCGGGCCCTTGAGCATCATCGGCATGCGCACCGCGTACGCCGCATCGAAGGTCTGCACCTCGTCGCCGATCGCCCGGTAATACGGCTCCTCGGTGATGCGGTACTGCTCGATTATCTTGTCCATTGCCGGCGCATTCATTGCGTCTCCTCCCTGCTCCTCATGGGGTCTGTTCGCATCAGATCGAAGTCCTTGAAAACCCTATCGTACGCCCGCGTGAGCCGGTTGGATGCGCCTCCGTTTACTTGCGCCGTGGCGCCGGCGCCAGCCCGGTTATTTCAGTGCGTGCCGCCGCCCAGGCGGCGTGCAATGCGGCGCGCGCGCCGATCGCGTCGCGCGCAAGCACGCGAACCCAGGCGCCGGCGCCGTTGGGAAGCGCAGATGCGGCGGTATACACGTCCTCGATCGGCGACAGCGCCTGGCGCATCGCGCCGACTAGCGCCATCACTGGGCGCGCCATGGTGAGTGCGAACAGGGTCGCCTGCGCGGCGTAGGCACCGTTTATTCCGGGCTGCGCACGCGCGAGGTCGCCGCCGCTGCATTTGAAGCGATCGCAGACCAGCAACTTCCCCGTCCGGTCACGAGCGACAATTTCCGATTCGAGAAACTCGAACGCGCCGCCCCCACCCTTCGGGTCGTGAAGGATCAGCGCATCTCCGAGGATCACGGACGCCTGCGGGTCAAGCCGCAGCCGAACGCCGTTGTGAAGCCGGGCGCGGGGAAACAGGATCACCGGATCGGGCAGGTATTCCAGCAGGGCCCCGGCACCGGCATCGAGTTCGACGATCTGCCGTGCACCGGCCGATTCCATGCCGTGCACGACCGTGGAAGCAGCGGACGTTACGTGCGCAGAAGCACCGGGGCCCGCGACAATTCGCACCCGCAGATCGTCGTGCTGGAAAATGCCGCCCGAGCACGACTGCAGGTACACCGTCGGCATGCCGGCGGGGTCGCCCGGTATCTTCAATGCCCTGCCAAGATGGAAGGGATAGCTGACCCGCTGCCGGCAAATACCCGTGGCGCCGCCCGGATCGCGCGCAAACTCGATGTCGGCCTGGAAAACGGGAGGTTTCGCGGGCTCCAACCCTTCGGCAGGAAGGTCCTGCAGTTTCATCTGTCGAACAGCACCTGGTTTGCGATGGCATCGACGACCGCATCCACGCCTTCACCCTTCGCGCAGTTGGTGAGCAGCACCGACCTGCCACCGCGCACTTCGTTCGCCTCGCGCACCATGCGTTCCAGATCGACCCCCACATACGGCGCAAGATCGGTTTTGTTGATCACCAGGAGATCGCACTGGATGACGCCCAGGCCGCGCTTGCGAGGTATGTCGTCGCCGCCGGCCACGTCGATCACGAAAATCCAGTAGTCCACCAGATCGAGCGAAAACGTCGAGGCGAGGTTGTCTCCGCCGGATTCGATCAGGATCAGGTCGAGGTTGCCATACTTCTCGTCGAGATCGTCGGCCGCCTGGATGTTGAGGGTCGGGTCCTCGCGGATCGCGGTGTGCGGGCAGGCTCCGGTCTCCACCGCGAGCACGCGCGCGGGA
>DASYUW010000087.1:0-3496 GCA_036000845.1 Burkholderiales bacterium
TTCTTCAGCGAGCCCTTGATCGACGTGACGGTGGCTTCCAATGCCCTGCCCGCGGCCGCCTTGGAGATGTCGGCGGACTTCGCAACGGCCTCAATCAGTTCGAATTTGTTCACTTGGGTCCCCTTTCGTTATTCGTTGACGGGAGAAACAGGAAACTGTTTTCGACTGCGGGCCGAAGACAGAAGAATTGTTTTGGCGTTCGATTTCCCGGACGCACTTTATAACAAGGCGAAAATCCTCGTGTCAAGCGAGCTTCCACGGGATCACGGCTTTCGCGCAATGCGATGTCGCAAAAAAAAACGGGAATGCCTTTCGCATTCCCGTTCGTTCGAAACAAGTGAATCAGTGCTTGACCGCGCTCACCACCTCGGTGGACTCCACCGCGGGAATCGCCACCGCTTCGGTTTTCTCCGGCAGGGGCTCGGGCTTGCGCTCGAGCGCATGTTCCAGCACCTCGTCAATCCATTTGACCGGATGGATATCCAGGCGATTCTTGATGTTGTCGGGTATCTCCGTGAGATCCTTGACGTTCTCTTCCGGGATCAGCACCGTCTTGATGCCGCCGCGGTGCGCCGCCAGCAGCTTTTCCTTCAGGCCACCGATCGCAAGCACTTCTCCGCGCAGCGTAATTTCGCCGGTCATCGCCACATCCGCACGCACCGGGATCGCGGTCAACGCCGAAACCAGCGCGGTGGTCATGGCGATGCCTGCCGATGGGCCGTCCTTGGGCGTCGCGCCTTCCGGCACGTGCACGTGGATGTCGCTCTTCTCGAACGCGTCGTCCTTGATGCCCAGCCGCGCCGCGCGCGCGCGCACCACGGAACGCGCCGCCTCGACCGACTCCTTCATGACGTCGCCTAGTAACCCGGTGCGCTGGATGTTGCCCTTGCCCGGCATGACGGCAGCCTCGACCGTTAGAAGCTCCCCGCCGACTTCGGTCCATGCCAGGCCGGTCACCTGACCGACCTGGTTGTTCTTTTCCGCCAGGCCGTATGTGAAGCGGCGCACGCCCAGATAGTGGTCGAGATTGCGCGCGCTCACCGTTACCCGGTGGTCGCGCTTCTTCATCAGCAACGATTTCACGACCTTGCGGCAGATCTTGGAGATTTCGCGCTCCAGGCTGCGCACGCCGGCCTCGCGCGTGTAGTAGCGGACGATGTCGCGGATGGCGCTCTCGGAGACCGACAACTCGCCTTCCTTGACGCCGTTGTTCTTCATCTGTTTCGGCAGCAGATAACGCATCGCGATGTTGATCTTCTCGTCCTCGGTGTAGCCGGACAAACGGATCACCTCCATCCGGTCCAGCAGCGGAGCCGGGATGTTCATGGTGTTGGCTGTGGCCACGAACATCACGTCCGAAAGGTCGTACTCGACCTCGACGTAATGATCGACGAACTTGTCGTTCTGCTCCGGGTCGAGCACTTCCAGAAGCGCGGAAGCCGGATCGCCGCGGAAATCCTGTCCCATCTTGTCCACTTCGTCGAACAGGAACAGGGGGTTTCTCACGCCGATCTTCGACATGTTTTGCAGCAGCTTGCCGGGCATCGAGCCGATGTAAGTGCGGCGATGGCCGCGAATCTCGGCCTCGTCGCGCACGCCGCCCAGTGACATGCGTGAGAATTTGCGGTTGGTCGCGCGCGCAATCGACTGCCCGAGCGAGGTCTTGCCCACGCCCGGAGCGCCCACCAGGCACAGGATCGGCGCCTTGAGCTTATCCACGCGCTGCTGCACCGCCAGGTACTCGACGATGCGCTCCTTGACCTTCTCCAGGCCGTAGTGGTCGGCGTCCAGAATTTCCTGCGCCTTGGCCAGATCGTTGCTGATCTTGCTCTTCTTCTTCCAAGGCAGTCCGACCAGTGTTTCGATGTAGTTGCGCACCACCGTAGCTTCTGCTGACATTGGCGACATCAGGCGCAGTTTCTTGAGCTCGGCTTCAGCCTTGTTGCGCGCCTCTTTGGGCATGTGCGCCGCCTTGATGCGCTTGTCCATTTCGTCCAGGTCGGCGCCCTCTTCCATGTCGCCGAGTTCCTTCTGGATGGCCTTGACCTGTTCGTTGAGGTAATACTCGCGCTGGCTCTTCTCCATCTGGCGCTTGACGCGCCCGCGGATGCGGCGCTCTACCTGGAGGATGTCGAGTTCGGATTCCATGAGCGACAGCAGGTGCTCGAGGCGCTTTCTGACGTCGAACATTTCCAGCACCGCCTGCTTCTGCTCGAGTTTCAGCGGCAGGTGCGCGGCCACGGTATCGGCGAGCCGGCCGGGCTCGTCGATGCCCGACAGCGACGTGAGGATCTCCGGAGGGATCTTCTTGTTGAGTTTCACGTACTGGTCGAACTGGGTGAGCATGGCGCGACGCATCGCCTCCACCTCGTTGGTCTCGACCGCATCGGCCGGGACCGGCAGCGCCTCGGCGGCGTAATGCGTCTTCTCGTCCAAGACCGACAGGACCTTGGCGCGTTGTACGCCCTCGACCAGCACTTTCACCGTGCCGTCGGGCAGCTTCAGCATCTGCAGGATATTGGCAATGCTGCCAATGTCGTATAGGTCTTCCGGCGAAGGCTCGTCCTTTGCGGCCGACTTCTGGGCCACCAGCAGGATGCTCTTGCCCGATTCCATTGCCGTTTCCAGCGCCTTGATCGATTTCGGGCGCCCCACAAACAACGGAATGACCATGTGAGGGAAAACCACCACGTCGCGCAAATGCAGCAGCGGGTAGGTGACGGTCGTTTGGGAAGGATCAGCGGGATAAGTCATTGGTCACCTGAAAGGGCAAGCATACGTTCCAAGGTTGGGGGCCGCCCGGGTATTTCAACCCGGACCGCAAGCTATTGTAAAGCCGGCCATTTCCGCCGCGCCGGGGACTCCGACGCAGGCTGGCCCCGGATTTTGGCCGGTGGTCAGGCAGATCCGGCCACCTTGGGCTGGTCGGAGTAAAGCAAGATCGGCCGCGCCTCGCCGGTAATCATGCCTTCGTCCACGACCACCTTCTCCACGTTGTTCAGGGAAGGCAAGTCGTACATGATGTCGAGCAGCACGTGTTCCAGGATCGAACGCAACCCGCGCGCGCCGGTGCGCCGCGCCAGGGCTTTCGTGGCCACCGCCTTCAGCGCTTCGGGACGCACCTCCAGCTCGACGCCTTCCATGCTGAACATGCGCTGGTACTGCTTGAGCAGCGCATTCTTCGGCTCCGTAAGGATTTGGATCAGCGCCACCTGATCAAGTTCATCCAGCGTTGCGACAACCGGCAGGCGGCCGACGAATTCGGGGATCAGGCCGTACTTGATCAGGTCTTCGGGCTCGACGCCGCGCAGCACCTCTCCGATGTCCTTGCGGTTGTCCTTGCTCTTCACTTCCGCGCCGAAACCGATACCGCCCTTGTCGGAGCGGGCGCGGATGATCCGCTCCAGGCCGTCGAACGCCCCGCCGCAGACGAACAGGATGTTCGTGGTGTCGACCTGGACGAACTCCTGGTTCGGATGCTTGCGCCCGCCCTGCG
>DASYUW010000088.1:0-8959 GCA_036000845.1 Burkholderiales bacterium
GGTCTGTCCGTAGAGCTGCTTCAGGTTCACTCCGATCGACCGGTAGAAACGATAAAGATCCGGGCCGATCGCTGCTCCGCCGGTATAGGCCACGCGGATGCGGCTCATGCCGAGCACATTCCTGAGCGGCCCGTACACCAGAACATTTCCCAGGATATAGAGCAGGCGGTCGGCGACGGGAACCGGCTTTCCGTCCATGATCTCCGCCCCGCAGCGTCGCGCCACCGCCATGAAAGTGTGAAACAGCCAGCGTTTGGCCCGCCACGCGTCATCCATGCGGATCATCACCTGGGTCAGCAGGTTCTCGAATACGCGCGGCGGCGCGAAGTAATACGTAGGCCCGATCTCTCGCAGGTCGGTCATCACCGTGTCGGATGACTCGGGGCAATTGACGGTAAAGCCGGCGACCAGCGCCTGTGCATACGAAAACAGGTGATCCCCGACCCAGGCCATCGGCAGGTACGACAGCACTTCGTCGCGCTCGGTGAAGCCGTCAAAAGCGATATCGCCGCGAGCCGCTGCGATAAACCCGGCGTGCGTGAGGCACACGCCCTTGGGTTTGCTGGTCGTGCCCGAGGTGTACAGGATCACGCAGACGTCGTCGGGCTTGGCCTCGGCCAACGCGCGCTGGAAATAATCGGGATGGGTTTCGTCGTACTCGCGGCCGATCTCGCGCAGATCCTCGTAGGGTATGAGCTGTTCCTGCCCGTAATGGCGCAGGCCCCGCGGATCGTCGTAGCAGATGTGCTTGAGCTGCGGATACCGCGGCAGGATTTCAAGCAGCTTGTCCACCTGCTCCTGGTCCTCGACCATCGCGAACTCGATCTCGGCGTTTTCGAGCACGTACAGCATTTCCTGAGCTACCGAATCCTGGTAGATCGGCACCGGTACGCCGCCCAGACTTTGCGCCGCAGCAAAGCTCCAATACAGTCGCGGCCGGTTGTCGCCGATGATGGCCAGGTTCATTCCCCGCCGAAACCCCTTTGCCGCCAATCCGCAGGCCAGCCACCGCACTTCGTCGGCAACCTGTTTCCAGGTCCAGCTTTGCCAGATGCCGAGGTCCTTTTCGCGAAAGGCGGTCCGGTTCCCACGCACAGCGGCGTGGTGCAACAGGAGCCGGGGAAATGTGTCGGCGACCCCGCGGCCGCCAGTGTCCGGGTGCTTCAAGGCCCTCTCCTCCCCTTTCGTTATTCCGGGCCGGCTCATGTCCGACCCTGTTGCTTTCTATCACCTTCGCGCCGCGATGTCTCGGGCGCGATTCGTGTTGGCCGCGTCAGGTTGCTTTGTTGTAGATGCCGGTATGGGGATTGAAGTTGTAACGGTGTCGCTACGAAACGCGGTTCTGCATGCGGCCTGGGCGGCCCCACCGACTTGCGGGACTGGCCGCCGTCGCGCTCAGCCGTTCGATTTGCAGTAGATTTCGAGGCAATTGTCTTCCGGGTCGAAGATCTGAAAGGAATTGAACTCCTCGCCATTCTTGATCGGTTTGCCAAATTTGCCCGCCAATTCGTTCAGTACCTGCATCCCCTGGACGCGAAAGCCGATATGCAGTTCCGGCGCGCGTTTGACCGGTTCCCCCGGCTGAAACGCGATCAGGACCCCGGGTCCGCGCACGCGACGCCCGTCTGCCTGCAGCGCGAAGTTCTGCGCGTACCAGCGCGCGAGCCCTTCCGGATCGCGCGCCGGCATGCTCAGGTGATCGAGTTGGAAGGCGGACACTCCTGATTCTCCCTTGAGATTCAAAACTCGCGGCGGTCAGGCTTCAGTCACATGTTTCTGCGGTACTGCCCGCCGACTTCGAACAATGCGTCCGTGATCTGGCCAAGCGAACAGTAGCGCACGGCGTTCACCAGTTCGGCGAATACGTTGTCGTTGTCGATCACGGTCTGCTTCAGTTTCTCCAGCGCAGCCGGCGCCTCGGCGGCATTGCGCTTCTGGAACTCGCGCAGCCGGCGTATCTGGCTCTGCTTCTCTTCCTGGGTCGAACGCTGCAGCGGGATGCTGCCGCCGGCCCCGGACGCGTCCGGATTGCGGAAGGTGTTCACACCGATGATCGGGTAGGAGCCGTCGTGCTTCTTGTGCTCGTAGTACAGCGACTCGTCCTGGATCTTGCCGCGCTGGTAGCCGGTTTCCATTGCGCCGAGCACGCCGCCGCGCTCGGAGATGCGCTCGAACTCCTGCAGCACCGCTTCTTCCACAAGATCGGTCAGTTCGTCGATGATGAATGAGCCCTGGTTCGGGTTCTCGTTCTTCGCCAGACCCCACTCGCGATTGATGACGAGCTGGATCGCGAGTGCGCGCCTCACCGACTCGGCGGTCGGCGTGGTGATGGCCTCGTCATAGGCGTTGGTGTGCAGCGAGTTGCAGTTGTCGTAGATCGCAATCAGCGCCTGCAGCGTGGTGCGGATGTCGTTGAACGCGATCTCCTGCGCGTGCAGCGAACGGCCCGAAGTCTGGACGTGATACTTCAGCTTCTGGCTGCGTTCGTTGGCGCCGTACTTGTTCCTCATCGTGGTCGCCCAGATGCGCCGCGCCACGCGTCCGAGCACCGTGTATTCCGGGTCCATGCCGTTGGAGAAGAAGAACGACAGATTCGGTGCGAAGTCGTCGATGTCCATGCCGCGCGCGAGATAGGCTTCGACGAAGGTGAAGCCGTTGGACAGAGTGAAAGCAAGCTGCGAGATCGGGTTGGCGCCGGCTTCGGCGATGTGATAGCCGGAGATCGAAACCGAATAGAAATTGCGCACCTTGTGCTTGACGAAGTACTCCTGGATATCGCCCATCACCTTGAGCGAGAACTCGGTGGAGAAAATGCACGTGTTCTGGCCCTGGTCTTCCTTGAGGATGTCGGCCTGCACCGTGCCGCGCACGTTCTCCAGCGCCCAGGCGCGGATCTTTGCGGTTTCCTGTTCGTTCGGCTGCCGGCCGTGCTGGGCGGCGAACTTCTCGATCTGCTGGTCGATCGCGGTGTTGACGAACATCGCGAGAATGGTCGGGGCCGGTCCGTTGATGGTCATCGACACCGAGGTCGCCGGATCGCACAGGTCGAAGCCCGAGTAGAGCACCTCCATGTCGTCCAGCGTCGCGATCGATACCCCGGAGTTGCCGACCTTGCCGTAGATGTCCGGGCGTTCGTGCGGATCGAAGCCGTACAGCGTCACCGAATCGAACGCGGTCGACAGCCGCTTCGCCGGCATGTCCCGGCTGAGAAACTTGAAGCGTGCGTTGGTGCGGAACGGATCGCCCTCGCCGGCGAACATCCGCGTGGGGTCCTCGTTCTCGCGCTTGAACGGGAACACCCCCGCCGTGTACGGGAAATAGCCGGGCAGGTTCTCCCGCATCAGCCAATTCAGCGTCTCGCCGTCGTCCTCGAATTTCGGCAGTGCCACCTTCGGCACCTTGGTACCGGAAAGCGAAGTGGTCGTCAGCAGCGTGCGGACCTCGCGATCGCGGGTTTTCGTGACCTGTTCGTCACCCGAATAGGATTGCTTCACCTGCGGCCACTCGTCCAGCAGTTTTTTTGCCTCCGGAGAAAGCGCCTTGTCCCTCTCCGCGATCAGCAAATCCAGCGCAGCAAATACTCCCTCTCCGCGCGCCGCGGGGAGAGGGCTGGGGTGAGGTGCGGGGGAGAGGGCCGGGGAGAGGTGGAGCATGCGCTTCGCTTCGCGCAACTGCTGCCGCTCGCGCGCGGTCCTGGCCTGCTTCGCCACATCGGCGTGATAACCGCGCACGGTTTCGGCAATTTCCGCCAGATAGCGCACACGCGCCGGCGGAACGATGACGTTCTGGCCGGACGAGGCCTTTACCGTGGCCGGCTTGAGCCTGCCGTCGCCACCCTTGAGGCCACGGGTTTTGAGTGCGGCCACGATGGCCTGGTAGAGCGCAGTCACGCCGTCGTCGTTGAACCGCGAGGCCATGGTGCCGAACACCGGCATCGCCTCGGCGGCCTCTTTGAAGGCGCTGCGGTTGCGCTGCATCTGCTTGCGCACGTCGCGCAGCGCATCCTGCGCACCGCGGCGGTCGAACTTGTTGATCGCGACGAAATCGGCAAAGTCGAGCATGTCGATCTTCTCGAGCTGGCTGGCGGCGCCGAACTCCGGCGTCATCACGTACAGCGAGAAGTCCACATGGGGGACGATGGCCGCGTTCCCCTGGCCGATGCCTGAGGTCTCGACCAGTATCAGGTCGAAGCCGGCGCACTTGCAGGCGGCGAGCACGTCCGGCAGACAGGCGGCGATCTCGCTGCCGGCATCGCGGGTGGCGAGCGAGCGCATGTAGATGTTCGGATGATTGATCGCGTTCATGCGGATGCGGTCGCCGAGCAACGCGCCGCCGGTCTTGCGCCGCGACGGATCCACGGCGATCACGGCGATCTTGAGCGCGTCGTCCTGGTCGATGCGGAAGCGGCGGACCAGTTCGTCGGTGAGCGACGACTTGCCCGAGCCACCGGTTCCAGTGATGCCGAGCACCGGCACGCTGTCGTGCTCCGCCGCCCGCTTCGCCAGCCTCTGGCGCAGCGGCTCCGGCAGCGTCGCGTTCTCGAGCCCGGTGATGACGCGCGCCAGGTCGCGCACGTTGCCGCGGAAGACTTCGTCGAGGCTCGCCGGCAACTCCGCGGAAAGATTGCGGTCCGCGGTGCGGATCATGTCCGTGATCATTCCCTGCAGGCCCATCCGGGCGCCGTCCTCCGGGGAATAAATGCGCGAGACACCGTAGCTGTGCAGCTCCTCGATCTCGCTTGGAACGATCACGCCGCCGCCGCCGCCGAAAACCTTGATACCCGCGCCGCCGCGGCTGCGCAGCAGATCGATGGCGTACTTGAAATATTCGACGTGGCCGCCCTGATACGAGGATACGGCGATGCCCTGTACGTCCTCCTGGATGGCCGCGGTGACGATCTCGTCGACCGACCGGTTGTGGCCGAGGTGTATGACTTCGACGCCGCTCGCCTGCAGAATGCGGCGCATGATATTGATCGAGGCGTCGTGGCCATCGAACAGGCTGGCGGCGGTGACGAAGCGCACCTTGTTCTTCGCCTGCTTGCCTTGATCGGCGGCTTGTACGCTGAGATCGGTCATGGGGCGGTCCCGTCGGTTTGCGGTTGATGACGCTGGCCGGGCGTTGCCGCGCTGGTGCCGGAATGGGTCATCGCGCCCGGGCTGCCATTATTGCTTACGTTTACGTGAACGTAAACTTGATCCGCAGACCCGATGGTCACCAGCAGAACCCCGACCCGAATCGCGACGCGTGCGCGTCACGCGGCATGTTCGACCCCGGCCGCCAGGGCGCGGAAGCGGGCCAGCAACGCATCGCGTTCGGCGGCGACCGTGTCAACGTTGCGCTGCTTCACATGGCCGAAGCCACGGATGCATTCCGGCAGGCTGGCCAGCGCGACAGCGACCTCATGGTTCTCCTTCGACAACGCTCCCGCGATCTCATCGATCAGGGCTTCGTAATCGCGGATAAGCCCGCGCTCCATCTTTCTCTCGGCAGTACGGGCGAACGGATCGAGGAAGGTGCCGCGCAGTTGCTTGAAGCGCGCCAGCCAGCGGAACGCATGTCCCATCCAGGCGCCGTACTGCGCCTTGACCAGCCGGCCCTGTGCGTCGCGCTTGGCCAGCAGCGGCGGGGCGAGGTTGTACTTCACCGTGAACTTGCCTTCGAACGCGTCGTTCAGCCGTTTCTCGAAATCGCCGTTCGCGTAAAGCCTGGCGACCTCGTACTCGTCCTTGTAGGCCATCAGCTTGGACAGGTATCGCGCGACCGCCCTGGTCAGCGCATCGCCCTTGCCGATCCGCGCTTCGGCACGACGGACCTTGTCGACCAGCGTCTCATAGCGCTTCGCATACGCCGCGTCCTGGTACTCGGTCAGGAAGGCGATGCGCCGGCGCAGCAGCGTCTCCAGGTTCTGCGGCATCTGCACCACCACCGGCTGGGCGGGCGTGGCAATCGCCTCAACCTGCCGCAGATCGACCGCGGCCCGGCGCCCCCATTCGAACGCCTGCTTGTTGGCGTCGACGGACACGGCGTTCAACTCGATCGCGCGCAGGATAGAGGCCTGCTGCAGGGGAATCAGCCCGTTCTGGAACGCAAAGCCGAGCATGAACAGGTTGGTTGCGATCGAGTCCCCCAGCAGGGCGGTGGCGAGCCGGGTGGCCTCGATGAAATGCGCGGGGCCGCCGACGGATTCGTCGATCAGCGCGCGGATATCCTCGGCCGGGAACTGCCAGTCGGGATTCTGGGCGAACTGGCCGGGCGGCTGCTGGTGCATGTTGATCACCGCCACCGTGCGCCCGGGCCGGGTCTTGGAAATGGCATCGTGCGCGCCGGAGGTCAGCATGTCGCAGCCGAGAATCAGGTCGGCCTCGCCGGTGGCGATGCGTTGCGCGCGGATGCCGGCCGGCGTGCGCGCGATGCGAACGTGCGAAGTGACGGCGCCGTTCTTCTGCGACATTCCGGTCATGTCCAGCGCCGAGGTGCCCTTCCCCTCCAGGTGCGCGGCCATTCCCAGCAGCGCGCCGATGGTGATGACCCCGGTGCCGCCGATTCCTGTGATCAGGATGTTGTAAGGCGTTTCGCCGAGCGTTGCAGAGGCCGGTTCCGGCAGCGGCCCGAGCGGCACGGCGGTTCCGCGTCTTGCCGCGCGCGACTTCCTCGGCGTGCCGCCTTCCACCGTCACGAAACTCGGGCAGAAGCCCTTGACGCAGGAATAGTCCTGGTTGCAGGAGGACTGGTCGATCGCGCGTTTGCGCCCGAACTCGGTTTCCACCGGCAAGATCGAAGTGCAGTTCGACTGCACGCCGCAATCGCCGCAGCCTTCGCAGACCGCTTCGTTGATGAATACCCGCTGCGCGGCTTTCGGGTACTCGCCTTTTTTGCGGCGGCGGCGCTTTTCCGCCGCACAGGTCTGGTCGTAGATCAGCACCGAAACGCCGCGAACTTCCCGCAGGTCCTTTTGCACTGCTTCCAGTTCCTTACGGTCGTGCAGCGTAACCAGCGCGGGCAATTGCGAGCGATCTTGGTAGCGCGCCAGATCTTCCGTTACGACCGCGATGCGCCCGACGCCTTCGGCCGCCATCTGCTGCGCGATCATCGGTACCGAAGTCTGGCCATCGACCGGCTGGCCGCCGGTCATCGCCACGGCATCGTTGTACAGGATCTTGTAAGTGATGTTGACCTTGGCTGCGAGCGCGGCCCGGATCGCAAGGGAGCCGGAATGAAAATAAGTGCCGTCGCCGAGATTGGCAAAGATGTGGGTGCGCTTCGAGAACGGCGCCTGGCCGATCCACGGCGCGCCCTCGCCACCCATGTGTGTCGGGCTCTTGTTTTGCTCCGGATAAATCACGGTCGCCATCACGTGGCAACCGATGCCGGCCAGCGCCAGACTGCCGTCGGGCACTTTGGTCGAGGTATTGTGCGGGCATCCCGAGCAGTAGTACGGCGGGCGCACGGGCGTGTTCACCGCCTTCTTCAGCACGGCCTCCTTCGCCTCCAGGAAGGCAAGCCGTGCCTTGATCAGATCGCTCTGGTGAAAGCGCCCGATGCGCCCGGCGATGACGCGGGCGATCTGCGCGATGGAGAAATCGGCCTTGGCGGGGAGCAGCCATTCGCCGCGCGGGTGCACCCATTCGCCCTGATCGTCGAACTTGCCGATCACGCGTGGACGCACGTCGGGGTGCCAGTTGTAGAGGTGTTCCTTGAGCTGGTACTCGACCATCTGGCGCTTTTCTTCGACGACCAGGATTTCTTCCAGCCCCTTGGAGAATTCGCGCACCCCGTCCGGTTCCAGCGGCCAGGGCATCGAGACCTTGAATACCCGGATGCCGATCTGCGCCGCGTTCTGCTCGTTGACGCCGAGTTCTTCCAGCGCTTCCAGCACGTCCATGTACGATTTGCCGGACGCGATGATGCCGAGCCGCGCGTTGGGCGAATCGATCGTGGTGCGATTGAGCTTGTTCCTGCGTGAGTACGCCAGCGCGGCGTAGATCTTGTAGTCCTGCATCAGCGCTTCCTGCGCGCGCGCCTGCAGACCGAGGAGATTGCTCGAAAGCCTGCTGTTCAGTCCGCCTTCGGGCAGCACAAAGTCTTCGGGCAGCAGGGTCCGGACGTGAAACGGATCTGCCTCGATCGAAGCAGACGACTCGACGGTATCGGCCAGCGCCTTGAAACCGACCGCGCATCCCGAGAACCGCGACATGGCCCAGCCGTGCAATCCCAGCTCGATGTATTCGTGCACGTTGCACGGGTACAGAACCGGGATCATCGAGGCCGAGAAAAGGTGATCGCTCTGGTGCGGCAGCGTGGAGGAGTAGGCGCCGTGGTCGTCGCCCGCAACCAGCAGCACGCCTCCATGCTTCGACGTGCCGGCGAAGTTCATGTGCTTGAATACATCGCCGCAACGGTCCACGCCGGGACCCTTTCCGTACCACATGGCGAATACCCCGTCGTAATCCGAGTCGCCGATCAGGTGCACCTGCTGCGTGCCCCACACGGCGGTGGCGGCGAGTTCTTCGTTGACGCCGGGCTGGAATTTGACGTGATGCGCGTCGAGATGCGTGGCTGCCTTCCACAGCGCCTGGTCGAGTCCGCCCAGCGGCGAGCCGCGATAGCCGGAGATGAAGCCGGCGGTATTCAACCCTGCCGCCAGGTCGCGCCGGCGCTGGACCAGAGCCAGGCGCACCAGCGCCTGGATGCCGGTCAAATAAACGCGCCCCTGATCGGAAGCGTATTTGTCGTCCAATGTGACTTCTTGCATGTCTGACTCCTGTAGGAATTCGGACATAAGGCACACCGCCCTGGTTCGGCGGTGCCCCTGCATCGCGTTGGACCGGTTGTCCTTCGCGCAATTCAATCCTGGCGCAGTTCACTTTGCAGCTTTTCAGCGGCCCGGTAGATCGTCGTCTCGTTCAACATCACTTGGTGGTGCCCGCTGCCGGCGGCGATCATCGGAAAGCAGTTC
>DASYUW010000089.1:0-7558 GCA_036000845.1 Burkholderiales bacterium
CCACGTTGCACCGGCCCCCGCCCCTGTCAAGGACTCGCGCCTTGCCTGACGCCGATTTCGCGGGTTTTCCGATCGACGATGGATTGCTGTCAAATAGATCGTTGGACTGGCTTCCAAGGATCGCGAGTTATCCCACGAATCGGCGGAACAGGACACTAGCACCACCTGTCACGGCAACCGCGACACGCGATGCGCCTCCGGATCCTTGACGACCCATTCGCGGGCCGCAACCGGCAGCGCCTTCAAGATCTTCGCGTCACGCGATCTGCCACGCGATCGAAGCGCCGCTTCGCAGCGGCACCAACGTGTCAGCCCCGTAACGCAATTCCTCGGGCACCAGCCAGGCTTCCTTCTTCAGTGTGATGCGCTCGCGATTGCGCGGCAGGCCGTAGAAGTCTGCGCCAAAGAAAGCGGCAAAACCCTCCAGCTTGTCCAGCGTTCCGGCCGCCTCGAAGGCCTCCGCGTACAACTCGATTCCGGCGTGAGCAGTGTAAATTCCGGCGCAGCCGCAACCGGTTTCCTTTGTGTGACGCGCATGTGGCGCGCTGTCGGTACCGAGAAAAAACTTGGGATTGCCGGAGGTTGCCACTTTCACCAACGCCTGGCGGTGCTCTTCGCGTTTGAGCACCGGCAGGCAATAGTGATGCGGGCGGATGCCACCGCGAAATAGATCATTGCGGTTGAGCAGAAGATGATGCGCCGTGATGGTCGCCGCCACGGTATTCGGCGCACTGAGCACAAACTTCACCGCGTTGGCGCTGGTTATGTGCTCCAAGACGATCTTCAGTCGCGGAAAGCTCTGCACCAGCGCGATCAGAGTACGCTCGATGAAGACCTTCTCCCGGTCGAACACGTCGACGCCCGGGTCGGTCGTTTCGCCGTGTATCAGCAACGGCATTCCGACTTCGGCCATGATCTCGAAAGTGTCGAAGCACTTCCGGATATCGGTCACGCCTGTATCCGAATTAGTCGTCGCACCGGCAGGGTAGTACTTTACCGCGTGCACGAACCCGGCTGACTTTGCAGCGCGGATCTCCTGCGGCCGGGTGTTGTCTGTGAGGTACAGCGTCATCAATGGCGAGAAATTGCTGCCTGCGGGCAAGGCGGCGAGGATGCGGTCGCGATACGCGCAGGCCGCGGCGGTCGTCGTTACTGGGGGCCTGAGGTTAGGCATGACGATGGC
Source organism: Burkholderiales bacterium (assembly GCA_036000845.1). GTDB lineage: Bacteria > Pseudomonadota > Gammaproteobacteria > Burkholderiales > JACQAP01 > JACQAP01. Next base: position 1,184 of record DASYUW010000089.1, read on the forward strand.
GCGAGCGAAGCGCCGTGCCGTGTCCGGCAGCACCACCTTCATTACGTCGCCGTCGCGCAGATGCAGGTGCCAGTCGTCGGGTTTAGCGATGATGATCTGCATAAAGTCAGTGGCCGGCAGTCTGGAGAAACCCTGCTTCATTCCTTCTTGAGATCGAGCGCGCGCTGGTAGAGCGCGTTCTTTCTCGCACCGGTGATCTCTGCGGCGAGCCTCACCGCTTGCTTCAACGGCAGCTCGTCGAGCAGAAGGTCCAGCACACGCGGCGAATCGTCCTCCTGTTGCGCGGCGTCTTCGGCGCAACCTTCCACCAGAAGCACGAACTCGCCCCGACGGTGGCCCTCGTCCTGTTGGAGCCAAGCGCCGGCTTCGGCAAGCCGGCAGACGTGAACCTGTTCGAATAGCTTGGTGAGCTCGCGTGCGATGCCGATGCGACGCTCACCTCCGAACACGGCCACCATGCTCTCCACCGCGCCCACGATCCGGTGCGGGGCCTCGTAGAAAACCAGCAGGCCGGTTTGGCGGCTGAGCCGCGCCAGCGCGGTTTCGCGATCGCCCTTCCTGGCCGGCAGAAACCCGTGAAAGCAGAACGTCTCCGCCCATATTCCCGATGCCGCGATCGCAGCAATGGCCGCGTTCGGGCCAGGGATCGGCACCACGCGAAAGCCTGCTTCGCGCACTTGTGCCACTGCCACCGTTCCGGGATCGCTGATTCCCGGCGTGCCGGCATCGGATACCAGCGCCACCGATTTTCCCTCCGCGAGAGTCGCGATCAGGCGCCTGGCCGCATCGCGTTCGTTGTGTTCGTGCAGCGCAAAGAGCTTCCCATGGATGCCATGGTGGTTAAGCAGTTTCTGAGTGACTCGCGTGTCTTCGGCAGCAACGCAGTCCACGGCTTTCAGCACGTCGAGTGCGCGCAGCGTGATATCGCGCAGGTTCCCGATCGGTGTGGCCACCACATATAATGTGGGCTCACTCAGTTTGGTGTCTTCATTATGCAACTTCGCCCGGCCTTTTCGCTGTTGGTACCGGCGTTACTATACTGGGCGCTTATCGCCTTATCCACCGGCGCTGTCTTGGCTCAGGAAACCGAGAACGCCGTCACCCCTCCCATGCAGGCGCACATCGCGGTGATACTGCCGCTTCAGTCCACCTCTTTCGGCAAGCATGCCGACTCGGTGCGCCTTGGAATTCTCGCCGCCGCCGGACTGATGCAGGAAAACGGACCGGGAGTAACCGTGTACGCCACCACGGAGGACGCCGACCAGATTCTCACCGCATACCAGCGCGCATTGTCGCGCGGCGCGCGCGCGGTGATCGGGCCGCTTACACGCAACGGCGTCACCGCGCTCGCTCTGAGCGGCGTGGTGAGCGTGCCCACGCTCGCACTAAATGTCCCGGACGGCGACGTTTTAATGCCTCGCGACCTGTACGCGTTCGGGTTGCAGATCGAGTCGGAGGCACGCCAGGTTGCGCAACTCGCATTCAATCAGGGCGGGCGCAGGACTTTCATTGTCGCCGGCGAGACTTCCCTGGACAGTCGAATTGCGCAGGCATTTCTTGGGGAATGGAGCAGGCTAAAGGGAGAAGTCGCGGGCAAGTTCAACTACACGACGGAAGCGTCGGCACTTGCCAAGCTACGCGAGCAACTCCCTGCATCCAAGGCCGATGCAGTATTCCTGACCATGGGAGCAACGCGCGTACGCTTCATTCGCTCTTATCTGGGAAGCGGTCAGCCGATCTATGCCACCTCGCTGGTGTTCGTGTCCAACACCGACACGCTTGCCAACTACGATCTGGAGGGTGTGCGCTTTCTCGACATGCCGTGGTTGCTGCAACCGGACCATCCCGCGGTGATGAGTTATCTGAAACCTGACGTACAAAGCTCGGCGCTCGATCAGGAACGGTTCTACGCGCTCGGAATAGACGCATACCGTATCGTGCAGGAATTGCTGCGCCCGTACGAGCCGATGGTTTCGCTGGACGGCGTGACCGGCACGATAACGCCTACCGACACCCAGCAATTCACCCGCTCACTGGTGCCGGCACAGTTTTTCCAGGGCAGGGCCAAACCCTTCGAAGCGCCCCTGATGCGATGAGCAATCGCGGGACCTGGGCCGAAGATGCCGCTGCGGCTTTTCTGGTAAAGCGCGGTCTCAAGCTTCTGGAGCGTAACTACCGCTGTCGTTTCGGCGAAATCGATCTGGTGCTGCGCGATGCCAGGACACTGGTTTTCGTCGAAGTGCGATATCGCGGGAACCTCTCCTTCGGAGGGGCCGGCGAAAGCATTACCACGAACAAGCGCAAAAAACTCCTGCGGACGGCGCGACATTACATGGCGGCACACAGCGAGTTTCCGGCCTGCCGTTTCGATGCAGTGTTGCTGAAAGGCGACACTCCCGAGGTCGAATGGGTCGTGAACGCATTCGGAGAATGAGCATCATATGCACCAAGCCAGCACGTTCTTTGTGCAATAATTCGGCCGTAACGGGATTGCAACCCATATTCAGGATGGATCTCAAGAGCCGGATCAACAAACACTTCACCGACAGCGCCCACTTGAAACTGCAGGCGATGGAGTTGCTTGCCGATCCGCTCGCACGCGCCTCCGAGCGCATGGCGCAGTGCCTGATGAACGAAGGCAAGATTCTGTCCTGCGGTAACGGCGGCTCCGCCGCCGATGCCCAGCACTTCGCGGCCGAGTTGCTGAACCGCTTCGAGATGGAGCGCCCGCCCCTGGCGGCGATGGCGCTTTCCACCGACACTTCCACGCTCACATCGATCGCCAACGACTACAGCTACAACGAGGTGTTCTCGAAGCAGGTGCGCGCGCTCGGCCAATCCGTGGACCTGTTGCTGGCGATATCCACCAGCGGGAATTCACCCAACGTCCTTGAGGCGATACATGCCGCGCATGACCGACAGATGGGCGTAATCGCACTGACCGGAAAGAAGGGCGGCAAGGTGGCCGGAGTGCTCGGCCCGAACGACGTGCATATCTGCGTGCCGGCGGACAGAACGGCGCGCATCCAAGAAGTCCACCTGTTGTGCCTGCACTGCATGTGTGACTCCATCGATTGTTTGTTGTTAGGAGTGGAATAAATGAAACTACCTATCCGATTGACCGCAGTGATCCTTGCCCTTTTCCCCTTTTTGCAGTCTTGCGCGCCACTATTGATCGGCGCCGGCGTGGGCGCCGGCGTCATGATGGCCGATGACCGCCGTACCAGCGCCACAGTTCTCGAGGACCAGACCATCGAACTCAAGGTCCGGAACCGCATCAACGAGAAGTACGAGGATCAGCTTCACGTCAACGTCACCAGCTTCAACCGCTTCGTGCTGCTCACCGGCGAAGCCCCCACCGAGGAGATCAAGCAGGATCTGATCATCGTTGCGCTGGAGGTGCAGAACGTGCGCAACGTGCAGAATGAAATAATCGTCGCCGGCAACAGCTCGCTCACTTCCCGCAGCAGCGATGCACTGCTTACCAGCCGCATCAAGGCGCGGCTGACGCAGAACAAGGACGTCAGTGCAAACCATGTGAAAGTCGTGACCGAGAACGGCACCGCGTTTCTCATGGGGCTCGTGACCCGGGCTGAAGCCGAGTCCGCGGCGCAGACCGCCGCCACCACCAGCGGCGCTCAGAGAGTGGTCAAGGTTTTCGAGTACATCGACTGAGGTTCCGGAAAACCAGGAAAGAAAAAAGGCCCCGCAAGGGGCTTTTCATTTTGGCAACGGCCGGTCAACTCTTTCTCATCGACCGGTAGAGTTCCAGCGTCAGCTTCGGCCGCGACTGGGAAGCCAGGGTTGTAAGAATGATCCTGCACAACCTGTCGAGCCTGTTCAGCGAGCCGATCCGCACCGTGCAGGAATTGTCCCGTTACCGCAAGCAACTAGTCAGGGCCTCGGTCTGACGGCCGGGGCGAGCACGGCCCCTTCACCCCCCTGTATCATGGCGCCACCGGTAACTGACGCCATGACCCACCACCCCTCCTTCGAAAAAAAAATATGCTCGCCCGGCGAACTGCCGGCACGGGTGAGCGCACTGTCGCGCCCACTGGTGTTCACCAATGGCGTGTTCGACGTGCTGCACCGCGGGCACGCCACCTACCTTGCCGAATCGCGCGCGCTCGGCTTCAGCCTGCTCGTGGCGCTCAATTCTGACGCCTCGGTGAAGCGGCTGGGCAAGGGGCCGGACCGACCCATCAATACGCTGGAGGACCGCTTGGCGGTGGTGGCCGCGCTGGAAAGCGTGAGCCTCGCCACCTGGTTCGAGGAGGACACCCCGCTCGGGGTCATACTCGGTTGCCGTCCCGATGTGCTGGTCAAGGGTGGCGACTGGCCGGTTGATAAAATTGTAGGCGGCGAAGAAGTGCTGGGCTGGGGCGGAAAGGTAGTATCCATTCCGTTCCGGTTCGAACGTTCCACGACATCGCTGATCTCCCGCATCCGCAAACCCTGATCCATCATCTTTTCTGAAGGAAGCTTCCATGTCTGCCAGACCGCGTTTCGTGCGTGACACGTGGGGACTGATCAAGCCTTACTGGTCCTCCGAGGAGCGCTACTCCGCTTGGTTATTGCTCGCCGCGGTTATCGGCCTGACACTCGCCATGGTCTACATGAACGTCCAGTTCAACTCCTGGTACAACGTGTTCTACAATGCGCTGCAGGAGAAAAACAAGGAAGAGTTCTTCCGGTTGATGATCCGGTTCGCGATCCTCGCGGCCATCTATATCACGATGGCGGTTTACGCCTTCTACCTGAACCAGATGCTGCAGATCCGCTGGCGGCGCTGGATGACAGACGTTTACCTCAAGCGCTGGCTCGCCGAGCGCACCTATTACCGCATGCAGCTCACCGGCAGCCCCGCGGATAACCCCGACCAGCGGATCGCCGAGGACTTCAAGCTGTTCGTCGACGAAACCCTCAGTCTGGCGCTCGGCTTTCTCAACGCTGTGGTCACGCTCGGCTCCTTCGTCGGCATACTGTGGATGCTGTCCGGGCCGCTGGCGATTCCGTACGATGGCCACGACATCGTCATCCCGGGCTATATGGTCTGGGCGGCGCTGGTCTACGCGATCGTCGGCACCTGGATGACCCACAAGATCGGCAAGGCGCTGATCGGCCTCAATTTCAATCAGCAGCGCTTCGAAGCCGACTTCCGCTTCTCGCTGGTGCGCTTCCGCGAAAACAGCGAGGGCGTAGCGCTGTATGGCGGCGAGCAGGACGAACTCAGGAGTTTCCGCTCGCGCTTCGGCAACGTCGTCGACAACTGGTGGCGCATCATGAAGCGCCAGAAGATCCTCAACTCTTTCACCATAGGCTACAACCAGCTGGCGGTGATCTTCCCGTTCGTCGTCGCCGGCAACCGCTATTTCGCCGGCACCATACAACTCGGCGGGCTGATGCAGATTTCGAACGCCTTCGGACAGGTTCAGGGTTCGCTGTCGTGGTTCATCGGCGCCTATAACAGCTTCGCCTCCTGGAAAGCCACAGCAGACCGCCTTCTCGGCTTCCATTATGCGATCGAGAAGGCTTGCGAAGACATGCAACAGCAGTCCGGGGTGCGACAGACGCAGGATGGCAGCGAAGAACTTGTCATCGACAACGTTGCGCTCAGCCTACCCAGCGGCCAGCCGCTGATTTCAACTTCAAACGCGACCATCAAGGCGGGCGAAAGCCTGCTGATTTGCGGGCCCTCCGGGTCCGGAAAGAGCACGCTGTTCCGGGCGATAGCCGGGATCTGGCCATTTGGAAAGGGGCGCATGCGCCTGCCGGCGGGCTTCCGCGTCCTGTTCCTGCCGCAGCGACCCTATCTGCCGATCGGCACGATTCGCGACGTTGTGAGCTATCCCGCTTCTCCTGCCGAGTTCTCCGACGAGCAGATCAACGAGGTGCTCAGCGCGATCGGGCTGCCGCAGCTTGTGAACCGGATCGACGATCACCAGCACTGGTCATTGCAACTCTCGCCCGGCGAACAACAGCGCATCGCCTTTGCGCGCGCGATGCTGCAGAAACCGGCGTGGCTGTTTCTCGACGAGGCGACCTCCGCGCTGGACGAGGCCGCGGAGGAAAAACTCTACCGGCTGCTTAAGGAAAGGCTGGTCGGCACCACTATCATCAGCATCGGTCACCGGCCGGCGCTGTTCGCATTCCACACGCGACGGTTGGAACTGAAGGAAGACGGCGACGGCACCCGCGTGCTGGTCGCCATCTAGGATCTCAAAACAACCTAGCCCACAGAGAACACCCTCCTCACCCCATCCCCTGATGTTTCCCCGGTTTTGTTTACCAGTTTTCTTTGCGGATCAAAAAGTTGAGTGTAAGGTGTGCAGAAACGGCGCGCGCATGAACGGTTTTTTCTCTGCTGTAGGACCA
>DASYUW010000090.1:0-10490 GCA_036000845.1 Burkholderiales bacterium
GAGCGCTTATACGGCTGCTCCCGCAAACGGGCGTACCGCTAACGAGTCACAGCCGTCCGGCTACACGGCGTCCTCGCCGTCTTGCCCTCGACCCGAATCGCCTCGGTCGCGCATGCGGGACCTATGCAGAGCTTCCCTAGCGGAATTTCTCCCGCAGCAGCGCCTTCTGCACCTTGCCCATCGCATTGCGCGGCAGGTCGTCGACGAAGTGGACCGCTTTCGGGACTTTGTCATTGGCCAGTGTATTTTTCACCGCAGCGATGACTGCGGCGGAATCGAGCCGGGCTTCTTTTTGCGCGACAACGAGCGCGGTGACCGCCTCGCCGAAATCAGGATGCGGCACGCCGATCACCGCCGATTCGGCCACGCCCGGAATGGCGTCGAGCACCAGCTCGATTTCCCTCGGATAGACGTTGTAACCGCCGCTGATGATCAGGTCTTTGGCGCGGCCAACGATGGAGAGATAGCCGTCGCGGTCGAACATACCGACGTCGCCGGTGCGGAAGTATCCGTCGGCGGTAAACTCCTCCCGGGTCTTTTCCGGCATGCGCCAGTAGCCCGCAAACACATTCTCACCCTTCACCTGAATCGCTCCGATTACTTCGTTTTCCACCGGTCGGTCGCGCTCATCGGCGATTCGCACGGATATCCCAAGCAGCGGGAAACCGACCGTGCCGCCCCGGCGTTCACCGGCGAGCGGGTTGGAGCTGATCATGCCGGCCTCGGACATTCCGTAGCGTTCCAGTATGGTCTTGCCGGTACGCGCCTCGAAGTCCTTGAAGGTCTCCAATTGCAGCGGCGCCGAACCGGACACGAACAGTCTTACGTTTTTGCACAGCGCGCGCGTGAAGCCCGGTTCGTTCAGCAACCGGGCATAGAAGGTTGGCACGCCCATCATTACGCTTGCGTGCGCCAGGTCGCGCAAGACCAGCTTCACATCGAACTTTCCGTGCCACAGCAGTTTCGCGCCGGCCAGCAGCGCGCAATGATTGGCGACGAACAAGCCGTGCACGTGAAACATCGGCAGCGCGTGCAGAAGCACATCGTGTTCGCCGAATCTCCAGGAATCCACCAGTACGCGGGCGTTCGATACAAGGTTGCGATGCGTGACTACCGCCCCTTTGGAGCGTCCGGTCGTGCCCGAAGTGTAGATGATCACAGCGGAATCGTCAGGCTGCATTTCTTCGGTCGCGAATTCGTGCGCAGCCGCGGCGGCCGCGCGCCCCAGGGTACCGCCGCCATCCTCGTCCAGGGTGAAGACCTGCGAACGGCCGCCACATAAATTCTGCATCAGCTCAGTCGCCTGCGGCCGGCACACGACCACCCCAGGCTCGGCATCACCGAGAAAGTACGACAGCTCGCCGCGCTGGTATGCGGTATTGAGCGGCAGATAGACCAGTCCAGCACGCAGACAACCGAGATACAGGAACAGCGACGCGGGGGATTTCTCCACCTGCACCGCAACTCGGTCGCCTCGTCGTGCGCCGAGACCGGTCAACAGGTTCGCATAACGCGCCGTTTCGCGCACCAGATCGTCGTAGGTGAATGTCCTGCCGGTCTCAGTCTCCAGAAGAACGTGCTGCAGGCGGCCACGATTTGCGGTTTCGATTGCCGCGTAGAAGTTCCCGTTCATCAGATGATCGTGTCGACCACGCCCGCGCGCAAGTAGTCGTCCACGTCGGCGCGCTCACCGTGGCGGCCAATCACACGCGCCATCGCGGCCGGCGGCAGCATCTGCACGTTCGCGCCAGGCAGCGCCACGACGCGCGTAGCCGGTGCCGCCAGCGCGACATAAATCCCGCCTGCCGCGTCGCCCAGAACCTGCAGCGTGACTCGGTGGCCGCGTACCCTGAGATGCGAGAGCACGAGCGCGAGATGGGCGACGTAGTGGGAAAGCATGACGCGCTCGTCGCGAAGAGTGGGGGCCTGTCCGGGGGCGTCAAGAAGCAGCATGACTGCCTCGCCAGGGTTCGAATCCGCCGCCGACAGGCACGCGCCCGCCAGTGTCCACAGCGCCAGCGCCCCCACCGGCTCGCCGCTTACCAGGCCGAAAAAAGTATCGGGCGAGTTTTTCGTGCTCCTGCCGATCAAAACGCCGTCGATGGTGCGTGCCTGAAAACCCGGCGGCAGCACTTCCAGCAGCGCTGCCGGCGCCGCCAGCTCGGCATTCGACAGCGGCGAGGGTGCCATTCCGCGCTCGAGCAGCCGTGTGCCGAGTTCGTTGTGCTGTTTGCGCAAGTCGAGCTGCGGTTCCGCATCGCGCTGCGCCATCCACTCCAGCACGGCCTGCCGAAAATCGCCCGATCTGTCCGTACACAGGCGATCCGTCGGCTGCAGGCGCACGCGCGCCGCGCCTCCCATCAGCGCGGTGACCACCTGCGTGTCTTCGGCGTCGAGTTGCTGTCGCCCGCCCAATGCCTGGATCACCGCCGGTCCCGACATCGCCAAGCGCGAGGCTGCCGAATATACGCGCCGTCCACAGGCCGCCGCCAGCATGCTGGCACCGCCAAAGCAGTCACGTCCCAGAACTGCGAGCGTCGCTACTCCGGCAAGCCTGAGATCGAGAAAGTGGCGATAGAGCTGGCGAAACGCGCCGAGCGCAGGCAGGCCTTCGTCCAGCCGCGCGCCGGCCGAATCCAGACACAGGATCACCGGCAAGCCGTCGGCCCGGCTTTGCTGCAGCAGCGTGGACAACGCCAACGACTCCACCACACCGAACGAGCCACCGGCAATGTCGCGGTCGGTCGCCGCGATCGCCACCGCAATGCCGCCGACCATGCCGGTGCCCGCAGTCAACGAGCCGCGCGCTTCCTGCGCGACTTCCCGGAACGAACCGGGATCGAGCAGCGCCGCGACCCGATGCGTCGGATTGCTGGCCGAGAAAGAATCAGAAGACGTTGCCAATCGCCTGGCGCCCCGCTAGATGTTGCACCAGCGGCGCGCGATCTCCTCGTATGCGGCAACCGATTCGGCGACACGCTCGACTACGCAGTACTCGTCGGTCTGGTGCGCCAACTGCGCTTCACCCGGCCCGAGAACAATGGTTGGCGGGGTGCGGTAGGCAACATTGAGTGCCGCTGCATCGGTGAAATAAGTCGCCGCCCGCGGCTCGGGTCGGCTGCCGAGAATAGGGCGCATCACTTCGAATACCTCCTGTACCCAGGGATCCTCGGGCGCGGTGTAAACACTGTCCAGATCGAGGAGCGTCTCGAGCTCGACGTCGGGTCCCAGTTGGCGCTCGAGCTCGGCCTTGAGCTGCGCGTGCCCGACGTTGGGAACGGTGCGGATGTCGATACCGATCACCGCTTCATCCGGCACCGAATTGATGTTGAGCCCGCCGCGGATGGTGCCGACGTTGAGCGTGGCCTGCCCCATTAGCGAGTGCGGCGGATTGGAGAAACGGAATTTCTCCAGCACCGCGACCGCGCGCGCCGCTTTGAACACGGCGTTGACGCCTTTTTCCGGCATCGAGCCGTGCGCAGTGACCCCTCTGGTTCGGGCGTTGAGCCAGAACGCGCCCTTGTGGCCGACGAACGGATAATTCGACGTCGGCTCGCCCACCACCACCGCGCCCGCGCGCCCGAGCGCACCGCTCTTCTGCGTGAGATGAAACGCACCTTGGCAGCCGGTTTCTTCGCCCGCGGTGATCACCAGCTCCAAACCCGGCGAGCGTTCCAGCTTGCTGGACACGTTCGCACAGGCCACCACGAATGCGGCTACGCCCGACTTCATGTCACTGGTTCCGCGCCCGTAGAGTCTGCCGGCGTCGGTGTCCGCGGCGAACGGATCCATTTTCCATTTCGCCGCGCCCAGCGGGACGGTATCGATGTGGCCGGTGAAGCACAGAGGTGCCTTTTTGCTGGAGCCGCCGATGGTCGCGACCAGGCTCGCGCGTTTCCTCGACAACTGGTGATACGCCACCTTGAAGCCGGCGTTCTCCAGCAGTACGCCAAGATGCCGCGCGCACTGCTCTTCATCGCCCGGCGGGTTGATGGTGTTCATGCGGACGATCTGCCTGGTCAGTTCGACCGCATCGATCTGCGCTGCCACGACTCTATCCTCCTCCGGCCTGTTGTCTTCCAAAATACGCTTCGCGCACTTCGGGGTTCTCGCGAAGCTGATCCGCGTCGCCGGCCGCGACTACCCTGCCTTGGGACAACACATAGCCGCGGTGCGCGATCGCCAGCGTCTGTTTCACATTCTGCTCCACCAGAAGCACGGTTACACCCTGTTCGTTGATCGCACGGATGACGTCGAAGTTTGCCTTTACGTATAGCGGCGACAATCCCAGCGAGGGTTCGTCGATGATCAACAGCTTCGGCGCCGCCATCAACCCTCTTCCGATCGAGAGCATCGCCTGCTCTCCGCCGGACATCGTACCCGCGAGCTGGCCGGTGCGGTCCCTGAGCTGCGGGAACACCCGGAACACGCCCTCCAGCCTCGCCACCAGCGTCGCGCGTTCGTTTTCCTGGTAGCCGCCCACCAGAAGATTGTCGCGTACGGTCATCTTCGGAAACACTTTCCGCCCTTCCGGAATGCAGGCAATGCCGCGACGCACGATCTGGTGCGTGGCCAATCCGGTGATGTCGGCACCGTCGTACAATACCCGGCCGCTGCGCGGAGCGGTCAACGACAGCATCGAGCGGATCAGCGTACTCTTGCCCGCGCCGTTGGACCCGAGAATACAGGTGATCTTGCCCGGTTCGACTTCGAGCGAAACGCCGGACAGAACGTCGGCACGGTCGTACGCGGTGTAGATGTCCTCGAGTACCATTCCTGCCGGCATCTCAGTCTTCCCCCAGATAGGCCTTGCGCACGCGCTCGTCGCCGGCAACGTCTCGGTACGCACCTTCGCAGATTTTCTTGCCGTAGTTCAGTACCGCGCAGCGATCGGTTACGCGCTCTATGACATTCATTTCGTGTTCGATCAGGATGATCGAAAGCGCCGGCAGCCGCTCGCGCGCAGCCAGCAGGTCGTCCATCAGTTCGTGTGTTTCGTCGTGGGTCATGCCCGCCGACGGCTCGTCGAGAAGCAGGATGCGCGGCTCGCCAATCAGCGCCCTGCAGATCTCGACGCGTCTGCGATCGATCATGGGCAGCGCGGCCACGGGATCGAAAAGTCGCCCGGCCAGCGGCGCGCTGAAAATCGCAGTGAGCGTCCGCGCTTTGGCTACGCCAGCCTCGATCTGGCGTTCGAGCGTGCCACGCCGGAACAGATTGGTCCAGATGCCATGATCGAGGTTGCGATGATTGCCGATCATGAGATTGTCGAACACCGACAACGGCAGGCACAGGCGCGAACGCTGGAAGGTGCGCGCCACGCCGGCGGCGGAAACGGCTTGCGGCGACGCGCCGGTGATGTCCTTGCCGTCCACCAGCACGCGGCCGCCGGCTGGCCGGTACAGGCCGGTAAGCGCGTTGAAGAACGTGGTCTTGCCGGAGCCGTTCGGTCCGATCAGCCCCAGGATCTCGCCGGCTTGCAACTGAAGGTCTAGGGTATCGAGCGCCGTCAGGCCACCGAACTTCACTGTGAGCCCGTGCGCGGCGATGATACTCATGCGCGGCCGTGCTTCGGAAAATAGTCGCGCAGACGGCGCGGCAGCAGGCCATCGGGCCGGTATAACAGGATCAGGATCACCAGTACCGCGTACAGCAGGAAGCGGTACTCCTGGATTACCTGCAGTTTCTCCGGCAGCACCAGCAGCAACAGCGCCGCCGGGATCACACCCACCGCGTTACCCAGGCCACCGAGTATCACGATCGAGACCAGAATGAGCGAATCGCCGAAGGTAAAACTGTTCGGGGCGATGAACCCGGTCATCATCGCGTAGAGCGCACCAGCGGTGCCGGCGAGGAAATTGCCGAGCGTGAAAGCCAGAATTTTCCAGCGTGCCACGCCGATGCCGAACACCGCGGCGGCTGTTTCGTCGAGCCGCACAGCGTCGAAATTCAGACCGATCCAAGACCGTTCGAGCCGCTTTACCACTACGAACGCGAACGCTGCGAGCGCGACCGCCAGCGCGACGTAATTGAGGTAGAACGACGCTTCGAGGTTCTCGGTGACCCGGATCGGATCGTTGAACGACCAGCCGAACAACATCATCCCCGGGACCTTCAGCCCCTGCGGGCCGCCGAGGGTGTCGTTCACTTCCAGGAAAGTCTTGAACAGGACGCCGAAAGCGATGGTGATCAGCGCGGCGTAATGCCCGCGGGTGCGCAGAATCGGCAGGATCAGGGCCGAGCCGATCAGCGCCGCTATCAGGCCGCTGGCCCCGATCACAATAATATGCGGCAGCGGCGTATGCGCGGCCAGAACCGCGGTGGCATAGCAGCCGATGCCGAAGAACGCGGCGCCCGCGAAATTGACGATGCCTGCGTACCCGAACTGGATGGTGAGACCCAGGCAGGCGATGACATAGAGCACCACGGTGGCGAGCATCAACAACGCGAAATGCGATTCATAGAGTGCCGCAGCAACGACCAGCAGCGCGATCACGGTCAGCGTGACAGCGGCCCTCTGGTTTGCGGCGGCGCTGCGTTCGACGCGCGCAGCGATCCCGCTCTTGCCGAAGATCAGCAGCACCGCCATTGCGCCGACCGCGAGCGCCGCAACCGCCCACTGCTGCTCGATCTCGAGGAACAGGTAGGTAAAGACCGCGAACGCCGTCAGCGCAAGCAGGACAGAAGCAGCCGACTTGTAACGCTCCTGCATCGGCTACACCCTCTCCGCGGACTTCTCCGCGATCAGCCCGGTGGGCCTCCAAGCCATTAGCAGGATCACCGCGGCAAACGCGAACACGTCCTTGTAGGCCGGTACCGCGAACCACACCGCGCCGACGGTCTGCAGCCCGGCAAACAGAAAGCCGCCGATGATTGCGCCATAGACGTTGCCCAGCCCGCCGACCACCGCGGCCGAGAATCCGATGACTCCGAGCAGCAAGCCCATGCCGAAATTGATCTCGTTGTAGTAGAGGCCGTTGGTGACGCCGGCAAGCGCCGCGAGCGCGGAGCCGAGGGCGAACGTGGTCATCACCACGAACTCGAAGTTGATGCCCATCACCTTCGCGGTTTCGGGATCCTGCGCTACCGCGCGGATTGCCAGTCCAAGCCGGGTCCTGTTGATCAGCAAGTGCACCAGCACGATCGCCAGTACGCCGGTGGTGAGCAGGATGACGCTGTCAATCCGCAACGTAAAACTGCCGAAGGAATAAGCCTCCGCGGGCAGCAGCCGCGGGAAGGGTTTCGGGTTGGAGCCGTTGGGATAGAACAGGCGCACGGCTTCGCGTAGCACCAGACCGAGCATCAGCGTGACCAGCAACGTGTTCAGCGGCGGTGCGGTCCGCAGCGGCAGGACCAGGAAGCGCGCGATCAGCGCACCGAGCAACGCCATTGAAATCAGCGCCGCAGCGCTCACCGCGAGCAGCAACACCACACTGGATGCGACGCCCAAGTCCTGCAGGCCGATGAAAGTTGCCAGCCCGACGAAGGCGCCGACCATCACCACGTCGCCGTGCGAGAACTTGATGACGTCGAGCACGCCGAAAAACAGCGTGAACCCCACCGCCACCATGGCGTAAATCACGCCGAGCATGAGGCCGTTTAGAAGGTACTGGCCGACAAGCCCGAGATCCATTTTGGCTGGAACGGGATCAGGGCTTGAGCAGCTTGCGCTTGCCCCTGGCGTAGTCGCTGTCTTCCCACACCACCCACTTGCCGTCCTGGACCACGAACTTGGTGATCAGCGGCACCATGTTCTGTCCGTGATCGTCGAAAGTGACCGTGCCGACGATCGACTGGTGGTCGCGTGTGCCGTTGAGCTCTCGCAAGACTCTCTTGCGATCCGGGCCGACTTTTTCGATCGCGTCGATAATCAGGTTCGAAGCGGCGAAAGCGAAAGCGCCGTAGGCTTCGGGGGGATCGGAGTATTTCTGCTTTTGGTATTGCTCGAGGAAAAACTTTCCGCCGGGGAGTTTTTCCGCGGGTGCGCCTTCGCGAAACGCCAGCACGCCTTCTGCGAGCGGCCCGAGACCCTCGATGAAGGCATCCGAGACGATCCCGGAGGTGCCCTGGAACACCGCCCTGATCCCCAGTTTTTCCATCTGCGAACGGATGCGCACGCCGATCGGCGTCAGGCCGCCGAAGTAGATCACTTCGGGTCCGAGTTCCTTGATCTTGGTGAGTTCCGCGTTAAAGTCCTGCTGGTCGGCAGTGACGCCGAAGGTACCGAGGATGGTGCCGCCGTGCGCGGCCAGGTCTTCGGAGAAATACTTGTTGTGGCCTTTGCCGTAATCGGTGGTGTCGTGAATGATCACCCACTTCTTGTACTTCAAGTCGGTCATGAACTGCGCCGCAACTTCGTTCTGGTTGATCATGGTGCCGTTTACACGATGGATTTCCCTGTAGTCATGGGCGTAGGTGATGTCCGGCAGCACCGCACCCCACACGATTACCGGCAGACCGAAGCGGTGATACACGTCGACGGTTCCCATCGCAACTGCGGAGCAATAGTGGGTCACGCCGGCGATCACCTTGCGGTCGGCGGCGGCTTTGGTCGCGACCTGCACGCCGATGTTGGGTTTGCACTCGTCATCGAGCACCATCAGCTCGTAGCCGTACCGCGAGTTCGGATCGGCGTTGCGCAGGCGCACCGCGAGGTCGGCAGAGTTGCGGCCGCCCAGACCGTTGGCGGAAACGCCCCCGGTCAGCGGACCGATGAAAACAATCTTCACCGTGTCTTTGGCCGTCGCAATGCCGGGTTCGACGGCGCCAAGGCAGATCGCCACAGCTAAGGCGGCAAGGCGGTACGTCATGGCGGACCTCTCGGAGGCTGGCACGCGGGAGCGAGACGGAAACTGTTTTGTCAAGGTAAGTGCGAGGTTATGGGCTGGGTTGGTCATTGTCAACGCTCGGGCTTCGCGGCAAAAAAAAGAGCGGCACTCGGCCGCTCTTCGGTTCTTGACGTCGGGCTCGACTACTTCTTGCGCAGCCTGCGGATCGCGGCCAGTTGCGCGGCAAGCATGGCGAGTTCGCCTTCGACGACTGCGATTTCCTGCTTGTCCTTGGCGCTGCGCAACGCCTCCTCTGCGCGCTTCTGCGCCTCAAGCGCCTTGGCTTCGTCGAGATCGTGGCCGCGGATCGCGGTGTCGGCGAGCACCGTCACCAGCGCGGGCTGGACTTCCAGAATTCCGCCGGCGACGAAGATCAGGTTTTCCTCGCCGCCTCCGGCCGGCCGGATACGCACCGCGCCCGGCCTGATGCGGGTTATCAGCGGGGTATGCCGCGGATAGATGCCGAGTTCGCCCGCCTCTCCGGGCAGGACCACGAACTCCGCCTCGCCGGAGAAGATCGACTCTTCCGCGCTCACCACATCTACGTGTATCGTTTTTGCCATTCTGTTCCTGTGATTGGGTGATTGGGTGATTGGGTGATTGGGTAATTGCGCGGGACGGAATCAATCACTTAATCACTATTCGCTTAATCACT
Source organism: Burkholderiales bacterium (assembly GCA_036000845.1). GTDB lineage: Bacteria > Pseudomonadota > Gammaproteobacteria > Burkholderiales > JACQAP01 > JACQAP01. The sequence continues at coordinate 9,484 of DASYUW010000090.1, forward strand.
GAAGTGTCTTCGCCTTCTCGAACGCTTCCTCGATGCCGCCGACCATGTAAAACGCCTGTTCGGGCAGGCTGTCGCACTCGCCGTTGACGATCATCTTGAAGCCCTTGATGGTCTCCTTGAGCGGCACGAACTTGCCGGCCGAGCCGGTGAACACTTCTGCGACGTGGAACGGCTGCGACAGGAAGCGCTGGATCTTGCGCGCGCGCGACACCGCGAGCTTGTCCTCGGGTGAAAGTTCGTCCATGCCGAGAATCGCGATGATGTCGCGCAATTCCTTGTAGCGCTGCAGCGTCGCCTGTACCGCCCGCGTTGTCGAGTAATGCTCTTCGCCGATGACGTTCGGATCGACCTGGCGCGAAGTCGAATCCAGCGGGTCCACCGCGGGATAAATGCCCAGCGATGCGATGTCGCGCGACAACACCACTGTCGCATCCAGGTGGCCGAAAGTGGTCGCAGGCGACGGATCGGTTAGGTCGTCCGCCGGCACATAGATCGCCTGGACGGAGGTGATCGAGCCCACTTTCGTGGACACGATGCGCTCCTGCAATTTGCCCATTTCCTCGGCGAGCGTCGGCTGGTAGCCCACCGCCGAGGGCATCCGGCCCAGCAGGGCCGACACTTCCACACCGGCGAGCGTGTAGCGATAGATGTTATCGACGAAGAACAGAATGTCGCGGCCCTCGTCGCGGAACTTCTCGGCCATGGTCAGGCCGGTCAGCCCCACCCGCAGGCGATTGCCCGGCGGCTCGTTCATCTGGCCGAATACCATTGCCACTTTGGACTCGGACAGATTGTCCAGTTTGATGACGCCGGCTTCCGACATCTCGTGATAGAAGTCGTTGCCCTCGCGGGTGCGTTCACCCACGCCGGCGAAAACCGACAGACCGGAGTGCTGCTTGGCGATGTTGTTGATCAGCTCGAGCATGTTGACGGTCTTGCCCACACCCGCCCCGCCGAACAAACCGATCTTGCCCCCCTTGGCGAACGGGCAGATCAGGTCGATGACC
>DASYUW010000091.1:0-33607 GCA_036000845.1 Burkholderiales bacterium
CCACGTTGCACCGGCCCCCGCCCCTGTCAAGGACTCGCGCCTTGCCTGACGCCGATTTCGCGGGTTTTCCGATCGACGATGGATTGCTGTCAAATAGATCGTTGGACTGGCTTCCAAGGATCGCGAGTTATCCCACGAATCAGCGGAACAGGACACTAAGGGAGCGGCGCGGATGGCGGTTCGGATCAGTCGCCTCGATCACTTCGTTCTGACGGTCAAGGAAATCGACGCGACCTGCGCGTTCTACTCGCGTGTGCTCGGCATGGATGCGCGGATCTTCGGCGATGGCCGCCGGTCGCTCCATTTCGGTGCGTCAAAGATCAACCTGCACCAGCAAGGCAGGGAATTCGAACCCAAGGCCGACAGGCCTGTACCGGGTTCCGCCGATGTTTGCCTGATTGCGGTCACGCCGCTCGCGGAAGTGATCCAGCACTTGCATGAATGCGGAGTGGAGGTGATAGAAGGCCCCGTGCAAAGAACCGGCGCGACCGGGCCGATCCTGTCGGTGTACTTTCGTGACCCGGACGGCAACCTGATCGAGGTTTCCAACTACAGCTAGACCCGCAGGGAAAACCGGGAATCCCACCACGAAGACGCAAAGAACTCGAAGAAATACTGAAGTCAGAAAGAAATTCTCTTGGCACGTTGGTGCCTTGGTTGTTTGCCTTATTCTTGGTTTCTTCGTGTTCCTTCGTGTTCTTTGTGTCTTCGTGGTGAGATTTTTGATCTAGGGTTTCTTATTTGTCACGGCAAGGCAGCGAGCCAGAACACGCCGAAGTAACCACGGGCATCGGTCCACAGCTGGTGCGCGCAAAATCCCGCCTCGCTTGCCAGCACGGCAAAGCTTTCCGGCGTGTACTTGTAGGAATTCTCTGTGTGGATGGATTCACCGGCTTCGAATCGGATCTGTCTCCCGGCGAGGTGCACGACCTGAGAGACCATGCTGACCAGATGCATTTCCACGCGCCCGAGTGATTCGTTGTAGAAGGCGTGGTGACGGAAACGGCGTTCGTCGAAATCCGCTCCCAGTTCGCGATTGAGCCGGGTAAGGATATTGAGATTGAACGCGCGGGTCAGTCCCTCCGGATCGTTGTAGGCGCGATCGAGCAGCGCCGTCTGTTTGTGAAAATCCACGCCGACGATCGCGCCGCCGTCCGCTCCCACCATGCGCGCGAGCAATCCGAGGAACACGCGCGCGTCATCGGGTTCGAAGTTGCCGATGGTCGACCCGGGGAAGAATACGACGCGGCGGCGCCCGGGCGGCAGCGGCAGTTGCTCCGGCAGCTCGACGCCGAAGTCAGCACAGACGGCGAAGACTTCGAGCCACGGATATTCGAACGCAAGCGTTTCCGCGGCTGTAATGAGCTGCACTTTCGCGATGTCGATGCCGACATAGGCCGCAGGCAGGAACCGCGGCAGCAGGAGGCGCACTTTCGACATGTCCCCGGGGCCGAATTCGAAAATCACACAGTCCGGTCCCACCGCCTGCGCGATTGCCTCGGCATAGCCGGCGAGGATGCCGCGCTCAGTGCGCGTCGGGTAATACGCGTCGGTCTTGCAGATGGCGTTGAAAAGCTCGCTGCCACGGGCGTCGTAGAAAAGCTTGGGCGACAGGCGCTTGGGCTCACCGGCAAGGCCGGCAATCACTTCGTCGGCACCTATTTCATCACCGTTGCCGAGTGAAATAACCGTAACATTGGCCGGATGCCGCGCGGCGGAGGGTTCGCGGAGGGTTTTCATTGAAGTCCTTTTTGGGCGCTGCAGCTCCAAAAGTACGCCTATCTCCGTGCAGATAAAAGCCGGATATGTAACCAACTGATATCTGGCGAAATGTCGCCGGGGGCGACGATGCGACGTTTGTCGGCCCCGCGCAATCGGACTTACACTTGCAGGCATCACCCGGGGAAGCAAGATGAATCGTCCGCTCCACTCTCATCCCAATGCCTTGACCCGCACCGGACTGCTCGGGGACTTGCGTCGCGTCCGCGACCTCACGGTCCGATTGTGCGATCCACTCCAGGCGGAGGACTGCGTGGTGCAAAGTGCGCCGGAAACCAGCCCCGCGAAATGGCATCTGGCGCATACCACCTGGTTCTTCGAGAATTTCCTGCTGGTCCCGTATCTGCCGAAGTACCGCCCGTTTCATCCACGCTTCGGCTTCCTATTCAATTCTTACTACGAAAGCGTGGGCGAATTTCATCCACGGCTTCAGCGCGGCCTGCTGTCCCGGCCCTCGTTGGAGGAGATCAAGGCATACCGGGACTATGTGGATCAGCACATCGGCATGTTGCTCGAGGCGCCCGGCAGCGCCGATGCAGGAGAAATCCGAGCCCGCGCCACGCTTGGAATTCATCATGAACAACAACATCAGGAACTGCTGCTCACCGATATTAAACATTTGTTCGCCTGCAATCCGCTGAAGCCCGCGTATCGCGAGACAAAATCGCCGGACGCGTGCACCATCCCACTGCTCGATTGGTTGCGCCTCCCGGCCGGCATGTACGCCTTCGGGCATGGCGGAGACGGATTCGCCTTCGACAACGAAACACCGCGCCACCGTCGCTACCTCGACGAATTCTCCCTGGCGTCGCGGCCGATCACCAACGCCGAGTACATCGAGTTCATCGCAGCCGGCGGCTACCGGCAACCGACGCTTTGGCTTTCCGACGGCTGGCGCAAGGTCAACGAGGCGCGCTGGATTGCGCCGCTGTACTGGGAGCAGCAGGACGGCGACTGGTGGCAGATGACGCTTGCCGGGTATCGGTGCGTCGACCCGAGCGAGCCCGTCTGTCATGTGAGCTACTACGAAGCCGACGCGTTTGCGCGCTGGGCCGGCAAGCGCCTGCCCACGGAGTTCGAGTGGGAAGCCGCCGCGGGCACGCACACGCTTGACGGCAATTTCCTGGAAAGCGAGAGCTTCCATCCACAACCAACCCGCGATGGCGCCAGCCAGTTCTTCGGCGACGTGTGGGAATGGACGCAAAGCGCCTACAGCCCGTATCCTGGCTACCGGCCGCCTGCCGGCGCGCTCGGCGAGTACAACGGCAAGTTCATGGTCAGCCAGTTGGTGTTGCGCGGCGGTTCCTGCGTCACGCCGGCTGCGCATATCCGTGCCAGCTACCGCAATTTCTTCTATCCGCAGGACCGCTGGCAGTTCATGGGGATTCGTTTAGCCGCATGAGCTTTTTGCAGGAGGCCGCGCAATGATGAAACTCGGACTCGCATTGGCACTCTCGGCTGTGCTTGCCGCAACGGCAAACGCGCAGACCGCGTTGAAGGAGATCCAGAAGGAATGGCCCGATTTCCGCTATCTCGAACCGAGGCAGCTGCGGACGTTGCCGGCGGTCATCAAGGCCGACCTGGAGAAGCGCGGCTGCAAGATTCCCCTGTTCACCAAATGGGATGCCCGGCACAACATGATCCAGGGCCAGTTTCTCAAGCCCGGTCAGCGCGACTGGGCGGTGCTGTGCCTGTATCAGGAAAAGAGCAGTATTCTGATCTACCCGGGTAGCGCGATCGTTGACGTGCAGATGGTGCGCAGCGAAGTCCATGATCCCTACCGCATCATCCACACCGTCACCGCGTTCGTGTTGCAGAAACGCGCCATCCGCGACAAGCTGACCGAATCGCTGCCCCCGTTCGATCACGACGGCATTGAAGACGGTCCGATCCAGAAGGCCGCACTCGTTCTCTACTATCGCGACGGTGAGTGGGTCGACTTCTGAAACCGGGATGAGGCGTATCTGCATTTTCTGCGGCTCCAATGCCGGGGCCCGGAGTGAATATGCGGAAGCGGCACGCGCGCTGGCCGCGGTTCTGGTCGAGCGCAAGCTGGGCATCGTGTACGGCGGCGGCAATGTCGGGCTGATGGGCGTGCTCGCGGACGCGGCGCTCGGGCATGGCGGTGAGGTGATCGGCGTCATTCCGCAATCCCTGCTCGACAAAGAGGTCGGCCACCGCGGGGTGACGGAACTCCTGGTCGTGGAAACCATGCACGAGCGCAAGGCGCTGATGAATGACCTCTCGGACGCTTTCATTGCGCTGCCGGGCGGATTCGGCACGCTCGACGAGTTTTTCGAGGTTCTCACCTGGTCGCAACTCGGTTTCCACGGCAAACCGTGCGCCTTGCTCAACGTCGCCGGATACTACGACCGCATGCTCGCCATGCTCGATCACGCCGTCGCCGAACGTCTCCTGCGTCCGGCACATCGCGAACTTGTCATTGCGGATACCGAACCGTCACGGCTGTTGCAACGCCTCAGCGCTTTTGCCCCGGCTGCGAAAGGAAAGTGGGGCGACGCGAAGGGGAACTTTCTGTAATCGACGCATCAAACCACCCGGGGTGGATCGACACTCCGTTTTTCGGGGGACATCGCGGATCGCGTCCGATCCGTGTCTCGTTATTCAGTGGAACTCAAACCGATAGGAAAATGGCCATGAAGAAAACCTTGCTAACCATGACATTGACAACGCTGTTGGTGGCCGCGGGCACGGCTGCCGCGATCGAGCAGCGCCCGATCCTGACGCTGGAAGTCGCCAAGAAGATGGCGGCGGCATGCGAAGCCAGGGCAAAACAGGAAGGCTGGAAGATGAACATCGCCATCCTCGATTCCGGCGGGAATCTGAAGCATTTCTCCCGAATGGACGACTCGTTCCTGAAGAGCATCGATATCGCGATGATCAAGGCCCAGACCTCGGCTGGTTTCCCGTTCTCGACCAAGCAGGTCGGGGAAATCGCGGCGACCCGCGCGCCCGGCATCGCGTACATTCCGGGAATTGCAACATTCGAGGGCGGCTTGCCGATCATGACTGCGGACGGCAAACATATCGGTTCGATCGGCGTGTCCGGCGCGTCCGCCGAGCAGGACGGCCTCTGCGCCCAGGCCGGGCTTGATGCGGTGAAAAACGAACTGAAGTAAGGCTTGGAAAAAACGGCCCGGTCGCCTTGCGACGACCGGGCTTTTTTTAGGCCGTTCGCAGGATGCGCAGTGCGGCGCAGGCTGCGCCGAAGCCGTTGTCGATGTTGGTGACCAGCAGCCCGGGAGAACAGCTCGCCAGCATGGAGCGCAGGGCGGTTTCGCCACCGGTGGCGACCCCGTACCCGACCGAGGTCGGCACGCCTATCACCACGCTTGAAACGAGCCCGCCGATCACGGTGGGCAATGCGGCGTCCATTCCGGCGACGGCGATCACGACTTTCATCTTGCGCATCTCTTCGACGCGTTCGAGCAGGCGCCACAATCCCGCCACGCCGACGTCGTTGATCTCGACGGCCGGTTCACCGTAGAAACGCAGCGTCCGCGCTGCCTCTCTGCCGACCGCCACGTCCGAAGTGCCCGCGGCCACGACGGCGATCTGCGTTTCGGTCCTGGCCTGGTGGGCGCCGCCGAAATAGCCGGTGCGCGACAGCGGTTCGTAGTCGATGTTCCTGCGATGCTGCTCCGGCAGTTCGGCGAACTGCTCGGGCAGCAGCCGGGTAAGCAGGATGAACCTGCCCTTATCCTGTACCTGGTCGAGGATCGTGGTCAGATGATGCACGGATTTCGCCTCGCACATCACCGCCTCGTCCAGCCCGGTGCGGGCATCGCGCGCGAAATCCAGCATCACATCTTTATGCAGTGTCATGTTGAATCAACCCCTAAACTCTCGACGCAGAGGAAGAACAGAGAGAAAAACAAGAGATGAAGCTTACTGGTCGAAGAAAGACACTTGCGCAAATGTTCTACCAGGTTGTCATTTATGCCAAAGGCTCGCATCCGTTCGCTTCTTGTGTCGACCTTCTCTGCGTCCTCTCTCGCTTCTCCTCCGCGTCCTCTGCGTCAATGCTTTGGCTCTAGGCGGCGTCGCGCTGCACGCGCACCAGGAAGGCGCTGCCGCTGCGATAAGGCGCAAGCGACACCGGGTAGTCGAAACCGCCGTCCCGGAACAGGCGGCCGACCTGCGCAGACAGTGACTCGCGCCGTGATGCATCGAGCGCGACAAGATTCTGCTCATCCAGTTCAACCACCACACCCTTTGCCCGGACCCGGCAACGCACCGTGCGCGGCGTCAGTGCCTGCGAGACCAGCCGCTCGGCCGCGTGCACCAGCTTGAGCATGCCGGGATCGATCGCGATTCCGGTTTCAATCCGGCTCGACAGGCAGGGCGCCGCCGGCAGTTCGGCGACCTCCGCCAGATCGAGATCGCGTGCAATCGCGCGCACCGTATTCTTGTCGATACCGGCCTCGACGAAGGGATGGCGTACGCCGTAGTTCTTCGCGGCCACGAGGCCGGGCCGGTATTCGCCAAGATCGTCGAGGTTGGTGCCGGAGACAATCTGCGCCGTGGTTCGCGGCGCAATCGCGCCATACAGGCTGGTCTTGCAGTAAAAGCAGCGGTTGACCGGGTTGCTGCGGTAATCCGCGTCGTCGAATTCGCCCGCGTCAATCACCGTCAGGATCCAGCCTTCGCTATCCGCCAGCGCCTGCACGCGAGCCGTGGCTTCGTGCTGCACGGCAGGCGATACCGCGTGAAACATCTGCACATCCTCGCCGAGAATCCGGCGCGCGAACGTCGCCAGCGTGAGGCTGTCCACGCCGCCGCTTACCGCGACGGCAACGGGACCGATCCCGCGCAGCACGAGCTCCAGTTCGCCGAGCTTGTGTCCGACCTCGCTCACTTGCGTTCCTTTCTCAACACCACCTGCTCCGCCTCCCGCCTCAACTGTTCGCGTTCGGCGCGACCCCCGAACACGTTGAGCAGGTCGTCGGCCTCCACCTTGGCGGTCTTCTTCCCCGGCCGTTCGGTGACTTTCACCCGCACCCGTCTTCCGCCGGCCTCCACCGTCCTGCCGGCGCGGGATAGTTTGCGGCGCTGCAGGACCTGGTAGCGCAATCCGATAGTCGTCGTTTCGTTGAAGCAGGCGTCGAATACGTTCTCCAGGTCCGCCGGATCGGCGAGCACCTGGACGTGCATGGTCATCCGTCCTTTCTTGCCGAAAGCCGGCGTCTGCAGCACGTCGAGCACCGACGGCTGTGCGCGCAGCTTGTCGATGGCGATAGCCAGATCTTCCGGCGTCTGGTCGTCGACTTCGAACAGGATCTGCGCAACTTCGTCGCCGCGCGACCCGGCTCGCGCCTCTTCCAAGGCCAGGACGCGCAGCACGTTGCTGAGACCCGGGAAGGTTCGGTTGCCGAAACCGATGCCGGTGCGCAGCAACTTGCGCGATTTGCGATCGCGAACCTGCGCGCAACCCAGATACTTGAGGATGGCCGCGCCGGTCGGCGTGACGCGCTCGCCCTCGAGTCCGTCGTCGATAAATTCGAAACCGTTGAGCAACAGCACGGTTGCGGGTGTGGGCACCGGCAGCCAACCGTGCGCGGTCCTGATCCGGCCGCTGCCCAGCGGCAGCGCGCTCACCGACCAGGTGGCTGGCGCAAGCGCGTCGATGATGAAGGCGGCCCCGACGATATCGGCGATCGAGTCCCATTCGCCGACTTCGTGGAAGCTCACCGTGTCCACAGTTTTGCCATGCACCCTGGCCTCAGCATCCGCGAGCACCGTGAAAATGCCGATTGCGTGCTCCTTCACCGAGGGCTCGAGCGCGGACGCCTGGAGGTGGGCGCGGATTTCGGCGAACGGCGTGTGCGGATGATGGTGCGCGCCGATCAGCGCGCTGGCCTCGCGCGGCTCCGTGACGCGGAAACGCAACCCCGTCAGCGCGTGGTCGCGGTGCTCGGCCACGCCGATGTGTACTTCTGCGGGCAGGCCCGCGGCACGGATCGCGGCGACCATGCCATCGCGCAGATTCGGAAACGCGTCCAGCATGGCGGCGATGAACATGTCGCCCGCCACGCCTCCCACTGCGTCTAGATGAATATGCATCGCCAGGTTGGATTCAATCTTTTAACTTCCTTCCACTCCGCACCTTGGAAGAAGGGTGCCGAGCTCCCTCTCCCCCTGCGGGAGAGGCAGCGTTGACTCGGCGTTGGCGGAGCCATCCGGGGCGGGAGACGCTGCTAAGGCGCGCTGCCCGCAATCGGCCGATTTCATCGGTAACGTGTCCGCGCGTCGGGGAGAGGGGGTTCAGGCCGTCGCGTGCTCCCGGTGTTTGGCGAGCATCGGATACAGCGTGCCCCTGGCATCGAACTTCATCGCTTCGGGCTGGCCGACGATCTCGAACATCGACGGGTTGGCTTTGACTACCGGCAGCAGCGGCTCGGAGACGTGGATGTCCATGATCTCGAGCGTGTTGGGAATACGCACGATGCGCGTGTCTTGCGGCTTCATGCGCACCACCGTCTTGACCGCGAGGCGGATGGCTTCCTCGTCGGTGTTCATGATCATCGGGATCGCCGCGCCGTCGAGATAGGTCGAAGCGATGATGTTGGCGTAGGTCTTGGCGATGTCGATTTCCTTGTACAGACGCATGGTGATCACATCGGCCGCGCCCATTCCGGTGGCATTGCCGTGGGTCTCCGGGGTCAGCCCGAGCACCGCGATCTTCTTCACCAGCGGCTTCATGTTCCACTCGATGAAGCGGCAGTTGCGCCCGGTGATGTTGGGGTCCATTCCCGAACCGGAAATATTCTTGCCGAGGCGCTCCACCACCAGCACGTCGATTTCGTCGAATTGCAGGCGCGGCATCAGTTCCTTGGCCTTCGCCAGCAGCACCGGCTCGCGCTCCCACACCTGTTCCGACGGCACGATTTCGATAACGGCGGTCTCGTCGGCGGCGTTCTCCACCATGGCCACGCCGAACAGGAAATTCTTTTTCGCCATGATCAGCCTGGCGGTCTTCGGCAGCAATTCGCCGAACATGTCCATGCCGTAAGTGTGCAGCGTGGTGGCGCCGATGATCTTGCCCATACCGATGGCCAGCATCTTGACGATGCCGGACTCGATCGGGGCGCGGAAATTGGTGTGCGGCTTGACGCGCGGAATGACCACCACCGCATCGGCCTCGGCGGCGAACTTGTCCATGTACACCGGCATGCCGTCTTCGAGTTTGCCCAGCTCGACCACTTCCATGGTGGCGCGGATCGGGCAGCCGACGTAGTTTTCGGTGATGCCGTAGCCTTCCAGCACTTCGCGCTGGCCTTCCGCGGTGGCGCCGCCGTGGCTGCCCATCGCCGGGAAGATGAAGGGCTTCGCACCCAACGCCTTGAGTTCGGCGACGACCGTTTTCGCGCACTCGGCGATGTTGTTGATGCCGCGCGAGCCGCAGCCGACCGCGATGCTCATGCCGGGCTTCACCTTGCCGCGGACTTCGGGGCGCTTGAACTGCTCCACGACCGTCCTGGCGACGCTGTCGAGTTTCCTGGTTTGGAACTTCTGGCGCACATGCACCATCCGCGGCAGCGCGATATCGAGCCCGCCGGCAATGTTGACTTCAATTCGATCTCCGATCATGACTAACGACCCTCCGTCGGTTGGTGTTGTTGCGCCGCAAACGCGAACGAGCGCAGCGGGCAAGAAAACGGCATTTTACTCCAGCAGTCCACGATAGAGGTCCAGATACTGTTGCGCCCGGGCCTCCCAGCTGAAATCGCGGCTCATGCCGTTCTTCTGCAATTGCCGCCAAATCCTTTTGTCGTGGTACGCCGCTACCGCGCGTTGACACGCTTCCAGCAACGTGTCGCGATTCAGCGGGGCGAACATGAAACCTGTCGCGGTGTGCTTCTTCAGCGTCTCCGGCGCGCAATCCACCACCGAGTCGCGCAGGCCCCCGGTCGCGTGCACCACCGGCGGAGTGCCGTAGCGCTGGCTGTACATCTGGTTCAGGCCGCAGGGCTCGAAGCGCGAGGGCATCACGAAGATGTCCGCACCGGCCTCAAACTGGTGCGACAGACCCTCGTCGAAGCCGATCTGCACCGCAATCCTGCCCGGGTGCAACTGGGCCAGTTCCTGAAAACGCCGCTGCAACTGCGCGTCTCCGGTGCCCAGCACCACCAATTGTGCGGGCAGCTCCACCAGCTCGGAGGCAATGTCGGCGAGCACGTCGTGGCCTTTCTGATGGGTAAGCCGGCTCACCGTGCCGAACAGCGGTATTTCCGGTTCGTCATGCAGGCCCATGCGCAGTTGCAGCGCGCGCTTGCTGTCTTGCTTGGCGGCGAGCCTGGAGGCGTTGTAGTAACGCTCGATGTAGGGGTCAGACTCCGGGTCCCAGGCGTCGGCGTCAATGCCGTTGAGAATTCCTGTGAGCACGTCCTTTCTGTGCGAGAGCAGCCCCTGCAGTCCCATCCCCAGCGGTTCAAGCTGGATTTCTTCCGCGTAGCTCGGACTGACTGTGGTAATGCGATCGGCAAATTGCAGTCCGCCTTTGAAAAACGACGCCTTGCCGTAGTATTCGACGCCGTTCACGGAGAACGCCTGCGGCGGCAGCCCAAGTCGGGCGGTGGTTTCCGCGGGGAAAATCCCTTGGAACGCCAGATTGTGGATGGTGATCACCGTTTTCGCGCGCGCACCCGGTACGTAGTGCAAGTACACCAGCGTCAGGCCGGTCTGCCAGTCGTTGCAGTGAACGATGTCCGGCTTCCACGGAAACGGCGAATCTGGCGTGGACAACAGCGCGCCGACATACGAAAGCAGGCCGAAACGCAGGTCGTTGTCGAGCCAGTCGTTGCCGGCGGCATCCTGATACGGCCCGCCACTGCGCTGATAGATCGCGCTTTCAATCACCAGCAGCGGTACACCGGAAGGCAGCTTGGAGGCGATCAGTTGCGCCGGCGGCACCCCCGGCAGAGCCGGCAGCGTAGCCGCCCGGCCTTTGGTCTTGAGCGCCTCCATCACCTGCGGATACCCAGGCACCAACACGCGGATGTCCGCGCCCAGTCCCATCAAAGCCGCCGGTAGCGCGCCGCTCACGTCGGCAAGCCCACCGGTCTTGATCAGCGGCGCAACTTCGGAAGTGGCGAACAGGACTTTGAGTTTCTCGTCAGGCATCGTCGGCATTCACGCGCCCTGGTACAGGAGGATGAGCGCGGCAAGCGGGGGCAGCGTGATTTCCGCGGACTGGCCGTGGTCCATCCACGGCAGCGGCTGGGTTTCAATGGCGCCCGAATTGCCGACGTTGGCGCCGGCGTAGAACGCCGAATCGCTGTTGAACGCTTCGTGCCAGACGCCCGCCTTTGGCAGGCCGATGCGGTAGCCATGGCGGGGCACGGGGGTGAAGTTCAGCGCCACCACCGCCACCGAGCCGTCGCGCGCCCAGCGTTCGAAAGCGAGGATGGACTGATCGGCGTCGTGACAGTCGATCCAGCGGAAACCGGCGGATTCGAAGTCCTGGTCATGCAGCGCGCGTTGCTCGCGGTAAAGGCGCGACAGATCGCGCAGCATCCTCTGCACGCCCCGGTGCCAGTCGATGCCGAGCAATCCCCAGTCGAGCTCCCACTCGGTGCGCCATTCCCGGCCCTGGGCCAGTTCGTTGCCCATGAAGTTGAGCTTCTTGCCCGGCGAGGCGAACTGGTAGCTGAGCAGCAGGCGCACATTGGCGAATTTCTGCCAGGCGTCCCCGGGCATTTTGCCCAGCAGAGAACCTTTGCCGTGTACCACTTCGTCGTGCGACAGCGGCAGCATGAAATTCTCGGTGTAGGCGTAGAGCTGGCCGAAGGTGAGCTGGTTGTGGTGATAACGCCGGTGCACCGGGTCCTGGCGCATGTAGGAAAGCGTGTCGTTCATCCATCCCATGTTCCACTTCATCGAGAAGCCCAGGCCCCCGATGTAGGTCGGCCGCGACACCATCGGCCATGCCGTGGATTCCTCGGCGAAAGTGAGCGCGCCCGGGAAGTCGCGATGGACCATGACGTTCAACTGGCGCAGAAAATCGATCGCTTCGAGATTCTCGCGGCCGCCGAACTTGTTGGGGATCCACTCGCCGGCCTTGCGCGAATAATCTAGGTAGAGCATCGAGGCCACCGCGTCCACACGCAGTCCGTCCACGTGGTACTCGCGGAGCCAGTAATGCGCGCTCGAGAGCAGGAAACTTTTCACTTCGTTGCGGCCGAAATTGAAGATGTGCGTGCCCCAGTCCTGGTGAAAACCGAGGCGCGGATCCTCGTGCTCGTAAAGCGCCGTGCCGTCGAAACGCGCCAGTGCAAACGCATCGGTCGGAAAATGCGCCGGCACCCAGTCGAGGATCACGCCGATGCCGGCCTGGTGGCAGGCATCCACGAAAAACCTGAAATCCCCAGGCGCGCCAAACCGGCTGGTCGCCGCGAAGTAACCGGTGGTCTGGTAACCCCAGGACTCGTCCAGCGGATGCTCGGAAACCGGCAGCAACTCGATGTGGGTGAAGCCCATTTCCTTTACGTAGGGAACCAGGCTTTCGGCAAGTTCGCGGTAGCTGTAGAAGCGCCCATCGGGATGACGCCGCCACGAGCCCAAGTGAACTTCGTAGGCGTTGATCGGCGCGTGCAGCCAATCGTCGCCGGCGCGCGCCTTCATCCAACCGCCGTCCTGCCACTCGTAGGCATGATCCGTGGTGACGCGCGCGGCGGTTCCGGGGCGCAGTTCATGGGCGCGTGCGTAGGGATCGGTCTTGACGAGAATCTCGCCGGTGTTGCGATTGCGGATCTCGTACTTGTAGAGCGTGCCGTCGCCCAATCCCGGGATGAAAAGTTCCCAGACACCGCTTACGCCGTGTGTCGCCATCGGGTGCGCGCGCCCGTCCCAGCGGTTGAAGTCGCCCACCACGCTGACCCTTTCCGCATTCGGCGCCCAGCAGGCGAAACGCACCCCAGCCACGCCTTCGCGCACCTCGGTGCGGCTGCCGAGCATGCGATACGTCTGCTCGAGGCGGCCTTCGTTGAACAGGTACAGTTCGTCGGCGCTGATAACGGGACGAAAACCATACGGGTCGAAGGTTTCGAGGCTATGCCCCGACTCGTTCACCCGCAGCCTCACCGGCTGGGGCGGCTGCTCGGTTCCGCGCCATGCGAACACGCCGTCTGGATGCACCTTCCCCATCTTTACGAAACCGGATGTGGTGGACACGGCAACCTCGGAGGCATACGGCCGGAACACGCGCAGCATCCAGCCCTTGCCGTCGCGACGCAGACCGAGCACGCCGAAAGGGTCGTGATGGCGCGCGCCGACCAGGGCGTCGAGGTCCGCTTCGGCGGTTGCGGATACAGTAGCTTTCATGGGCAATGGCGGGAAAATCTCGGCCAGGCGATGCACGGAATCCGTGACTGCGGGCGAGGGTGCACCTATTATAAGGGGCGGCGTCTTCCGCTCCTCTGCTTTTTGAGGCCGGTCAAAGGTTTATGACTAACGCAACCGGCGCTTCCGATCCTTCAACGCGTGTACCAGGAGCAATGCGTGTCCAAAACTAACCCGAGCGTCCGCTTCGTCAGCCTTATCACCAAGAACACCTACGGACTGGTGCTTGCCGGCGGACGCGGTAGCCGGCTGAAGAACCTCACGGACTGGCGGGCAAAACCGGCGGTGCCGTTCGGCGGAAAATTCCGCATCATCGACTTCCCGCTGTCCAACTGCGTCAACTCCGGCATCCGCCGCATCGGCATCGCCACCCAGTACAAGTCGCATAGCCTGATCCGTCACATCCAGCGCGGGTGGAGTTTTCTCGACGGGCGCTTCCAGGAATTCGTCGATATCCTGCCCGCTTCCCAGCGCACCGACGAGGAGAGTTGGTACCTGGGCACCGCGGATGCGGTGTTCCAGAACCTCGACATCCTGCGCTCCTACGAGCCGGACCACATCCTGATCCTCGCCGGCGATCACGTCTACAAGATGGACTACGGCAAGCTGCTCGCGTATCACGTGGCCAAGAACGCCGATATGACGGTGCCCTGCCTGGAAGTGCCGGTCGAGGAAGCCAAGGCCTTCGGCGTGATGGCGGTGAACGAAGACTGGCGCGTGACCGCGTTCGAGGAAAAACCGGCCCGGCCGCCCTCGATCCCCGGCAATCCGGCGCTGTCGCTCGCGAGCATGGGCATCTACGTATTCAATGCACCTTTCCTGTACGAACAGCTCGCGCGCGACACCGACACGCCAGATTCCAGCCACGACTTCGGGAAGGACATCATTCCCCACCTGGTGCCGCGATATCGCGTGTTTGCGCAGCGCTTCGACGACAGTTGTGTCGGAATGGACGGCAAGCGGGCGTACTGGAAAGACGTGGGCACGGTAGATGCTTACTGGGAAGCGAACATGGACTTAACCCGCGTCACGCCGGATCTCAACATGTACGACACCGAATGGCCGATCTGGACGCACCAGGAGCAATTGCCGCCGGCCAAGTTCGTCTTCGACGATGACGGACGGCGCGGCATGGCGGTGGATTCGGTGGTGTCCGGCGGCTGCATCATCAGCGGCGCGAAAATCGCGCGTTCGCTGTTGTTTTCGAACGTGCACGTGCACAGCTACAGCAGCATCGAAGACTCCGTGATCCTTCCGGACGTCGAAGTCCACCGGAGCGTGCGCCTGAAGCGTGTGGTGGTTGAAAAGCGCTGCACCCTGCCCGAAGGTCTCGCGGTCGGATTCGATCCCGCCGTGGACCGCAAGCGCTTCTTCGTTTCCGAGCGGGGCGTCACGCTGATCACGCCGGAGATGCTGGGCCAGGAAGTGTTGCACCAGCGCTGACAGATCGGACGCAATGAGCGGCAATACAAAGCTGGACCTGGTCCTGCTGTGGCACATGCACCAGCCGGATTTCCGCGACCACGCCACCGGCGAGTATGCCCAGCCCTGGGTGTATCTGCACGCGATCAAGGACTACAGCGACATGGCCGCGCACCTGGAGAACCACCCCAAGGTGCGCGCGGTGGTCAATTTCACTCCGGTGCTGCTCGACCAGCTCGAGGACTACGCCGACCAGTTCGCCGCCGGGCAGTTTCACGATCCGCTCCTGCGGCTGCTTGCCCATCCCGATCTGTACCGCCTCGACGCCGCCGAGCGCGAGCTGGTGCTGCGCTGCTGCTTCAAGGCCAATCATCACAAGATGATCGAGCCGTATCCGGCTTATCGACGGTTATGGGATTTCTATACCCTGACGCAGCAACCCGGAGCCGCCGGAGAAGGTTATCTTTCCGCGCAGTACCTCGGCGATCTGCTGACCTGGTATCACCTCGCGTGGGTGGGAGAAACGGTGCGCCGGCGTGACCAGACCGTTCCGCAATTGCTGGCGAAGGCGCAGAACTTCTCGCACGCCGACCGCATGCAGCTCGTCGAGCTGATCGGCCGCGAAACCAGCGCTGTCGTGCCGCGCTACCACAAGCTCGCCGCGCAGGGGCGCATCGAACTCACCACCAGCCCCGCATTTCACCCGATCGGCCCGCTGCTGATCTCCTTCGAGGTGGCGCGTGAAACCGTGCCCGGTGCACCGCTGCCGCAGAGCTCGCATTACCCGGGCGGACGCACGCGCGCGTCCGCGCACATCGCGGCGGCCAGGGAAAGCCACGCGCGCCGCTTCGGCCAGGCGCCGCGGGGAATGTGGCCGGCCGAAGGCGCCGTATCGCAGGTGTTCGTGGACCTGCTGGCCGAAGCTGGATGCGAATGGATCGCCAGCGGCGAAGGCGTACTGGTGAACAGCCTGCGCAAGAACAACGCGCCGATTCCAGAACGGCACGATTTTCTGTATCAGCCTTATCGGCTCAGCGGCGGTCATGCGCCGGTGACCTGTTTCTTTCGCGACGACCGCCTTTCGGACCTGATCGGCTTCGAGTACTTCAAATGGCACGGTAAGGACGCGGCCGCGCACTTCGTGGGCGAGTTGAAAGGAATCATGGAGCAGGGCGATACCTCCGAGCGCCGGGTCGTCAGCGTAATTCTGGATGGCGAGAACGCCTGGGAGTACTACCCGTATAACGGCTATTTCTTTCTCGACGAGTTGTATGGCGCAGTGGAGGCACACCCCGCAATCGAGACCACGACTTTTGCGCGCCTTCTGGACGAAGGGCGACACGCGGAACTGCTGCCCGCGCTGGTCGCAGGCAGCTGGGTGTACGGCAATCTCGCCACCTGGATCGGCTCCCCGGAGAAAAACCGCGCGTGGGACCTGCTCTGTGCAGCCAAACAGAACTTCGATCTGGTGGCGGTGAGCGGGCGCCTGAACGCGCAGGAACTCGCGGATGCGACCCGCCAGCTCGCCGACTGCGAAGCTTCGGACTGGTTCTGGTGGTTCGGTGACTACAATCCCAGCGAGTCGGTGCTGGCCTTCGACCGTCTCTATCGCCGGAAGCTCGCCAATTTCTATCGGCTCCTCAAACTGCCGGTTCCGGCAGAACTAGACGTTCCGGTGAGCCAGGGCGGCGGCCACGCCGAACTCGGCGGCGCCATGCGCCGCGCTTCCTGATTCTTGAAAAACGCTTTCAACACGAAGGGCACGAAGGAAAAACAAGAAAGGAACACGAAGGAAAAGCGAAGACAGAAATTAATATCACCAAACGCCAATAGCACCAAATGTCAGCATCGAAACAAAAGACAGCGTCCGGTGGCGCAATTCGGGAATTTTCACTTTACACCAATGAGTCTCGTATTCCTTCGTGAGCCTTCGTGCTTCCCTTCGTGTCCTTCGTGTTAAATGAGGTTCGGTCTTGAGCGATCGAAATGAATAAGAAAGTTTCGCTGCTGTTCGGGGTGCACGCGCACCAGCCCGCTGGCAATTTCGAGCAGGTGCTGAACGACGCCCATGCGCGTTGCTACAAACCATTCATCGAAACCGTTTATCGCTATCCGGACTTCAAGCTCTCGGTGCACTTCAGCGGCTGGCTCCTGGGCTATCTGCTTAAGCATTTCCCGGAAGACATGGCGAAGCTGCGCGAGATGGTGGCGCGCGGCCAAGTGGAGATGTTCGGCGGCGGCGACACCGAACCGGTGCTCGCCTCGATTCCCGAGCGCGACCGCCGCTCTCAGCTCGTTGCATTGTCCGATCGCCTCGAAGCCGCGTTTGCACAACGACCAAGCGGCGCCTGGCTCACCGAGCGGGTCTGGGAATCGGCGGTCGGCCCATCGCTCGCCGATACCGGCATCCGCTACGTCACCGTGGACGACTACCATTTCCTCTGCGCCGGCAAGCGCAGCGACGAGCTTACCGGCTACTTCAGCACCGAGGAAGGCGGCATCCGCCTGGATCTGTTCCCGATCTCCGAGGCGCTGCGCTACCGGATACCATTTTCCACCGCCTTCGAGGCGATCCAGTATCTCGAATCGCGCGCAACCGAAGACTGCGCGGCCGCTGCGATCTACTTCGACGACATCGAGAAACTCGGAATCTGGCCCGAGACCTACCAATGGGTATACGAGAAGGAATGGCTGAAATTGTTCATCGAGGGTGTACTGGCCTCGCCGCTGATCGAGCCGATGCTGTACCGCGACTTCGAACAACAGCAGCGCACGCGAGGCGTGGTGTACCTTCCCGCCACCTCGTACATCGAGATGAACGAGTGGACGCTAGACGCCGACCGGGCCGACGCATTCGCCGCGCTGG
Source organism: Burkholderiales bacterium (assembly GCA_036000845.1). GTDB lineage: Bacteria > Pseudomonadota > Gammaproteobacteria > Burkholderiales > JACQAP01 > JACQAP01. Next base: position 17,429 of record DASYUW010000091.1, read on the forward strand.
TGAAGCAGGAGAAAGACCAGAACCGCTACGACAGCAGCAAGCCCTTCCTGCGCGGCGGCATCTGGCGCAACTTCATCTCGCGCTACGCCGAGTCCAACTGGATGCACAAGCGCATGCTGCAGGTTTCCGGCCGGGTTGCCGCACTGGGCAGAAAGGCGAAGCCGCGCATGCGCGAGCTGCTGCACCTGGCGCAGTCGAACGACGCTTACTGGCACGGCCTGTTCGGCGGGATCTATCTGCCGCACCTGCGCCGTTCGGTGTGGATTGCGATCGTCGAGCTCGAAGCGCTGCTCGACAAGGCATCTCCGCGCAAGGAAATGGCGCTCGACCTGGATTTCGACGGCCGTGACGAGATCTTCCTGAACAGCGGCAAGTTGCAGGCCGTAATTCGAGACGACGGACTCGGCGCGATTCACGAGCTGGATTTCTACGTGTTGCGCCAGAACTTCGGCGACACGCTGCCGCGCCGTACGGAGCATTACTACCGCAAGATCCGCGAGGGCAGCCACGGCGGTCATTCCGGAGGCGGCATTGCCTCCGCTCACGACCGCGTCAACTTCAAGCATCCGGTTTCACCGGAAGACCTGACTCCGGACGCATACCCCCGCGCGATGTTCGTCGACCGGGTCAAGGATCAGCCGCCGCCGATTCGCTACTCACTACGCTCAGCAAGCGCGAACGCCGTCGAACTGGCCGGCCCCGGTTTGACCAAGAAGATCTCGGTCAAGGGCAACGCTCTGACCGTCGAGTACAGGCTGGAACGCGAATCGGCGGGCTTCGAGACCGAGGTCAACCTGGCCATGCCGAGCTGTGACGGATTCCTCGGCCGCTATGTCGTGAACGGCGAAGTGCCGGGAGGCTTCGGGCAGGCATTCAACTGGGAAGGCATCAAGTCATTGACGCTGGAAGACGGGGTGCTTGGGGGCAAAGTGACGCTTACTACGGGCGAGCCGGTCAGCATCAGCGCGGCGCCGCATAAAACCGTCTCGCAGTCGGAAGACGGCTTCGAGAAAATCATGCAGGCAGTCTGCCTCCGCATTCACGCCCACGCCGGGAATTCTTCGATCAAGTTGCAAATCACGGTGGAACCGCTGCCGGGTTGACACACTGTAATCGCGGGCCGAACATGCCCGCGTGACGGGAAATTCGCGGCGCCCTGCTTTCACCGTGACGGAGGATCACGCATGCAGATTTGCCTCAGAGTGTTTGCATTCGGATTTCTGCTCCTGAGCGCCGTCTCAAGTGTGGCCGACATGGGCGACCGGGTCACGATCCTGTACGACGCCTTCGGCGAACGCCCCTCGATGAAGAAAGACTGGGGATTCGCGGCGCTGATCGAATACCGCGGCAAGCGTATCCTCTTCGACACCGGTAACGACGCCCGGACCTTCGCGGACAATGTCGATGCAGCCGGGGTCGACCTACGCAAGCTCGACTTCGTGGTGATCTCCCACCGACATCTCGACCACACTGCGGGCCTTTCCCACCTCCTCGCGGTGAATCCCGGTGTGACGATCTACGCACCCAAGGAAGCGTTCGGGGCATTCGGCAGTTCGCTGCCCAGTGGGTTCTACCGCAAAGACGAGTCCCTGCCCGAACCCATGCGCTATTACGGCGGCCACCCGCCGGACACCATGCGGTTCGGCACCGTCTGGGTCGGCGCTCATTTCGAACTGGTTGAAAAGACCTTCGAAGTCGTCCCGGGCATCACCATCATTGCGCTGGTGTCGGAAGCACCCGGTACCAAAGAGCTGCGCGAACTTTCTCTGGTCCTGCACACGCCCGAAGGCTCGGTACTGATGGTCGGATGCTCGCATCCCGGAATCGACCGGATCGTCGAAGCGGCCGTGGCAATAGACGGGCATGTGCACGTCATTTTCGGCGGCTTTCATCTGCCGACCGCCTCCGATGAGCAGATTTCCCGCGTCGCCGGCGCCTTGCGCGAAACCTTCAGGGTCGATCGTCTTGCGCCGGGCCATTGCACCGGCGAGCCGGCCTTCGCTGCCCTGCGCCGGATGTGGGGCGATCGATACCTTTACGCTGGTGTGGGAAGTGTGATCGAGATTCCGTAGACCGGTGGCGCCTCGAGCCGGTACGGCTGGCGGAACGCGTTGCCATGTTCTATACCTAAAAAGAGAGTTACCGGAGGACCGAGGAGGAGAGGAAATGATCAATCGCGACGAATATGTGGAGCGCATGAAGAAGCAGATAGACGAGTGGAACACCAAACTTGTCCAGTGGGAAGCGGAAGTCCAGAAGGCACAGGCCCACGTCAAGGCGCAGTACGAAGCGCAGATCAAGGCGATGGAAAAGCAGCGCGACGAAACGATCAAACGCTTGAATGAAACGCGTGAAGCCAGCCAGGCGGCATGGCAGGAAGTCAGCAAGGGCGTGGAGAGTGCATGGAAGGCGCTGCATGCAAGCTACGAAAAGGCCTGGTCTGAGTTTCACAAGAAGAAGAATTAACCAGCCACAAAGGACACAGAGGACTCAGAGAGATATCACAGCCTAAGCCGCACGACGCGCGGCCTTTGACGCGTTCAACGCAAAGGCCGCAAAGGTACACAAAGGAAAGGCAGGAGAAATGCATTCGGTGTTCGGGCCGGTAACGCGTCACGGTCTTTGGGGAGGAGAACTGAGAAGCACGCGGATGATCGCCGTCCATTCCGGCTCGTTGTGGTTCGGCATCGCCGAGAGCTTCGACAAATCAAAGCTCACGCCTTGTACCGCCGGCATCTTCTTTACGGAGCCTTTAACGAGATGCGACTTCCGTTGATCAAGGTAGAGGGGGAAAAGCTGTCCGAGCGCATCGGCTTCACGCGTTTCGTTCGCGATCTCAGATACAACCGCCATCGTACGCGCCAGCTTGTCGGCATCTCGTTTCTCATATTGCTTACCATTGTCGGCATGCCGACCAATGCCGGCCTCTACTTTTTCGGTGTGGCGGTCACGACGCTGGGAATCGCAGTGCGGATGTGGGCATCGGGGCACGTGAAGAAGGACAAGATGCTCGCCACAACCGGACCGTACGCGTACGTGCGCCATCCGCTATACGTCGGCAATCATCTTATTACTTTCGGCTTCTGTTTGGCCTCAGGCCTATGGTGGAGCTTCCTCGTGTGGATCGCGCTCGGGATCTTTTACTATCCCCAGACCATCGCCCACGAGGATAAACTGCTCGCCCGACTCTTCCCAGACGATTGGGAGGCTTGGCGCAGAGAAACGCGCGCGCTCATCCCGCGGCTCAGGCCGTATCGTTCCGGCCAAAACTCGGAATGGTCGTTTGGACAGAGTCTGCGCCGGAACGGCGAGCCGATCATCGCGGCTCTACTGTTCCTCTGCTTGTACATTCTGTACGGGCCGCTCTCGTAACGCTCCTTCCATGCTCGCCCCGCTCGACATCCCGACTGAGCGCGCGCTGATCGAGTGGGTCGAAGCCCGAACCCGTGCCGGGCAACCGGCGCACGCGAGCGGATACCAGGGCCCAGTTTATCTCTACGAAAGCGAGGACCGTCGTTTCATCGTAAAAGCGGCGGCGGGCGGCGGCGTCGCGGGCCGGCTACGGCGCTGGATGCTGCGCCGAGAGTACGACGCGTATCAACGGCTTACGGACTTCGCCGGAAGCCCGCGATGTTACGGATTGATCGACGGTCGCTATCTGGTGCTGGAATACATCGACGGTCCCTCGCTCCGGAGCGGGCGGATTGACGATCGACGCATCTTCTTCGATACACTGTTCGCGCATATCAGAGAGCTGCATCGGCGAGGCGTGGCGCACGCGGATCTCAAGAGCAGGGACAATCTCCTCGTGATAGACGGTCGCCTGCCTTGCTTGGTGGACTTCGGCGCAGCCATCGTGCGCAAGCCCGGAATTGCACCGTTTAATCACTATCTCTACGAACTCGCCCGGCGCCTCGACTTCAATGCCTGGGCCAAGCTGAAGTACCAAGGCCGCATGGAGGAGATTACTCCGGAAGACGGCCCGTACTACCGGCGCACGGTAATAGAAATAGTTGCGCGCGCGATTAAGCGGTCTTACTTGTGGCTCAAACGCCGCATTGTCCGCCGGACGTAGGAAAACGCTTCCCGATCGGAGAGAGAAACGAGAAATGGGGCCAGACCTCGAGATCTTTACGAGGTCTTTAACCGGACATGGCGAGGATCACGACATACAACAGGCCAAGGAGCGTCCATTCCCGCCAGCTCAGGATTGTGGTCAACCATGTGATCTGGTGCCAACTTGGGGCGGAAGGTTTATCGCTGACTTTGTGCACTATTAACTGCACGTTTCCTCCAAACTTCAGATAGCGGGTCTGCTCGAAAAGGGCGAATCGGATTGTCGGCGGGATTGGGTTTTGAGAAGTTGGTCGGGCCGGGATTGATGTGACGCAAGTTGGAGGCAGTCTTTGAAGTATTGATGTCCGCTGTAACCCGTTCTTACGTCTCGGCAACCGCGGTTGACCACGAATATCAGTACGTCAGTTAGGTCTGGAGGAATATTGGGCGGCACTTTTCCTGTACCGGTGCACGACAACCATGCCAGAGCGAGTTCCACTTGGCCCTTGCGAACGACATTCGCAACCAGGAAGGTCAACTCGCTCATGAGTTCTGTGCGGTCCATGGCATTGCCTCATAATTTCTCGGCAGATGTCCCCCAGCTTCCACGTCTATCGCCGGGGACGGTCGATCGGCAGGCGAACAAGACGCTGACGCGGCGAAGCGAAAGCACGGCACCACCGCGTCTGCAAAGCTCCGCGACAAGTACTCCAGGAGAAAGTCACGGAGAAGAGGGACCAATCACCCCCAAATTTCGATTGCCATTTGGCCGGTATGAATGAAGCTTGGGAGACAGGCTTTGCGTTGGCAATCCGTCAATCCACTGATTTTGCCTCGGGTAATGACCGAGTAGCCGGCTTTTCCAGGGCCCCAATGTCAGAGAGAATCTGGCAGCGTTGCAAGAAGGCAGCCATGCGGATAGAAGCATCCGGGAAGTGATTTAGCCCCAAGGAAGCGGTCCGGATGCTGCGGCAGAGCAGCAAACGGCTGCGGGGTCGGGCTGAGATAGCCCGGATTTTGCGGACACCGAATTGGGGACAATAAATCCCAATGGAGGTGATCCATGGCAACGCGCAAGTATTTCACCAAAGAGCTCAAGCTCGAAGCCGTTCGGCTGCTCGAGCAATCCGGCAAGTCCGGCACTGAACTCGGCCGGCAACTGGGCGTGCGTCGCAACCAACTATATAAATGGCAGACCGAACTGCGCGGCAAGGCCGAACACGCCTTCGTTCATGGCGGACTATCTGCGCAACCGGCGGCCGTCGGGGGCAGGCTGAACAGGACCGCCGGGAAGGAATTTCCAAGGGGAAACTGATGCCTCGTCGTCCGGGAACGTTGGTATTCATCGCTGCCGCACTGCTTCATTGCGCAGCCTTCTCAATCGGAGCCGAAGATATCGCGCCCCCGGGCTGCCGGCTCGCTGCTGACGACCCGCTGCGGGCCGAAGTGGATCGGATGATCAAACAGGGCGCGGAGTTCGAGCAGCAACAAAGACTGGCGCTCGAGGAGAAAGTGAACCTCCTCGCGCGAACCAAAGGATGGAGCAAGAGGGACGAACACGAATATCTGGTAGCCGTGTTGCGTGGCGGGGTCCGGGAGACATGGGATCCGACGCTTGTCGTTACCGCGGCGTTCATGAGGGTTTGCGAGCAATCGGCCGGCAATCAACGGGCGGAAGCGGTGCGCCTGTTTCGCGAACTCTATGTCCTGGACGAAAAGCAGTGGCAGTCGATGCATCAAAGAGTCGATAAGGAAATCGCGTCGGCCGGACAGGAGCCAAAGAACTAGAGGAGCTCTGATCAGGTTTCGCAATACACGGCACTGGAAATCCAATCCGAAGTCGTCTATAAATCCGTTGCCCTCCGCTACGGGAGGACACCGTCATTTAACAACTAATTCGGGGGAGCTATGTGTGAGCAAACGTCGCGACGCGGGTTCCTGAGATCGTCGGCCCTGAAGCTGGGGGCTGGAGTGGCGGTGCTCGGCGCCGCAGGTTGCAGCAGTTCCGGTCCTGGCGCCGGCCCGGGCGCGAGCAAACTCAACGAAGTGCTCAAGCGGGGAACGGTGATCGTCGGCACCGGCAGCACCAACCCGCCGTGGCACTTCGAGGACGAACAGGGCAATCTCCAGGGCTTCGACATCGAGATGGCGCGCCTGCTCGCCAAAGGCCTGTTCGATGATCCGGCCAAAGTGCAGTTCGTGCGCCAGGCCTCCGATGCGCGCATTCCTAACCTGCAGACCAACCAGGTCGACGTCGTCATCCAGTTCATGACGGTCACCGCGCAGCGCGCGCAACTGGCGGACTTTTCGATTCCGTACTATCGCGAGGGCGTCGGAACGCTGTTACGCAAGAACAGCCCGCATGCCGGCGCGCTCGACCTCGCCAAGTGGGGGAAGAAGGTCAAGGTTTCCATTTTGCAGAACGTCTATGCCGAAAGCATCGTTCAGGCCGCGATGCCGGAAGCGGAAGTGCTGCAGTTCGACTCCGTCGCCAACGCGATCCTGGCGCTCGATTCGGACCGCGTGGACGCAGCAGCGATCGACGATTCGACGGTGCGCTGGCTGGTGCGCCAGAATCCGGACAAGTACAAGGCGGGCAACTACGGCTGGTCGCCGCAGACGTATGCCGCCGCGGTGCGTCCGGGCGATCCGATTTGGCTAAACTTCGTAAACACCGTGCTGCACGAAGGGATGACCGGCGTCGAGTTCGACACCTACGCGGCGGCCTTTCAGAAGTTCTTCGGCGTCAAACTAGCCCCGCCTCCGGTGGGCTTTCCGGTGGAGTTCGGCGTCAGACACTAGAACACCACCACCTCTCCCCGGCCCTCTCCCCCTGCCTCACCCCGATGCGCGGACACGTTAGCGACGGACTCGCCCGTTTGCGGGTAGCGCATCATTGCCCGGCCTCCCACCCCGGATCGATCTGCGAGCGCCGTGTCGGCCGGGCTCTCTCCACAAGTGGAGAGGGAGGAAAGGTCAAGATGCAGAGAGCGTGAAGGACAGGATGTACCAGTTCAACTGGCGCCCGGTTTTCGACAACTTCGACCTGCTGCTGAAGGGGCTGCTGCTCGGCATCGGCATCGCCGTGCTTGCGCTCGCAATCGGCAGCCTGCTGGGACTCATCGCCGCCTTCGGCCGCTCCAGCGGCCCGCGGCCGATACGGCTGCTGGTCACCGGGTATGTCGAAGGCGTGCGCAACATTCCGCTGCTGCTGATCATCTACTTCGTGTATTTCGGCCTGCCATTGATCGGCATCAGCGTGCTGGACAATCTGTGGTCATTCGTCTTCGCGCTGGCGATCTATTCCGGCGCCTATCTCACCGAGATTTTCCGTGCCGGCATCGAGGCAGTCAGCAAGGGACATATCGAGGCCGGTAAGGCGATCGGCTTGAACCGGTGGCAACGGATCCGCTTCGTCACCATTCCGCTCATGTTCCGGATCGTGCTGCCGTCGCTGGGCAACACCTTCATATCGCTGTTCAAGGACACGTCGCTGGCCTCGGCGATCGCGGTCCCCGAGCTGACTTACGGAGCCATCCGTATCAACGTGAATACCTGGCGCGTGATCGAGGTCTATCTGGTGGTGGGGTTGCTGTATCTCGTCACGTGTTACGCCATCGCCGGCGGGCTGCGGCTGCTGGAACGGCGATTCGCCATGATTCGATGATGTCTGGTTCGATAATGCATGGTTCGCCGATGTTCGGACACACGGAAGCCGGCGAATGGATGTCGTAATCACGAGCGGACCGTTGATCCTGCGCGGGCTGCTGGTCACTCTCGAGGTATCGGTCGCGGTGCTACTGCTCGGCACGCTCATCGGCATCGTAGGCGGTCTTTCCCTGCTGTACGGTGCATGGCCGCTGCGCCTGATCACGCGCGTTTACGCCGATGCCATGCGCGGAATCCCGCAACTGGTGCTGATCTTCGCGATCTTCTATGGCTTTCCGGCCCTTGGTCTGCAGGTCTCCGCGATCGTTGCCGGGATACTCGCACTCGGAGTTTTCTGCGGGGCACATGTTTCCGAGGTGATACGCGGCGGCGTGGGCTCGATCCCGCGCGGTCAGATGGATGCCGCTCAGGGAATTGGTTTGAATTTCGCGCAGCGGCTGCGGTACGTGATTTTCCCGCAGGCGTTGGGCCGCATCCTGCCGGCGTGGGTCAATACCGCGGTCGAGGTGGTCAAGGCCTCCTCGCTGGTGTCGCTGGTCAGCGTGGTCGACCTGATGATGGCGATCCAACAGATCGTGGGCCGGACGCGCGAAGCCCTGCTGTTCTACGCCGTCGCCGCATTGCTTTACTTCGCGATCAACTACACCATCTCTGCCATCGGCGTGCGTCTGGAAAAACGCTATGCCTACACCTGAAGACCGACGTCAGAACAGGATGCCCATGACCGGGAAGGTTGTCACGATCCAGGGTCTCGTCAAGCGCTTCGGCGCGCTGGAAATTCTCTCCGGCGTGGATCTGGACGTTCCCAAAGGCGAGGTGGTAGTCATCGTCGGTCCAAGCGGTTCGGGCAAGACCACACTCTTACGCTGCATCAATTTCCTCGAGGAGTACCAGAGCGGCCGGATCCATGTGGACGGCCAGTTGGTGGGCTACCGCGAGAGCGGCGGCGGCCTCCTCAGGCTGCCGGACAGCATCATTGCCCGCATGCGCGCCGACGTCGGCATGGTATTCCAGAGCTTCAATCTGTTCCCGCACATGACGGCGCTGGGGAACGTGATGCTTGGGCTCACCCGGGTTCGCAAGCTGCCGCCTGACGAGGCCGAGGGACGCGCAATTTCATGGCTGGACCGCGTGGGCCTGAAGGACAAACTGCAGGCGTTTCCCGCGCAGCTTTCCGGCGGACAACAGCAGCGTGTCGCGATTGCCCGCGCAGTCGCGATGGAACCCAAAGTGATGCTCTTCGACGAAGCGACCTCCGCGCTCGACCCGGAACTGGTCGGCGAAGTGCTGGGGGTGATGGAAGATCTCGCCCACAGCGGCATGACCATGCTGGTCGTTACCCACGAGATGCGCTTTGCCCGGGAGGTCGGGCATCGCATCGTCTTCATGGACAAGGGCCTGATCGTCGAGCAAGGCGCACCGAAGCAGATCTTCGAGCAGCCGCAATCGCAGCGGCTGAAGGCATTTCTGGGTCATCTCACGAAGCCCATGTAACCACCGATAACAGCGAGATTACGGAGGAGACAAACCATGGAGAAGCAACGAATTTCAACCACCACCGGCGCGCAGCCGGTCGGCGCCTACTCGCAGGGATTGCGCGCCGGGGGCTTCGTGTTCGTGTCCGGCCAAGGACCGCTCGACCCAAAAACCGGCAAGGTCGTCGGCAATACCATCGAGGAGCAAACCGTGCGCGTACTGGAGAACATCAAGGCCATCCTTGAAGCCGGGGGCGCGAGCATGGCCGACGTCGTCAAGGTCAGCGCGCACCTGAGCGATATGTCGCTGTTCGAGCGTTACAACCGCGCGTATGCGAGTTACTTCCCCGATCCCAAGCCGACGCGCACAACCGTCGGCAGCCAGTTGCCCGGCATTCTGGTGGAGATCGACGCCATCGCCTACGTGGGGAAAGAAGCGTAAGCTTTATCCCAACATCCATTGCGCACGCTTGTACAGCGTCAATGGAAACTTTCTCTCGTAACGCTAGATTGATGACCGGGGAAGTCCGCCGGAATCAGGAAGGCGCGACGCCCGGATTCCAGGAGGCGACATGATCACTTCAGCAACATCGGGGGCGACCCGCAGCCATGGGAAGGCCACGCGTGGCGCAGCAACGGAAAGCAGCGGGGAGGCGGCAAACGTTCGTGGTAAAAACGCCACCGGCACAAAACCGCCGATAAAAATCGGCTCGCAGGAATGGCAGGAGATGGTGGCCGCCGCGGCCTACTACCGAGCCGAGGCGCGCGGATTTTACGGCGGCTCGCCGGAACGGGACTGGCTGGATGCGGAAGCCGAACTCCTGGAACGGCTCGCGCCCAAATCCAAACGGCACGCACCGAAACAGCCGAAACCGGTGACGAAGCGATCAGGCAAGAGCACCCGGTAATCCTTCCCCAGGCAGCAATCACGGCCCGGACGCGCAAGCGCCGGGCTTTTGTTTTGCCGGCTTCCGCGCCAGCCGTGGCTGAGGTACGCTTCGAAGCCACTACGAACACAGGCATTCTGGAGGAGACATGGCAAAGAGAAAAAAACCGGAAGAACTGCGCAGCCAGCGCTGGTTCGGCGCCCAGGACCTGCGCTCGTTCGGCCACCGCTCGCGCGCCCTGCAAATGGGCTACACGCACGAGGACTACAGGGGCAAACCGGTCATCGCGATCGTCAATACCTGGAGCGACGTCAACCACTGCCACTCGCACCTGCGCGAGCGCGCGCAGGAAGTGAAGCGCGGCGTGTGGCAGGCTGGCGGCTTTCCGCTGGAGATGCCGGCGATTTCCCTGGCGGAGGTGTTCCAGAAGCCCAGCACCATGATGTACCGCAACTTCCTGGCGATGGAAACCGAGGAACTGCTGCGCTCCTACCCGGTGGACGGCTGCGTTCTGATGGGCGGCTGCGACAAGACCACTCCCGGCCTGCTCATGGGCGCGTTCAGCATGAACCTGCCGGCCATCTACGTTCCGGCCGGGCCGATGCTGCGCGGCAACTGGCAGGGGAAGACGCTCGGCTCCGGATCGGACGTGTGGAAATACTGGGACGAATTGCGCGCCGGCAATATCACCGATCGCGACTGGCGCGAGATCGAGGAAGGCATATCGCGTTCACCCGGCACCTGCATGACCATGGGGACGGCATCCACGATGACCAGCGTTGCCGAGGCGCTGGGGTTCAGCCTGCCCAACGCTTCGTCGATTCCCGCGGTCGATTCCAACCACGGCCGGATGGCCGAGTACAGCGGCAGGCGCATCGTCGAGATGGTGTGGGAGGACCTGAAACCGCGCGACATCCTCAGCGAAAAGGCCTTCGACAACGCAATCAAGGTGCTGATGGCGCTCGGCGGCTCGACCAACGGACTGATCCACGTGATTGCAATGGCCGGCCGCGCCGGCATTCACATTCCGCTCGAGCGCTTCGAGGAAGTCGGCCATCACGCACCCTACCTGGTCAACATGCGGCCGTCAGGCAAATACCTGATGGAGGATTTCTATTACGCCGGCGGCCTGGTCGGGATGCTGGAAGGCATGCGCAAGCTGCTCGATACCGGCGTGCTCACCTGCACCGGAAAGACGCTCGGCGAGAACATCGCCGGAGCGAAGATCCACAACCCCGACGTGATCCGCACGCCGGAAAATCCCATGCAGGCCGAAGGCGGGCTGGTGGTGCTGCGCGGCAACCTTGCGCCGGACGGCGCGGTGATCAAGTCCACCGCCGCGGACCCGAAGCTGTTGAAGCACGCCGGCCGCGCCATGGTGTTCGACGACTACAACGACATGGCGGCGCGGTTCGATGATCCGAATCTCGACGTGGACGCCGACTCGGTGCTGGTGCTGCGCAACGCCGGGCCGCTCGGCGGACCGGGCATGCCCGAATGGGGCATGCTGCCGATCCCGAGGAAGCTGCTCAAGCAGGGCGTGCGCGACATGGTGCGCATTTCCGACGCGCGCATGAGCGGCACCAGTTACGGTACCTGCGTGTTGCACGTCGCGCCGGAATCCTGGGTGGGCGGGCCGCTGGCGCTGGTGAAGACCGGAGACATCATAGAACTCGACGTGCCGGGGAGAAAACTCACGCTGAAGGTGAGCGAAGAGGAATTGGCGAAACGCCGCGCCGCGTGGAAGCCCAATCCGCCGAAGTTCCAGCGCGGCTACGGCAAGATCTTCGCGGAGCACATCAAGCAGGCCAACCTGGGCTGCGACTTCGATTTCCTGGAAGGTACCACGCCGACTGCCGAGCCCGAGATACACTGATTCCGTGACCCCGATCCGCCTCCTCGCCTTGTCGCTGCTGCTGCTGGTTGCCACCGGCTGCGCGGCCAGAGCAGAATCGCGGGAGAAGAATGAACCGCCGGTCCACACATTCGAGATTCGGCCCGGCGATGCCAGTATCAAGGTGACCTGCAGCGGCAACGCTGCCAGTCTCGACGTGGCGGTACTGCGCGACTGGATTGCCGAGTCGGCGGCTGCGGTCAGCGTTTACTTCGGGCGATTCCCGGTACAGCGGCTTCGTATCGTGGTGGACGCGATCGAGGGCCGCGGTGCGCAGTCGGGAACGACCTACGCCTACAACGGCGCGCTCATCCGCGTCGGCGTCGGCCGGTTCACCAGCCACGCCGACCTGCAGCGCGATTGGATCATGGCGCACGAAATGGTTCATCTCGGATTTCCGCAGCTTGCCGAGCGGTACGCGTGGATGGAAGAAGGGCTGGCCACGTACGTCGAGCCGATCGCCCGCGCCCAGGCCGGGCAGTTGAGCGAGGAGAAAGTCTGGGGCGACATGGTCGAGGGTCTGCCGCAGGGATTGCCGGCAGCCGGCGACCGCGGACTGGACAACACCCACACCTGGGGCCGCACTTACTGGGGTGGCGCGCTGTTCTTTCTTCTCGCCGACCTGCGCATTCGCGAACAGACGGCGAATCGCTTCGGTCTGCAGGATGCACTGCGGGCAATCCTGAACCGGGGCGGCAACAATGAAGCGTACTGGGAAGTACGGCGCGCGCTCGACATTGGCGATGCCGCAACAGGAACGAAAGTGCTCTCAGAACTGTACGACGAAATGCGTGCCTCGCCGGTTTCACCAGATCTCGGCGAGATGTGGAGACGTCTCGGCGTGCACATGCAGGCCGGCCGCGCAACTTTTGACGAGAGCGCGCCGTTTGCAGGCATCCGGCGGGCGATCACCGCGAAACCGTTTTCCGGCTAGGCGTTCTTGCCGGGTTGCGGGTGGATGTTATCCACCCAGTGCACTTCTTCCGGCTTTTCCACCGCGGGAATATCCAGGTTCACGACCACCGGCTCCTGGCCGCTGCGGCACAGCACGCAGGACAGCGGCTCGCTGTCGGAGGCGTTGATCTCCTGGTGCGGAACGTAAGGCGGTACATGGATGAAATCGCCCGGACCGGCTTCGGCGACGAATTCGAGTTGGTCGCCCCAGCGCATCCGCGCCTTGCCGCTGACGACATAGATGACGCTTTCCACCGGGCCGTGGTGGTGGGCGCCGGTCTTGGCTTTGGGATGGATGACCACGGTGCCGGCCCACAGCTTCTCGGCGCCGCAACGCGCGTAGGTGATCGCGGCGGCACGGTTCATTCCCGGAGTCTGCGCGGTATTGGTGTCGAGTTCGGATCCCTTGACGACGCGTATGCCGTGGTATTTCCACTTCGATTCGGCCATTTTCCCCCCTTCTACCTGAGTTGCAGCAGCACCAGCAGCAACACTGTCGGGATGATGGTGTTCACCAGAGACAGCACGAACAGATGGCGCGGGCCTTTCTCGTTCGATACGGCATGAATGAACGCGGTGACCCCCGATACCGCGACCACCAGCCCTCCGATTGCATAAAGCACGGAAAAAATCTGGAACTCTCCCTGGCGCTGGAAATAGGACACGAGATTGAGCTGCCAGGTCAGGTAAACGATCAAACCCAGGTTGACAAGCATTGGCAGGTAGTAGAGAAGAAACCGCCTGAGATTCAGCTTCACCGCTTCCCTTCCTCCAATGACATCTGCAACACGCGCGCAACGTGCAGCGCCTTCTTGCGCGCGCCGTCGTGAATCTGGTGACGGCAACTCGTGCCGTCCGCAACGACGATCGTATCCAGGCCCGCTTTTCTGACTGCCGGGAGCAGCGACTGTTCCGCCATCTTCATGCTCACCGCGAAGTGTTCGGCCTCGTAGCCGAAACTGCCGGCCATGCCGCAGCAGCCGGAATCCACCGTCTGCACTTTCAGGCCGGGGATCATGCCAAGCACCTTGTGTACCGCGGCCATGGCGTCGAAGGCCTTCTGGTGGCAGTGTCCGTGCAGGAGGGCGGTCTGCGCCCGCAACGGCGCCAGGTCCAGCTTGAGACGCCCGGCGTCCGCTTCGTCGGCGAGAAACTCCTCGAACAGCAACGCGCGCTCGGCGGTCGGTCCGATTTCACCGGCCAGTCCCATTACCAGGAACTCGTCGCGCAGCGTCAGCAGGCACGAAGGCTCGAGGCCGACGATGGGCACGCCGCGATCGACAAAGGGACGCAGCGCATCGAGCATTCGCTGCGCCTCGACCGTCGCCTCGTCCACCAGGCCGGCGGCGAGAAAGGTTCGACCGCAACAAAGCGGGCGACCGCCGTCGCGCGGTGCGGCGATTTCGACCTTGTAGCCCGCGGCTTCAAGCACGTCCAGCGCTGCACGGACATTCTCCGGTTCGAAGTAGCGATTGAATGTGTCCACCAGAAGGACCACCTCACCCCTGCCCTCTCCCCCTGCCTCACCCCGATGCGCGGACACGTTAGCGACGGAGTCGCCCGCTTGCGGGTAGCGCATCATTGCCCGGCCTCCCACCCCGGATCGATCTGCGAGCGCCGTGTCGGCCGGGCCCGCTCCACGCGTGGAGAGGGAGGAAACGTCAAGATGCGCAGAGGATGTGAAAGACAAACCGGATCTCCATTTGGGCAGAGTCCGTCTCGCGCTCAATCCAAACAGTTTCTCGGTCAGTAAAGGCAAGCCGGGAATCGCGTCGCGCAGATTCAGCAACGGCGCGAACTTCGAAGCGATCGGAGCGTAACGCGGCAACCAAGCGATCAGCTTCTGCCGAAGGGTGAGGCCATGGCGCTTGTTGTAGTGATGCAGAAACTCGATTTTCATGCGCGCCATGTCCACGCCGGTGGGACATTCGCGCTTGCAGCCCTTACAGCTGACGCACAGCGCCATGGTTTCGCGCATCGCGTCCGAAGTCAGCGCGTCCGGGCCGAGCTGTCCGGAAATCGCCAGCCGCAGCGTGTTGGCGCGGCCGCGGGTCAGGTGCTGCTCATCGCGCGTCACGCGGAACGACGGGCACATCGTGCCGGCGTCGAACTTGCGGCAGTGGCCGTTGTTGTTGCACATTTCCACCGCCGGTCCGAAACCGCCCCAATCCGACCAGTCGAGCGCGGTGTCCAGCCTCTCGACGCGGTAACCGGGCTTGTAACGGAACAGCGAACGGTCGTCCATCTTTGCCGGTCGCACGATCTTGCCCGGATTCATCAGGCCCTTTGGATCGAAGAGGTCCTTGATCTGCGTCAGCGCGGCGCCCAGTCGGCTCCCGAGAATCGGTTCGATCCATTCGGAGCGCACCAGTCCGTCGCCGTGCTCGCCCGAGTAAGCGCCTTTGAACTCCCTGACCATGGCGCAGGCCTCTTCCGCGATCGCGCGCATCTTTTCCGCGCCATCGCGACGCATGTCCAATATCGGGCGCACGTGCAGCGTGCCTACCGACGCATGCGCGTACCAGGTGCCGTGGGTACCATGCTTCGCAAAGATCTTCGTCAGTCTATCGGTATACTCCGCGAGGTGTTCGAGCGGCACCGCGCAGTCCTCGATGAAGGACACCGGTTTTCCGTCGCCCTTCATCGACATCATGATGTTGAGTCCGGCCTTGCGCACCTCCCAGATTTCCTTTTGCAGCGCCGCGTCCGTGATCTCCACCACGGCCCCGGGATGCCCGAGATCGCCCATCATCTGCGTCAGGCGCTGGAGTTTTGCGATCTGCGCGTTTCTGTCCTCGCCCGCGAACTCCACCAGCAGGATGGCCTCGGGTTCACCCTTGAGAAATCTCGCGACGATCGTGCGGAACGCGGCGTTGCCCCGCGCCAGATCGATCATGGTGCGGTCCACCAGTTCGACCGCGTCGGGGTCGAGCGTGACGATATGCCGGGTCAGGTCCATGGCGTGGAAAAAGCCGGCGAAATGCACCACGCCCAGAACCTTGTGCGCGGGAATCGGCGAGAGCTTCAGCGTCACGCGCTTCGAGAACGCCAGCGTGCCTTCGGAGCCGACCAGCAGGTGCGCGAGGTTGTGCAAAGCCGGATGCGATTCACTGCCCGGCATCACCATGTCCAGGTTGTAGCCCTGCACCCGGCGCAGCACCTTGGGCCAGTGCGCTTCGATCTCGTCGGCTTCGCGCCGCGCGATGGCATGGATTTTCGCCACCAGGGAGCGATACGCGGAAGT
>DASYUW010000092.1:0-2685 GCA_036000845.1 Burkholderiales bacterium
TGCGCGCGATACAGGAAAAGAAGGTGCGCAAGGTGGGTTCCACCCAGGAAGACCCGATGGACGTGCGCGTCATCAGTGCCACCCATCAGAAACTCGGCGAATGCGTCGAGGCGGGCAAGTTCCGGCATGACCTCTATTACCGGCTCAACGTCATCGAACTGCGCATGCCGGCGCTGCGGGAAATGCGCGAGGACATCCCGCAGTTCGTCGGTGCGCTGCTCGACAAGCTGGCCC
The DNA here is from genome assembly GCA_036000845.1 of Burkholderiales bacterium. Taxonomy (GTDB): domain Bacteria; phylum Pseudomonadota; class Gammaproteobacteria; order Burkholderiales; family JACQAP01; genus JACQAP01. The sequence goes on from DASYUW010000092.1 coordinate 235, forward strand.
GTAATACCGGGACGAGAAAGCCGGAAGTAAGCGGCGAGGCGCTGGAGGAACTCAAGCGCTACGACTTCCCCGGCAACGTGCGCGAACTGGAAAACGTGCTGGAGCGCGCGATGGCGTTGTGCAGCGACGCCAAGATCACCGCCGACGACCTGCAGCTCACCCCGCACGACCTGCCCGAGCAGGCCGTTGCCACCGGCAGCGACAGCAAGGCGCCGCTGCAGGACTATCTCGACCGGGTGGAGAAGGAAGCCATCCTCGAGGCGCTGGAGAAAACCCGCTACAACCGCACCGCCGCGGCCAAGCTCCTCGGCATTACCTTCCGCTCCATGCGCTACAGAATGGAACGGCTTGGTCTGAACTAGTGAGGCAAGCGGCGAGAGGCGGGAAGCGGGCGGATTTCTGGAAGCTCGACGCTTCCGGCCTGCTTTCCGCTACGGCTTACGTGCCTTCGCCGAACTGCGATGAAAGGCCCGGAGGCGCGAGCATCGAGCTCTTGGTCATTCACAACATCAGTTTGCCGCCGGGCGAGTTCGGCGGCCCAGGCATCGTCGAGCTGTTCACCAACCGCCTCGACCCGCGGGCCCACCCGTACTACCGCGAGATCCAGGGCATCAAGGTTTCCAGCCACTTCCTGATACGTCGCGATGGCGAAATGATGCAGTTCGTCCCTTGTGTCCGGCGCGCCTGGCATGCGGGGCAGTCCGAGTGGCGCGGCCGCAGTCGCTGCAACGACTTTTCGGTCGGCGTCGAACTCGAAGGTGCCGACGATAAGCCTTTTGCCGATTCGCAGTATGCGGTGCTGGCGGACCTGACCCGGGTGCTGCGGCGCGCCTACCCGATCAAGGACTGCGTAGGCCATTCCGATATCGCCACTCCGCCCGGTCGCAAGACCGATCCCGGACCGCATTTCGACTGGGCTCGCTTTCGAGCGATGCTCGAAAGCGGTGAGCAGTAACTGGTGATTGGTGACTAGTTGAAATCGACCCCGGCGTTCATTCTTGGGGTTTACCAGTTACCAGTCACTGGTCACCAGTTACCGCCGTTGTGAAGATCTTCTACACAGACCACTACGTTTTGCCGCTGCCGGCGGGACACCGGTTCCCGATGGCGAAGTACTCGCTTCTGCGCAAGCGCGTCGAGGAAGCAGGCTTGGACTGCGGGGAGGGGCTGCGCGAGCCGCACGCGGCGACCGACGAGGAAATCCTGCGCGCACACGATCGCGTTTACCTGGAGTGCGTTGTTAACGGCCAACTGTCCGAACGGCAGTTGCGCCGGATCGGCTTTACCTGGACCCCGCAAATGGTGGAGCGTTCGCGCCGTTCCGCGGGCGCCACCATCGAGGCCTGCCGCGCCGCGCTGGCCGAGGGTGTCGGCGTGAACCTTGCTGGCGGTACTCACCATGCCTTCCGCGACCGCGGCGAAGGCTATTGCGTGTTCAACGATTCCGCCATCGCCGCATTGGCGATGCAGGCCGAAGGCCGCGCCCGGCGCGTGGCGATCCTCGATTGCGACGTACACCAGGGCAACGGCACCGCCTCGATTCTGGCCGACGACGCGACCGTGTTCACCTTCTCGATCCACGCCGCGAAAAATTTCCCGTTCCGTAAAGAGGCTAGCGACATCGACATCCAACTGCCGGACGGCACCGCCGATGCCGACTACCTCGATGCGCTGGAACAGGGCATCTGCCGCACGCTTTCCGCGGCGCAGCCGGATCTGGCGATCTATCTTGCCGGTGCCGATCCGTACGTAGGTGACCGGCTCGGGCGGCTTTCGTTGACCAAAGAGGGTCTGCAGGCGCGCGACCGCAAGGTGTTCGAGTTGTGCCAGGCGGCTTCGGTGCCGGTGGCCGTGGCGATGGCCGGCGGCTATTCCAGCGACATTGCGGACACCGTGGAAATCCACTTCTCCACCGTCGAAACCGCCGCCAGTTTCTGGCGCGCGACGCAGCGTCCGACTTCTTTCCGCGCAGCGCGGCAGATCTGAGTCCGAACAAGCGTCGCAGCGTCGCAGCGCTGCATCGCTGCCGCGTTTCGTCACTTCGCGCGTACTTCAACTGCGCAATCGAGCATTTTGTTTTTCAAATGTAAAAAATTCTTGACAGGGAGTGTGGTGCTACTAGAATTAGTCATGTCGGCATGGCCGGGGCACAACATATAGTGGTATCAGACGAACAGCGGTTTCAGACCAGCGCACGTCCGGTTGTTGCTTCCAGGCGACAAAAATATTCGAGGGAGAAAAAATGCAACTTGCCACCAACCTGACCGCGGCCACTCCGGTAAGCAATTACTCCACGGAAGATGGCGCGGCCGACCGGGATCCGCAGCGTTACGCCCAGTACAAAGTCATCCGCCGCAACGGCGCCGTCGTCGGCTTCGAGCCCGGCAAGATCTCGGTTGCCGTGACCAAGGCGTTCCTGGCGATCAACGGTGGCCAGGGTGCTGCTTCGGC
>DASYUW010000093.1:0-14316 GCA_036000845.1 Burkholderiales bacterium
CCAATGCCATACGTTCGAGCAGGGAGAGAAGCACGGCCAGGGCCCGAACTTGTTCGGGTTGATCGGACGTGAGGCGGCGGGCGCGCCCGGATTCGTCTATTCCGAAGGCATCAAGGAAGCGTTGAAAGGGAAGGTGTGGGATCGCGCCTTGCTCGACGCCTGGCTGACCGACACCATTGCCGTCGCGCCCAAGGCGCAGATGGTCTACTTCCAGGACGATCCGAAGGTACGCGCGAAGCTGATTCTTTATCTCGAGTCTCTGAAATAGATGGGCGCAATAGGAACCTTCACGGAGAATTGCCCATGAGTAACCTGACAGAACAGAATCTCGTCGATGCGGTGCTGGAAAAACTGGAAGGCGCGAAGGATGCGCGCTTCAAGCAGGTCATGACCAGCCTTATCAAGCACCTGCACGCCTTCGTGCGCGAGACCGAACTGACCGAGGCCGAGTGGTTCGCCGGCATCCAGTTCCTCACCGCCACCGGACAGAAGTGCGACGGCAAGCGCCAGGAGTACATCCTGCTCTCGGACACGCTGGGCGTGTCCATGCTGGTGGATGCAATCAACCACAGAAAACCCGGTGGCGCGACGGAAACCACGGTGCTGGGCCCGTTCTACGTTTCGGGCGCGAAGGACATGCCGATGTGGGCCGACATTGCGGGAGATGCGCCCGGCGTACCAGCCTACGTCTTCGGACGCGTTCTCGACGTGGGCGGCAAACCGATCGCCGGTGCGACGATCGACGTCTGGCAGACTGATGGCGAAGGTTTCTACGACGTTCAACGGCCGGGTGGAAACGAGTCCTACGCCCGCGGCAAATTCACCACAGCGGCGGATGGGCGCTACGGATTTCGCACGGTGAAGCCGGTGAGTTACCCGGTTCCCACCGACGGGCCGGTGGGCAAGATGCTGCTTGGGATGGGCCGCCACCCGTACCGTCCGGCGCATGTGCACGCGATCGTTTCCGCGCCGCGTTACGAGAAGGTCGCGACCCACCTGTTCGTGGAAGGCGATGCGTATCTCGATTCGGACGCCGTGTTCGGCGTGAAGCGTTCGCTGGTGGTGGACTTCAAGCCGCACCCGGCAGGTCCGACGCCCGACGGAGGGAAATCGGCTGCGCCTTACTGCACCGCCGAGTACGACTTCAGGCTGGTGCGAGGCTGAATCAAGTGCTAACCACCAAGAAACAAAGGCACCAAGGGAAGCGAAATCATATTTATTCGCAGTGGTTTTTACGGGGAGGCGGATTGCACATCTTCCCTGTGTGCCCTGTTCTACGCCCTGGCAGTGTCCACACTCCGGTATCCGGCACCATACGAACTACCGCGAGTGACGTTTCGTTCGTGTTTCTTGGTGTCTTGGTGCCTTGGTGGTGAGATTTTCTTCTGGTTCGAAATGAGCGACTGGAAAGATCTGCCGTTCGCGCCGGCGTCGGGCACCGCGTTGTGCGCGCTGGAGGAAGTAACGGAAGGCGGCGGCAAGGAGGTGGTGTTCGGCACGGGCCATGAGGTGTTCCGCGTGCTGCTGCTGCGCATTGGCGCGGGCGTCGTCGCGTACCACAACTGCTGCCCGCACTTTTCGCTGCCCCTGAACTACGAGCCGCATACCTTCCACATTTTCGACGGCGAAGTCCTGATGTGCGCGCACCACACCGCGATGTTCAAGATTGCCACCGGGGAATGTTTCGACGGCCCCTGCGCCGGCGCGAAACTCACTGCGATACCGGTCGCCGTCGTAAACGATAAAGTCGTGATTCCCTCACCCCCCGCCCTCTCCCCCCGCTAGCGGGGGGAGAGGGAAGCCGAATGCGAAGAGAACGGGCGACCTCGGGATCGCCCGTTTCCGCTTCTGGCACCCTCTCCACGCAGTGGAGAGGGCGGGGGGTGAGGCTAGTCCCCGTTCCTGTCGAGCGCCTTTCTCATTCCGTCTGGATTGCCGACCTTCTCGACACCTTCATGGAACTCCTTGCTCTCGACACGGAATTGCAGGACGTGCCAGCCGAGCCAGAAGACCAGTGCCAGGATGAACAGAATGAACTCCCATCCGACAAAGGGATAGATCGGTCCGATGTCGAGAATTTTCCCCGCCCAGTTCTCAAAATTTCCGGTTGTCATGACCTTCTCCTTGATCGACTAGACAGGTACTCAGCCCACCAGGCCGGCGGACTTCGCAGCCTGCCGCACCGATGCCGAAACTTCCTTCGTCTCTTCCCCGCTGTTCAAATCCATCGTGATATCGAGGCCGGCGATCTCGACTTCCCGCGGGATACGGAGTGCACCGAAGGCGTTGAGGATTTTCGCGGTGATCCAGCCGGGAATGAACCCGAGCACCCAGAACATGATCACCGCGCCGACGAAATTGCCCCACGGCGTGACCACGGCGAAGCTGGTGTCAGGCGAGGACGGGTAGCCCCACAGCAGGAGGCCGGCGGCGACCACGCCGAGAAAACCGGCATAACCGTGCACCGCTACCGCGCCCACCGCATCGTCGATCTTGAAGCGCCGCTCGACCCAGTAATGCAGTTTGTACACGATGACCGCGATAATGGCCGCGACCAGCAGCGCCTGGACCGGATGGTAAAGATCATTGCCCGCCGATGTTGCGATGATTCCCGCCAGTCCGCCGGAGTAGGTCCAGAATGGATCGCCTTTCGCCACCACGTACATGGCCATCATGCCGCCGGCCAGCGCCATGATGAAGTTGACCGTGATGGCGGACAGCGTGGTCGGGCCAAGGTAAATGTTGGTTGCGGAGTAAAACACGCCGTCGCCGGACTGGACATCGAAGATCGGAATGTTGCAGGCCGCGTAGAACCCCCAGAATCCGGTGTAGATCAGGAACAGGCCGACCGTGACCAGCCAGGGATTGTGGGGATTGATGTTGCGCGGGGTTCCGTCCGCCCGAAACTTGCCGATCCGCGGGCCCAGGACCAGGAGAATACCGAGAGCGAATCCGCCGGCGATGGCGTGCACAACTCCGGATGCGTAAGCGTCATGGTAGCCGAGGAGCCTCACCATCCAGCCTTGCGGATGCCAGCCCCAGGACGCATCGAGAATCCAAAGAACCGATCCGATGAGCGCGGCGAGAACCCAGAACGCGCCGGAGCGGATGCGCTCGATGCACGCGCCGGAAACGATCGACGCCGTAGTCCAGGAGAACAGCAGAAAGGCTGCCCAGAAAACGCCGTTCAATCGCGCCCACAGCGCGGTGTCAACCGCGGTGACGGTTTCGGTGGCGGGCGCGCCCCCCATATGCGGGCCCATCAGCTCGCTCCAGGGTTCCGCAAAAGGCGCTGCGACCATGCCACCGGTGAACCCCGGTCCGTTGGGAAATGCCGAATAGATCCACCAGCCGAACAAATAGAACGTCACGGTCACAACAGGAATGACCATCGTGTTCTTCATCAGGGTGTGCATGTGATGCTTGCGACGCGACGCGCCCACCTCATACACACAGAACCCTACGTGGATGAGAAACATGATGACGACCGTCATCCAGTAGTAGAACTCGGTGAAAAGTACGTTTATTGCGCCAAACTCCGTGTCCATTTTCTTCTCCCTTCGCTATTCGGTTCGTTCCGGAAAAGTGTCACGTGGTCGACCTAAACGTCTTTGCTGTCCTGCCTTTCTTGTAAGTCGTGTGGCTCGAGTCGTGCCGGACGTTGCCGGCGGGAAAGCGGCTGCGAACGGAAATCCTGCGGTGGTAAGCGTGAACGTCGGCGCGCAGATCCTGGAACCTTCGGCCTCGGGCGCGGAAAATATGGCTGCGGCGGATTACAAGGGGGTTTGGATTCACGCCGGGTCGCCATCCTGTGGCAGCGGCACGGTTATGAATCAGTCCGAAGACCGCTGGCAGCCAGACATGTGCACAATGCGCGGGCAACCTTCCTCGTCCACGAGCCTCTCCTCCCGAGATATTCGAGTTCTGGTGTGCTTCGGCCGAGTGCGTCGGAGCCGATTTCATGTTGCGCTGCAGAAAGAGCGTTATGACAGCGGCAAGGCGCGCGCGTACTCTACGCCGCGATTTTTGGAAGCGTCAAGCAGTGATTTTTGTTTCCCAGGAAGAAACTGATGGTGCCCCGTTTACTGGCCGCCGGTACGGCACGGACGACTGGCTGTCGAGGCAGAGCAAGGCGGCTTAGGCGCCATTGGTTGGAAGGCGTAAAACGCGGGAAAGCTCAATTCGAAAAAGCACGGTCCGCAACGCATTGCGCGGACCGACTTCATGCCTTTTTCTTTAGACAATCACTCATGAAAATCCTGCGCGCGTCGCCTTTCAGTACCTGCCTGGAAGCATCGGCGTTGCAGCTCTTCATTCGTTCCCGCTGCAGCTTCACGTCTTTCTTCTGCTCCCTTGCTTCCTCATTTTCCTCTTTTGCCACCTTCTTCACCGACAGGCATTCCTTCATGAACACCTTGCGTTCATCGCCCTTCAATTCCTTTTTCGCTGCGTCGGCATTGCAGGCTTTCATTTTGTCCTGCTGCGAGGTGTTTTGCGCAAAAACCGGCGCACAGGTCAGTACAAGGCCGAGCAAAAGCACAAGGTTCTTCATTTTTCCTGCCGGGGTAGCGAATTTCGCATTGGCGCGCCGCGGATGCGAAACGCCCCGCCCCTAACGCCCGGCTGCCGCCCTAGTTGACGCCTCGCGTGCGGAAACAAGCGAAGCAAGCCGTCCCTCGGCATCGAAAGTGAAGGACACGGGCGGGGAGGCGATCTGGAAACGGTCGGGGCGGGCGCGTACTTCAGCCAGCAGCGGTTCGGAAACCTGGATCTGCGCCAGTTCGAGGGTGTTGCGGATGCGCACGATCCGGCAGTCCTGGGGTTTCACCCGCACCACGGTCTTGACGGCGAGCTGGACGGCCTCCTGCTCGGTATTCATCACCATGGGAATCGCTCCCCCATCAAGGTGCATAGAAGTGATGATGTTGGCGTAAGTGGAGGGGATGTCGATCTCGCGGAACAGGCGCATGGTGATGATGTCCGCCCCGCCCATTCCGGTGGCGTTGCCGTGGGTTTCGGGGGTCAGGCCGAGGACCACGATCTTCTTGGTGAGCGGCCCATAGTTCCATTGCACCGCGCGGCGGTTGCGGCCGGTGATGTTCGGATCGAAGCCCGCGCCGCTGATGTTCTTGCCCATCTCGTCGATGATCAGCACGTCGACTTCGTCGAAGAACAACTGCGGCATCAGCTTCTTCGCCATGTCCTGCAGCACCGGTTCGCGCTCGGCGATCCGCTCCGAGGGAATGACCTCGACCGCGGCGGTCTGGTCATGCGCGTTCTCGACGATGCCCACGCCGAAAAGCACGTCGCGCCTGGCCAGGTTCACGTCCCGCACCTTTGGCAGCAGCTCGGGAAAGGTGTCCATGCCGTGCTGGTGATAAGTCGCCGCGCCGATGATCTTGCCGATGCCGATAGCCAGCATCTTCGTGATGCCGCTTTCAGTGGCGCCGCGAAACGCGGTGTGCGGCTTGATGCGATTGATGACGACAATGCCGTCGGCCTCGGCCGCAAACCGGTCCATGTGCACCGGCGTGCCATCGGCGAGCGTGCCGACGATCACGGTGTCCATGGTTGCCCTGACCGGAACTCCGGTGGTGGCTTCAGAGATGCCGTAACCCTCCAGGACCTTCTTCTGGCCTTCCGCGGTTGCCGCGCCGTGGCTGCCCATCGCCGGGAAGATGAACGGCCTGGCGCCGAGCGCCTGCAGCTCGCGGATCACGCACTTCACGATTGTCGCGATATTGGCGATGCCGCGGCTGCCACACCCTACCGCGATTGCCTGGCCGGCTTTGACTCTGGCGCGCACCTCGGGACGCTGGAATTCCTTCGTAACCGTGGCCGCAATGTCGCCCAGGTGCACGGCTTCGAACTTCTGCCGCACCTCGACCATGCGCGGCAGCGGCACGTCCAGTCCGCCGGCGATGTTGACCTCGATCCTGTCCCCGATCATGTCTTCTCCCTTTATGCAGGCTGATACACCGGCACCACGTAAGGCCCCTCCGGGATCACCGCGACCGACGTGTCGCCGCTTGCTTCCACGCATCGGTGCAGCGCCTTCTCCACCGAGTCGATCAGATTCACTCCGGTAAGGCCCCGGACCTCGGCGCGCAATCCGCCGCTGTAAAGATGCACGCTTCCGGCTTTCATCGGTTTCAACTGCATCTGCGTCTGCCACTCGTCGATATCGGCGAATTGCTTGCGGCTGATGTACGCGAAGAAACCGTCCGCGCCCATACCGATGAGCCGGCGCTGCGCATCGGCGTATTCTTCCGAGCCCAGTCCTTCCGAACACTCGGAGACCACCACCAGATCACCTCCCGGCTCGAGGATATCCACCGGACCGACCATGCCCTTGACGGTTTGATAGTAGGTCTTGTCGAGCGGATAGCCGGCGGCGCTGGTGACCACGGTCCTGAAGCGGCGTTTGACCGGAACCTGGGCGTAGACCCGGCTGAACGCAACTGCTCCAAGGTGGCTCGCGATGATCTCGCCGTAGTTTACGAATGACAGCTGGCGATGCTCGTCGATTACCGTGTTCACCGCCAGCACGTGGCCGAGCTTGCGTACGATTTCGAGCTGCTCTTCGTGCAACGGGTTGCCATCGAGCACGCAGTTATCCGCCTTGGGATGCGACATGAAGCGCGCGCTGTGGAAGGTCGTAATCGTGTCCTGGTGCGCCACTCCAGGCGCAATCATTTTGCGTCCACCCGAGAAGCCGGCCATGAAGTGGGGCTCCACCAGGCCGGTGGCGATTCTTACATCAGCTTCAACGAAGCGGTGGTCCAGTTTCACCGGTGTGCCGCGCGGCGTCGGCCCGAGATCGACATGGTCGGCGTCGTTGCGAGCGTAGTGGTTCGCCACCTGGACGGTGTTCAGCACCCAGGGGTCACCGATCAGTTCTTCCAGTTCTGCGCCCTCGTTCGGACGATGCAGCCCCGTGGCCACCAGGACGGTGATGTTTTCCGGCTTCATGCCGGAATCGAGCAGTTGCCGGACAATTTCCGGCAGCAGCAGACCGTTCGGTACCGGCCGGGTGATGTCGCAGATCAGGATGCACGCAGTCTTTTTTCCCCGTGCTTCCTCAGCCAGAGGACGGGCATCGACCGGCCGCGATAGCGCCGCGCGCACGGCGGCCCGGGCGTCGGGCTGCACCGGCATCACCGGCTTGCGGATCACGGTGACGTCCCAATGGTCCGGCAGATCGAGCGGGTAACTGCCGCGGCCGTAGCTGAGATCGAGTCGCATGGCGGGAGGTTGTGTACAGGAATTGCTTGAACTATAGCACCGGCCGGGGCGGCAGCGTACTTCCGGCGGAACAAGCAAGGCGGTAGCATCGTATGTCCATGAATCTCTCCGACCCAGTAACGGCAGCGCTTATCGGCGCCGCGGCCACCTTCGTCACCGCGGTGATCCAGTTGACGGCCAACGCGCGCAGGCAGGCCGCGGAACGGGCCGCGGGCAAACCGGCCTCGCGCAAGTCCGGCTCCTGGCTGGCGATCTTCGCTCTGGCGCTGGCTGCGCTGGTGGGCGGCTACGCTCTTTCCGAGTATCAGAGCTATAGCCTGCGGGGGGATGACAAGCTCCTGCGCGAGGAGATGCAGACGCGGTTGCGCGACATCAGCGCCGCCGCAGTGCGGCTGGAGCGCGCCGGGCTGGAGAAAAACGGCCAGTCGGAGGCGGATGCGCGATTGGCCGCCGAGCGCCGGCGCGGCGCCGCAGGCGTGGCCGCGATCATCAGCGTTCCACCCTGCCGGGCGCCGAAGGCCGGGCTTGCGCAGGCGCCGGCGGCATGTGCTGAGCAGGAGGCCTTGCGCACGACGCTGTGCGCGGTGGTGCCGGCGTCGGCCACGGTGACCGAGGTGCAGGTGTTCACGCGCCTTGAGGATGCGCAACAGTCCTGGGATGACGCGCGGGTACAGGCGGGACAGGACGCCGGCGCGGCAAGATTCGTGGACGCCTACTTCGAGCGCGCGCAGGGAAACGAATCGAAGGAGATCTGTCAGCACTTTGCGCACTGGAACAGCCACAAAGGCCGCAGCGCGCGCATCCTCGTCAAATACACTCTCTAGCAAGCTGTTGAAGTACTCGATGGCCGAACAAATTCTTACCACCAAGACACAAAGGCACCAAGAAAAACTGACATGGTTTCCAGGTTCCCATTTGTATTCCTTGGTGTCTTGGTGCCTTGGTGGTTAGTTTTCGGTTTTTCTCTCTGTGGCTCCAGGCGTTCTCTGGCAATCTAAGCAACCCGCTAGCTCGGAGCAAGCAGCCGCATCGCCAATCCGGCTATGCCGCGAGCTGCAATTTGAAGTTACCGATGGTGCCGTTTTTGCCGGCCAATGCTTCAGCGTGAGCATGCCTCGCGCCCGGTGCGTCGCACCACTCCCGGACGATTAGCCGGAGTCCCTTGAGCTTGTCGGGTGTCCTCGCATCGGGCCGCGAGGTCTTGCGCATCAGGATTTCGGAACGCCTGGCAACCAGAAGCTCAGGAACTTCCCCGATCGTAAGGTAGCCGAGCCGTTCGTAGAATCGGCGTGCCGCGGCGTTGAAATCCGAGACCATCAGGAAAACGTTCGGCGTGTCTCGAAAGATGCGCATCTCGGCATGTGCCATCAATAGCCTGCCGATTCCCGAGGCCCGATTACCGGGCGCGACGCAGAGGGTCTGTATGTAGCTCACCAGCGTCCCGCACATGTTGATCACTACAAAGCCGGCAATCCGGTTGTCGAGCCATGCCACATAGCGCGCGCGCGCGGGGTTTTGCATGAGATCGAACAGTGCGCGGTAGCCGGTGCCGAGCGACAACCATGGCTCGGAAAGCTCCATCATGCGCGCGCAAAGTTCCGCCTCCACGTCGTCTGCCAGCGGCCGGATCGCGATCTGATCGAGCGGGGGCAATGTTTTCATTGACGTGGGTGGGCCGCTAAGCCATGTTTAGTGTCGGGCATTATCCCGTGCGTTGACGCGCGAGGTATCGGCTGACTATGATCGCCCGAAAAGTGCGTGCCACCGCATCAGCCGAGCCGGTCGTCAAAGGAAACGCCATGAGTCGCATCAAACGCGTCGAAGTACACGAGTTCGCATTCGAGCTGCCCGATCTCGGCTGGGACAGCAGCGGTTTCAACATCGTCTACCAGCCGGACAACAAGCTGAAGCTGTCGAAGTATGCCGTGGCGATCGAGGCCGACGACGGCGCGCGCGGCGAGTACGTGGCGCTCTGGGGTGGCACCAGGATGGCGATCGGCCAGACCCTGTTCCTGGCGCAGCATCTGATCGGGCGCGATCCGCACCAGCGCGAACTGATCTACGACGATTTCAAGCGCGCGTTGCGCCAGTACGACCACATGGGCGCGGGCTGCATCGACATCGCGCTCTGGGACCTGGCGGGCAAGCAGTTGCATGCGCCGATCTGGAAACTGCTGGGCGGCTGGCGCAAGCAGCTGCCGACTTATGCGTCGACTTACCACGGCGATCGCAACGGCGGCCTTTCCAGCGCAGAGGCCTACGTGGACTTCGCCGAGCAGTGCTACGAAATGGGCTATCGAGCCTTCAAGATGCACGGCTGGTGCGACGGGAATGCAAAGGAGGAGAGCGCAGCGGTGCTGGCTCTCGGCAGCCGCTTGCGCGGCCGCATGACGCTGATGCTGGACCCGGCATGCGAGTTGCGGACATTCGCCGATACGCTGGCCGTCGGCCGCGCCTGCGACGAGGCCGGCTTCTTCTGGTACGAGGATCCGATGCGCGATGGCGGCTGGTCGCAGTTCGCGCATCGCAAACTGCGCCAGTTCATCAAGACGCCGCTGCTGCAGACCGAGCACGTGCGCGGGCTGGAACCGAAGGCGGATTTCATCGTCAACGACGGCACGGATTTCGTGCGCGCCGATCCGGAATACGATCTTGGCATCACCGGCACGATGAAGATCGCGCACCTGGCCGAGGCCTTCGGGCTCGACGTCGAGCTGCACGCGCCGGGCCCGGCGCATCGTCATTGCATGGCGGCGATCCGCAACACCAACTTCTACGAACTGGCGCTGGTGGGGCCGAAGTGCGGCAACGCCATGCCGCCGGTGTATGCGGATGCTTACACCGACCAGTTGGACGGGGTCGGCAAAGATGGCTGCTTCCCGGTGCCGGACGGACCGGGCTTGGGCGTCCGCTACGACTGGGACTTCATCAAGCGCCACCGCACCCAGTTACACGAGTTCAAGTAGCGCGGCGGGCGTCGCCGAATCTGCAGCTAGAACCGCCTACCGTTGCGCAGGCGTTTCTTTTTTATCGGTTTCTTGCGCCGCGCCGTGTCCCATGCGTGGCCGGAATGGATGATATGCGTGGTCTGTTCTATTTCGTGTTAGGCGATGTCGGTTAGATTGCCACCTAGGTGCCCCGCCTGTGCAACCGCAAAGAGCTGTTGACGGTGCCGACGCACTGCGACTATATTACTGACCAGTCAGTTACTTTCTGGCCGCAGGCCGGCATGGAGTCGTGGGCCGGGAAGTGGCGAACGGTCCGAAGCAGGGAATCCAGACGGGTCGTGAACGAGGACGCGCTATGGTGCGCCAACCGTTCACGCACCGAATTGTTGTAGGGGAAAAGAAAATGAATGCACCTTACGATCCGGCATTGATTGCGCTCGCGCGGGCGGAAGCGGCGGATGCGCCCGTGGATGGTTTCAGCGTCATGCCGCACAGCGTGCGCATATCCAGTCTGTCGCTCGGTTGGTACCCGCTGAACATCGAACGCCGCGAGCTCGAACCCGGGGACAGCAGCCTTCCCGGCGGAACCAAGGAACATCTGATATGCGTCAGCCTCGCCGAAGGCCACTGCGTTCGCGAGAGCGGTGGCGAAGTCGCGGAGAGCGATCTTGCCGCAGGGCTGGTTTCGGTGCTTCCCAGCGAGACGCCGGTACGCTGGTCGTGGGACACGCGCCTGTCGATCGCGGTGATGGCGCTGGAGCCGGAATATCTGGACAAGGTCGCGCGCGAAACTTTCGATCTCGACCCTGCCGGAGTGCGTTTGCGTATCGTCGAAGGCCAGCGCGATCCGCTGATCACCGGCATTGCCGGAAACCTGATGCGCGAAGCGATGAACGGTGATGCCGGCAGCCGCTTGTTCGCCGAGTCGCTCGCCGGCATGCTGGCGGTGCATCTGTTGCGCAATTACTCCGAGCGCCCGCAGCCCATCGAAACCGACAGGATTTCCACGCAACCGCGGGCGGTGACCCAGGCCGTCGATTTCATCCACGACAACTACCCCACGGACCTGAGCCTGTCGGACATCGCGGCCGCGGCGCATCTGAGCCCGTTTCATCTTTCCCGGATCTTCAAAAAGGCCACCGGCGTCACGCCGCACCAGTACCTGCTGCAGGTACGGGTGAACAGTGCCCGCTCGCTGCTCACCGCCGGTGCCGGCGACCGATCGCTTGCCGAAGTTGCGACCGCAGTCGGATTTGCGGACCAGAGCCATCTCACCCGGCACTTCAAGCGCATGCTGGGCGTGACGCCCAAGCAACTACGCCAGTAAAGAGCAGTTGCCTTCGAGCCCGGCACGGGCTGGCGTTTCGGCAGACGGATTTGCGACAATCCGCCTTCGACAACGCCGCCGGCGTAGCGACATGCTGCTTGACTCCCTGCAACTGACCGGTCGGTCCCGGTCCCACGTGTTTCAGTCTGATGAACCGCGTTTCGCCATTCACGCGAACGTGGTGGAGCCCTTCGCGCGCCTGCGCGAGGCGGCGGCAGCGGAAGGGTTCGACATCGCGGTGTTCAGCGGCTTCCGCGATTTCGCGTCGCAGGCCGAAATCTGGAACAGGAAGTTCTGCGGCGAACGCACGCTTTTCGATGCCGACGGTGGCGTGCTCGACTACGATGCCCTGTCGGAAGCGCAGCGGGTGCAATGCATACTCAACTGGTCGGCACTGCCGGGCGCCAGCCGTCACCATTGGGGCACCGATATCGATGTCTACGATCGCGCGGCGCTTCCCGAGGGATACCGGGTGAAACTGCTGCCGGAGGAGGTACAGCCGGGAGGCGTCTTCCATCGGCTGCACCAGTGGCTGGACCAGAACATTGCGCGCTTCGGCTTCTTCCGCCCTTACCGTGAATATCGCGGCGGCATGTTTCCCGAGGCGTGGCACTTGTCCTACGCGCCGATTGCGATCCCGGCGCTGGAGGCATTGAGCGTGGATGTGGTGGCGCAGGCGCTGCGCGACGGCGACATTCTGGGCAAGGAACAGGTGCTGGAGCGCCTGCCTGAAATCTACCAGCGCCACGTCCTCAACATTTCCATGCCGTGAACGGCTTCAGGCGGCGACGGCGCGGATCTTCGCCGATGGTGGTCTCCGGTCGTGCCTACTGCTGTCTCAATACTTGTTTCAGGCGTGGAAAGAAAGGGTTACAATGCGTTCCTCGACTAGCTTCCCAAAATGGAGGAAAGCGATGCATAACCTCATCAAGCGTAGTCTGGTGATCGCGGCGTTGACTGCCGCGATGGCGGGACAATCGGTGCTGGCGAACGAACAACTCCCGAAAGATCGTGCCGGCGGCGACATGTTCCTCGACGCGGTGTTTGCGCGGCCGATGGGATTGATTGCGATCGTGGCCGGTTCGACGGCTTTCGTGGTTGCTCTCCCGTTCACGCTGCTCAGCGGTAGCGTCAATTCGTCGGCCGACGAGCTGGTCAAGAAACCCATCGACTACACGTTCAAGCGCCCGCTCGGACAGCTCCAGGAACCAGATTAGCGTTTCAATGCCGGCGCCTGCCGTCGTTCACCTATTGGCGGTCTGCGCGTTCGAGCGCGGCGACCATGCCAACATGGCGAGCGCTGTGCCGATGAGCGCCATGCCCGCAGCCTCCAGAGGCGCGGGTCGTTCCCCCAGTTGCAGCCATGCGGCCAGCACGCCGATCACCGGAGTGGCGAGTGTGCCCAAGCCGACCATTCCTGCCGGCATGCGCCGGAGCGCATAGTAGAAAAGCATCCACGCCACCCCGGTGGCCAGCACTGCCGTGTAGCCGAGGGCGAGGCCAAAGCCTACTGTCCAGCGGATCGACTGAGGTTCGAGCCAGGCCCAGCCCAGTGCCAGCAGCAGCGAACCGATGATCATCTGCCACAACGTGATCATCAGCATTGAAACGCTGGTTTTCTTCTGCAGGTTCTTCACGTACACCACGCTCGCACCCCAGGACATGCCAGCGCCGAGTGCCAGCACGCTGGCCAGCAATCCACCGGATAGCGTCCAAGGTTCGACCAGCACCGCCAGTCCCGCCAGCGCGATCGCAACCGCGATGCCCTGCCAGCGGTCGAGACCCTCGTGCAGCGCCAGCCACGCGAACACCAGCACCCAGAACGGCATGGTGTAGACCAGTACCGCGGTCTTACCGGTCCCGCCCAGCCGCAACGCCGTCAAAGTGCAGGCGAAATTGCCCGCAAGCATGAGGCCGAGAATCGCCACCGCAGGCCATTGCTCCCGGCGGGGAAGCAAAGGCGCCCTGAACTTCATGATCACCGGAACCATGCACAGCGCAGCCAGCGTGAAACGCAGCGTTGCGAACTGCAACGGCCCGGCATCGGCCAGCCCGATTTTCATCGCCACCCAGTTGTAGCCCCAGATAAGCGACAGCAGCGCGAGTGATGCGCCCGCTCTGCGCCGCCCGGGATCGAGATCGGACATGGGGTTATAGGGAAACGGCGCAACGCCGCGCGCTTGTCTAGCACGCATCCTAGCGTGGCGTCGGCCGCTTGCGAAAGTGGTGGCGGAAAATCCCACTATACTTGCGCGGCATTCGGCCGCCCGGTCCGGTAGCAGCCGACCATGCCAAAAAGAAAACACATGGGAGGGGGCAGTCATGATTTGGTCTCAGGTCTACGATCCGTTCGGCAACACCATCCTTTCAACGATTGTCTGCGCAATCCCCGTGGTGGTGCTGCTCGGCGGGCTCGGAATCTTTCAAATCCGCGCCCACTATGCGGCGATTGCCGGGTTGGTCGCGGCTGCGTTAATCGCGATGTTCGTCATAGGCATGCCCGGCGGTTTGGCGTTGCGTGCCGGCTTTTACGGGGCGCTTTTCGCCGCCACCACGATCTGCTGGATCATTTTCAACCTGATCTTCCTTTACCGCATGACGCTCAAGGCGGGATTGTTCAAGATCCTGCAGGACAGCATCGGTGCCGTCACCAACGACAGGCGGCTGCAACTGGTGCTCATTGCATTCTGCTTCGGCGCCTTCTTTGAGGGCGCGGCCGGTGGCGGCACGCCGGTGGCGGTGACCGGCGCAATCCTGATCGGCCTTGGCTTCAACCCCCTGGCGGCGTCCGGCCTA
>DASYUW010000094.1:0-4250 GCA_036000845.1 Burkholderiales bacterium
GAAGACATTCCCTTGCCGGATGCGAGCGTCACCGCCGTAACCAGCAACGGTGTGCTCAACCTCGTTCCCGACAAGCGCAAAGCTTTCAGCGAAATATTTCGCGTGCTTGTTCCCGGAGGCAAGCTGCAGATCGCGGACATCGCAGTCGGAAACCCGGCGACCGAGGAATGCCGTAACAATCCACGGCTGTGGGCCGAGTGCATCGTCGGCGCGTTGGCGGAGGATGATTACCTGGACATGTTGCGCGTCACGGGCTTTGTCGACGTGACCGTGCTGGCGCGACTGGACTACTTTTCCCGCAGTTCCAGCACCGAAACGCGGCACGTTGCTCAGGGTCTGAATGCGCACAGCATCGTACTGCGAGCACACAAGCCACATACCAACGCCGATAGTATTGGCGGACGTCTCCTCGCGTCGCTGCGGATGGCCTGGCGAAACTTTCCCTAAACGGTCCACACGCTCCGTTCACGCCGCGTCAGCGGTGCTCCGTGCTGCAAGCAAATATCTGTCACACCCTTTTCTTGTTCCATACCCGCCGTTGGCAGTGGCGCGCTTTCGTGAAGCGACATCGTTTGCATGATCGGGAACTCTGGCCCCGCCGATTGCATCCTTCATGAGTGCACGCACACGAATCACGATAAGGAGGGACCGATGACCAACGCACAAGCGGTAAACCGCACCGAGCTCGAATTCAAAGTCAAAGAGATGTACCAGCATGTCGCCGACGCGCCGTCCGGTGAATTTCATTTCGAAATGGGACGCACGCTCGCGGAGCGTCTGGATTACTCACCAGCGGACCTCGATCGTATCCCCCAAGAAGCGGTGGAATCATTCGCCGGCGTCGGCTTTCACTTTGACCTCGCGGACATTCGCCCTGGCGAGACCGTTCTCGATCTGGGCAGCGGCAGCGGAATGGACAGTTTCGTCGCCGCGCTCCTCACCGGCCCCGGCGGGCACGTGAACGGCCTCGACATGACCGATGCCCAGCTCAGAAAGGCCGAGCGGCTGCGTGCCGCGGCCGGATTCGACCAGATCTCGTTTCACAAGGGCTACATCGAGGACATGCCGTTCACCACCAACGCCTTCAGCGTGGTGATCAGCAATGGCGTGATAAACCTGTCTGCCGATAAGACACAGGTATTTCGCGAGGCGGCGCGCGTGCTGGCACGCGGCGGCCGGCTGGCGATTTCCGACATCGTCACCGACAAGCCACTTCCCGAAGGCGTCACCTGCAACGCCACGCTATGGGCGGCGTGCATCGGCGGGGCCATGCAGCAGGACGAATACCTCACAGCGATCGCACAAGCCGGACTGCGGGTGCAGCGCGTACGCGAAAATCCGCAGTACCAGTTTCTTACTCCGAACGCCAAGAACGCCGCCCGCAACTACGGGGTGAAGAGCGTCTCGCTGGTGGCGATCAAGGTCTGAAACGGAGGCACCCATGAGCGATGCGAAGACCGTTGGGCGCAGCGCAGTGGCAGCCGCAGTAATCACCTGGGTTGCTGGCCTTATCGGGGCAGCGTCCTGCCTCGGTTTGCCGTTCGCAGTGGCGGCGTTGACGGCAATCGGAGTGGGCACATTCGCTTCCCAGCACGCGGTGCTGATCCCGATTTTCGAAGTGATGCTGCTGGTGGCCGCAGGCAGTGCCGCATTGCTGGCGCAGCTCACAGGCCGGCCGCGTGCCTACGGCTATCTCGCGGCCTCGGTGCTATTGGCGGGCGTCGGCATTTTCTTCCACGCGGTGCCGGTGTTTGCCGGCATGGCATTGCTGGCGCTGATAACCGCTCGGCTGGCCGCCCATGCACGGGCCGCGGGGATTTGCTGAAGCAGGCAGCGGATATCACGGAGCGACCGGAAAGGAGACGTCAGATGAAACACTTGCTCGGTTTAGTGGTGTGGGCGTTGATCGCCGGCGCGGCAGCTGCAGCCCCCACAGAGGCAGAAAAATTGTTAAGGGCAGCAGAGGCCGGCGACACCACCCGCATCGAAGCATTACTGGCCAATGGGGTAGACATCAACAGTCGCGATAAGCGGGGCTTCACGCCGCTCATGTACGCCGCCGCCAACGACCGGGTGCAGACGATCGCCTTCCTGGTCCGGCGTGGTGCGGATGTGAACGCGCGCAGCGATATCGGAGAAACGGCGGTGATATGCGCGATCCGTTACGGCCGTGGCAAGCCGGAGACGCTCAAGGCGCTGATCGATGCCGGCGCGGATGTCAACACGGTCATGAGCGACGGCGGCAGCGCGCTTTCATGGGCCAACAGGAAGAAACGGCCAGAGAGCATCGCTCTGCTTGTCAAAGCTGGCGCGCACTAGATATTTTCCATTGAGGTAGCCGAAAGACGACCGCGTCGCCAAGGTCATCAGGAGTGAACCAATCGGAGGAACATATGAACGAAATTTGCAGATTCTTCAGCCGAGTGATCATGGTGCTGACGCTCGCGGCCGTGAGTACCGCCGTATGGTGCCAGCAGGATGCTACGAAACCTTCGCTTTACGATCGACTCGGCGGCGTCTATGCAATTGCCACGGTGGTCGACCAGTTCATCGAGCGACTGCTCGTCAACAATACGCTGAATGCCAACCCGCGCATCGATGCGGCGCGTCAACACGTGCCGAAAGCGGGCCTCAAGTTCCAGGTGACCGCGCTGGTTTGCCAAGTCACCGGCGGCCCCTGCGTCTACAAGGGGCGCGATATGCGCAGCGCGCATGCCCACCTCGATATCGGCGAGCGGGAGTGGCAGGCAATGGTCATCGACTTCGTGAAAACCCTGGACCATTTCAAGGTGCCAAAGGCGGAGCAGCAGGAACTCCTTGCCATCGTCGGCTCCACCAAGCCGGAGATCGTAACGCGGCCCTGATAAGCCAGCATCTAGGCACCGCCGTCCAAAGCGCATCGGGCGCAGGAACCATCACGGTTCCTGCGTGCCTTCTTGGGGCGCCATCTCAGCTCGAATTCACCCGCGCCGCTCGCTCGCCTGCGGTGTTGGTCATCGTCGACATGGGCGCGGCCTCCGGGCGTAGTCATGCAGCGCCATCGCCAGATTGACTATCAAAAGACGTTGTGAAGCAACTTGTTGCGGTCAAGGTTAAAATTTCATTACGCTGACGACAAAGACAAAAACCTGGCAAGTTATTGAGTCCCGAGTCCTCGTCAATACTCGGCCTGCTCTTTCTCTCAGCACGCATCAATCGTCTTCCGAGGGATTTCGCCAACGAACACGGGGCGGGCGGCGTTCCCCGTGCTATCGAGCATGACGTCGCTAAATGATGGAGAAAGCGATGGAAAGAGTACTGGAGCCCGAAATCATGGAGAACGCGGAACAGGCGCTCGCCTACGCGGAGGCGGACTTCTCCACGTCCAACCAGTGGTACGTGGATCATCTGCTGGCCGATTTTCCGAAGAACCTGGGCAATGTTCTCGACATAGGCTGCGGCCCGGCGAACGTGCCGGTAAGACTTGCCCGCGCCCATCCCACGATTCGCATTACGGCCATAGACGGTTCCGGCGCGATGCTCGCGCTGGCGCAAAAAGCGGTCGAGGCCGCCGGACTGCAGAAGCGCGTCGCCACGGTGCAAGGCTACATTCCCGGATTGCCATTCGACGAACACAGCTTCGACGCAGTCCTGTCGAAGGACCTGCTGCATCACCTTCCGGATCCGATGGTGTTGTGGAACGAAGCCAGACGCCTGGGCCGGCGTGGCGCTGCGGTGTATGTGATGGACCTGTTCAGGCCGGCATCGCCGGATGCCGCCCGCACGATCGTCGAGACCGTTGCCGGCAACGAACATCCGATTCTCAAGGAAGACTTCTACAATTCGCTATGCGCGGCGTTCACCGTCGAGGAGGTGCGCTCGCAGGTCAGACAGGCGAGCCTCTCGCTCGACGTCATCCAGATCAGCGACCGGCACATGCTGATCCGCGGCCTTCTCCCGTAAATCCCACCAACGACACGCGCTCAACGCAAAGGACGCAAAGGTACGCGAAGGAAACCCCAAGATGGGTGAAGAGGCTATTGGACGTAAGATTCTTGCAGCCGCAATGAAGATTCACTCGGCCATCGGGAGCGGATTGCTCGAAAGCGCCTACGAAGCTTGTCTCGCCCACGAACTGAGGAAAGAGGGACTGCCGCTCGAAAGGCAGATCGCGTTGCCGATTGTGTACGACGGTGAACAACTCGACGCAGGATATCGGCTTGACCTGTGGATCGAAAGGAAAGTTATCGTGGAAGTAAAGTCGGTGGAAA
>DASYUW010000095.1:0-1526 GCA_036000845.1 Burkholderiales bacterium
GCACCTTGCCGGCCTTGACCGGGCTCGCATCGGCCACGTGCAGCATGGCGCCATAGGGAACCTTGTGGCGTTCGCGCTCGCGGCCGTTGTCGTCCAGGATCAGCACTTCGCCGGAACGGGAAATCGCCACCTGTTCGCCGCGCACGTTGGTCACGTAGCGCATCAGCGGGGAAAAGCGTGCCGTGCCGTTGGACTTCGATTCGATCTGGCTCGCCACCGCAGTACGCGAAGCGGCGCCGCCGATGTGGAACGTGCGCATGGTGAGCTGGGTGCCCGGTTCGCCGATCGACTGCGCCGCGATCACGCCAACCGCTTCGCCGACGTTGACCATCTGGCCGCGGCCCAGATCGCGCCCGTAACACTTGGCGCACAGACCGTAACGCGTGTCGCAAGTAAGCGGCGTTCGCACCTTGACTTCGTCGATGCCCAGCGTCTCAATGCGCTCCACCGCCTCTTCGTCCAGCAGCGTGCCGGCCACGTAGGCAACCTGGCTGTTTTCGGGATTGACCACGTCATTGGCGGCCACGCGGCCGAGAATACGCTCACGCAGAGCCTCGACCACCTCGCCACCCTCGATAAGGGCCTTCATGGCCACACCGTTGGTCGTGCCGCAATCCTCCTGGGTGACAACCAGGTCCTGGGTCACGTCAACCAGACGGCGGGTCAGATAGCCCGAATTCGCAGTCTTCAACGCGGTGTCGGCCAGGCCCTTGCGAGCGCCGTGCGTCGAAATGAAGTACTGCAGCACATTCAGGCCTTCGCGGAAGTTCGCAGTAATCGGCGTTTCAATGATGGAACCATCCGGCTTCGCCATCAGGCCGCGCATGCCGGCGAGCTGACGGATCTGCGCAGCGGAACCCCGCGCCCCGGAATCGGCCATCATGTAGATGGCGTTGAACGATTCCTGCGACATCGGGTTGCCCTTCTTGTCCTTCATCGGCACCCAGTCGTTCTTCCTGGCGTCCCACTCCACCACCGGTTCCTGTCCGAGGCGCTCCATCATCGCCTTGGCGACCATGTCGCCGGCGCGTCCCCAGATGTCTACCACCTTGTTGTAGCGTTCGCCCTGCGTCACCAGGCCCGAGGTGTACTGCGACTCGATGTCCTGCACTTCTTTTTCGGCGGCGTCGATCAGTTGCTCCTTCTCCGGAGGGATCTCCATGTCGTCCACGCAGATCGAGATGCCGGCGCGGGTCGCGTAGGTAAAGCCGGTGTACATCAGCTTGTCGGCGAAGATCACGGTCTCGCGCAGGCCGCAACGGCGGAAACCGGCGTTGATCAGCTTGGAAATTTCCTTCTTCTTGAGCGCCTTGTTGATCAGCTCGAACGGCAGTCCTGCAGGCAGGATTTCGGACAGAAGCGCACGACCAACCGTGGTGTCATAACGGGTAACGCGCTCGGTCACGTCGCCGGCTTCGTCCTTGTCGAACTCCTTGATGCGCACCAGTACGCGCGCGTGCAGTTCCGCCTGCCGGTTGTCGTAGGCGCGCTGAACTTCGGCGACGTCGCGGAAAATCATGCCCTCG
>DASYUW010000096.1:0-14920 GCA_036000845.1 Burkholderiales bacterium
GGCAGATTCAATTCTGTTCGCTCGTCTTGGGTGGGTTGAATCAACGAACCGGGAAAATCGAACCTCTGTGATAACCAGAAACTGTTACCCATGTCCCCGGTCCGATTTGTTACCCATGTTCCCGGTTGCACATGAGGGAGGGCGCAGCCCCGGGAGAGGGTCGCGCAGAGCGCGGGGTGAGGGAGTTGTTTCGCGCCCTCTTGCCCACAGGGATGTCGGAAGGACCAATCTTTTTTTGCCTACTCGGAAGGCGACATGACATCTTGACGTTCTGACGTCGTAACGTCAAAATGCCACGATGGATACTTCAAAACGCGCTACCGTCTATTTCGAGGCCGAGGTTCACCGTGCCCTGCGGCTCAAAGCCGCGGCCTCGGACCGGTCGATTTCCGATATGGTCAATGACGCGGTAAAAGCTTCCCTGGCCGAAGACGCCGATGATCTTGCGACCTTTTCCGAAAGGAAAAACGAAAAGAGCCTCTCCTTCGACACGTTTGTCCAGGGTCTGAAGCGGCGTGGCCGAATATAGGCTGTTGATCAAGGCCTCGGCCGCAAAAGAAATCGAGGCGGTAGGTACGAAGGTTGACCGTCAACGCATCGTGGAACGCATCCGGATTCTGGCCCGGGATCCGCGTTTGGCCGGTTCCGAAAAACTGGCCGGATACGCAGATCGCTACCGCGTGCGGCAGGGACAGTACCGAATCGTCTATCTCATCGATGATGAGCGCCATGAGGTCACGATATTCAAGGTTGGGCACCGGAAAGACGTGTACCGATAGACCGGCAATGCGTTTGCGACACGGGGTCCTGTGAGTCCGGTAATTTGCGCCTCAGGTTCGTAGTTGCCGGAAAAAACGGCGCCTGAAGGCGCGGTTCTTGTGTTCAGTTCCGGTTTCAGGTTTTTGCCTCCACTGAGCCCTGAGCCCTGCGTCCCGAGTCCCGATTCTTTCAGCAGCAGCGCGATACTTTGCTCCACTTCTCGTCCTGGCGTTTCCTGAAGTACTGCTCCTGCGTCATCGGCGGCTCACCGGGATGCGCCTGCCGATGGTGCGCAAGATAGCGCTCGTAGGCGTCGTCGCCGCTTACCTGCCGCAGGTATTGCCAGATTTGCTTGAGTTCGGTACCTATCATCCCGACCTCAGGCGTGTTGTCCCGTGGAAATCATGCTCTCGTCGAGCTGAGTCCTGACGTACCTCGCCTCGGACAAGGGCAGCACCGGTTTGCCGGATCGCATGCGCATGGACATGCGCAGCATGTCGACGATCACCACCCACAAGATGACGGCAAACAGGAATGCCAGCGCGGCATCGATTCTCTGCCCGATGATCAACTGCGGAGCGACCGCTGCTCTTTCCGGCGACAACGTGCCGGCGGCGAGCTTTTCCGCCATGCTGGCGGCACCGGACAGGAAGCCGATCGCGGGGTTGGGGCTGAAAACCTTCTCCCACGCCGCCCAGGTGCAGATGATCGCCAGCCAGGTCAGGGGCAGACCGGTGACCCAGGCGTAACGCAGCTTGCCCATCTTGATGATGATACCCGTGGCGACCGACAGCGCGATACCGGCCAGCAACTGGTTGGAAATGCCGAACAGCGGCCACAGGATGTTCACGCCGCCCAACGGGTCCTTGACGCCCTGCCACAGGAAGTAACCCCAGGCGGCGACGAAAATCAGGCTGGAGATCACGGTCATTGGGTAGGAGGACACGTTGCCCATCGGTTTCCAGACATACTTGAGCATATCCTGCAGCATGAAACGTCCCACCCGCGTGCCCGCATCCAGCGTGGTGAGGATGAACAGCACTTCGAACATGATGGCGAAGTGGTACCACATCGCCAGCAGCGTCCCGCCGAAGGTGGTGGAGAAGATCGTAGCCATGCCGACTGCCAGCGACGGCGCACCGCCGGTACGGGCGAACAGCGTGGCCTCGCCCATTTCCTTCGCCAGCATTTCCATCTGTTCGACCGTGACAGGGAAGCCCCATGAGGAAATGGTGGCTACCGCGGCCGCCGCTTCCTTGCCGACCACGCCAGCCGGGCTGTTGATCGCGAAGAATACGCCCGGCTCGAGAACGCAGGCCGCGATCACGGCCATTATTCCGACGAACGATTCCAGCGCCATCGAGCCGTAACCGATCATGCGGATGTCGCGCTCGTTCGGCAGCAGTTTCGGTGTAGTGCCCGAGGACACCAGCGAATGGAAGCCGGAAATCGCGCCGCAGGCAATGGTGATGAACACGAACGGGAACAGGTTGCCCTTGAAAATCGGGCCGGTGCCGTCGATGAATTGGGTCAGCGCCGGCATCTTCATGTCGGGTGCCAACACCAGGATGGAGATAGCAAGGAGGAACACCACGCCCAGCTTCAGGAACGTGGAAAGATAGTCGCGCGGCGCCAACAGTAACCACACCGGCAATGTTGCGGCGGCGAAACCATAGATCATCACGAACCAGGCGACGGATTCGCCGCTCCAGTCGAACAGCCCACGCAGCGTTTCATTGTGGTCCACCCAGCCGCCGCCCAATACGCACAGGATCAGCAGCACGATACCGATGATCGAACCTTCGAGGACGCGGCCGGGGCGGATGCCGCGCATGTAGATGCCGATCAGCATCGCAACCGGAATGGTGCCGAGCACCGTTGCGGTGGCCCATGGGCTGTGTTTCATGGCATTGACGATCACCAGACCCAGCACCGCGATCAGGATCAGCATGATGGTCATGGTGCCGATCATCGCCGCCCAGCCGCCGACCGGGCCGAGTTCGTCGCGCGCCATCTGGCCGAGGCTGCGGCCGTCGCGGCGCGTGGAGCAGAACATGATCACCATGTCCTGCACGCAGCCGCCGAGCACCGCGCCGACCAGGATCCAGAGCGTGCCGGGGAGATAACCGAACTGCATTGCCAGGGTCGGGCCGATCAGCGGTCCCGGGCCGGCAATCGCCGCGAAGTGGTGTCCGAACACCACCCACCTGTTGGTCGGAACGAAATCGCGGCCGTTGTTGAAACGTTCCGCCGGCGTGGCGCGGGTTTCGTCCAGCACCAGCACCTTGGCGCAGATCCATGCGCTGTAGAACCGGAAGGCGATCAGATAGGTACACGCGGCCGCCACGACAAACCAGATGGCGTTGATGGATTCGCCGCGGTAGACCGCGATGCCGCCGATCGTGGATGCACCGAGAATCGCGATACCCAGCCAGACAAGCTTGGCTAAGAGGGTTTTTGGCATGTCATCTCTCCCATTTTGTTCTGTCGGCTTTCTCGATGCGGGCGTTTGGATGTGGTCCCGCACCTGGCGCCGTATCTATGAGCCCGCCAATAATAGCAGTTAGACGGACCTGCGAAGAATCGAGGGCCAAGGACGCTTAGCGCGGAGTTCATGCGGGAAAGCGTTGGTCGCCTGAAGACGCCTGCCTGGTCCGGATTTTCGACCCGCGATCTTTTGCGTTCTTTCTTTTCCCCTTTGCGTCCTTTGCGTCAACGCTCTTGATTCTGAGGTCCTTTTGACCGGAATGGTACAATTCGCCGCTTTCCGGCGCTGCCGACTTTCTCTCCCAGGTCCCAATGTTTCCCGCTGACCAGAATATCCAGAACTTCGACCCCGAACTGTGGCAGGCAATGGCGGCGGAACGCCGGCGCCAGGAAGACCACATCGAGCTGATCGCTTCGGAGAACTACACCAGCCCGCGCGTGCTGCAGGCGCAGGGCTCTGTGCTCACCAACAAGTACGCCGAAGGCTACCCGGGCAAGCGCTACTACGGCGGCTGCGAGTACGTGGACATCGCGGAACAACTGGCGATCGATCGCGCCAAGGCGCTGTTCAAGGCCGAGGTCGCCAACGTGCAGCCGCACTCCGGCTCGCAGGCCAACCAGGCGGTCTACGCGGCGGCGCTCCAACCCGGCGACACCATTCTCGGCATGTCGCTCGCGCACGGCGGCCATCTCACCCACGGCTCGCCGGTGAACCTGTCCGGTAAACTCTACCATGCGGTGTCTTACGGGCTGACCGCGAACGAGGAAATCGATTACGACCAGGTCGCGCATCTGGCGGAACAGCACAACCCGAGGATGATCGTAGCCGGCGCCTCGGCGTATTCTCTGACCATCGACTGGCAGCGTTTCCGTGATATTGCCGACTCGGTCGATGCCCACCTGTTCGTGGACATGGCCCATTACGCGGGACTGGTTGCGGCCGGGCTGTATCCGACCCCGGTGGGCATCGCCGATTTCGTGACCAGCACCACCCACAAGACGTTGCGCGGTCCGCGCGGCGGCATCATCCTCGCCAAGGCCGAGCACGAAAAGCTTATCAACTCGGCGATCTTTCCCGGCATCCAGGGTGGACCCTTGATGCACGTGATCGCCGCCAAAGCGGTCGCGTTCAAGGAAGCGATGGCGCCGGAATTCCGCAAATACCAGGCGCAGGTGATCGCCAACGCGAGGACCATGGCCAAGACGCTGCAGAGCCGCGGGCTTCGCATCGTGTCGGGACGCACCGATTGCCACATGTTCCTGGTGGACCTGCGCGCCAAGAAAATCACCGGAAAGGACGCCGAAGCGGCGCTTGGCCGGGCCAACATTACCGTGAACAAGAACGCGATCCCCAACGATCCCGAGAAGCCTTTCGTCACCAGCGGCGTGCGCATCGGTTCGCCGGCAATGACCACCCGCGGCTTCCAGGAACTCGAAGCCGAAAAACTTTCCAACCTGATCGCCGACGTGCTCGAAGCGCCGAACGACGAAGCGAATATCGTCCGAGTTGGCAGCGAGGTCGTTGCCATGTGTCAGAAGTTTCCGGTGTACGGTAATCAAGGATGAAGGATGAGGGATGAAAGATGAAGTGATGTGTGCGCGAGGCGCACGCCAGCTTGATCTGCAACAAGCTACGCATTCGATTTCGGCGGATTCTGTACTTCTCCTTCATCCTTCATCCTTCCGCCTTCATCCTTGCTCATGAAATGCCCCTTCTGCAAGAATCCGGATACGCAGGTCGTCGACTCCCGGGTCAACGAGGAGGGGGACAGCATTCGCCGGCGGCGGCGCTGCCCGTCGTGCGACAAGCGCTTCACGACTTACGAAAACGTCGAACTGCGCATGCCGCAGATCATCAAGAGCACCGGCTACCGCGAGGAGTTCGAGGAAGACAAGCTGCGGGTCGGATTCACCCGTGCGCTGCACAAGCGGCCGGTCTCCGCGGACCTGGTCGATGATGCGATCGAACGCGTCAAGCAGAAGCTGCTGTCGCTGGGCCAGCGCGAGGTGGAATCACGCCGCATTGGCGAGATGGTGATGCGCGAACTCTACAAGCTCGACAAAGTGGCCTACATCCGCTTCGCGTCGGTGTATCGCGCCTTCCAGGATGTCGAGGATTTTCGCGACGCGGTGAAGGAAGTGCAGAAGCCCGCCGCGCGCCGCAAGACCAAATAGCGGAATGACATTCAGCGCGGACGATTTCCTGTTCATGGCGCACGCGCTGCGGCTGGCGGAACGCGGCCTGTACACAACCACTCCGAACCCGCGAGTCGGTTGCGTGCTCGTCAAGGACGGCCGGATCGTGGGCGAGGGCTGGCACGAGCGCGCCGGCGGGCCGCATGCCGAAGTGATGGCGTTGACTGCCGCAGGCACGAACGCGCAGGGTGCCACCGCGTATGTCTCTCTCGAACCTTGCAACCACCACGGCCGCACGCCGCCGTGCGCGGATGCTCTGATCGCCGCCAAGGTGGCGCGCGTGGTCGCGGCGATGCAGGATCCGAATCCTCAGGTTGCCGGAAGCGGACTGCGGAAACTGCGGGAAGCGGGAGTCCAGGTCGAGGCCGGAATTCTGGAAACCGAGGCGCGCGAACTGAACATCGGCTTCGTATCGCGCATGACCCGTGGGCGGCCGTGGATGCGCGTAAAAATCGCGGCCAGCCTGGACGGCAAGACCGCACTGAAGAACAAGGTAAGCCAGTGGATCACGGGAGCGGACGCGCGCCGCGACGGACACCGCTGGCGCGCGCGTTCCTGCGCGGTGATGACTGGCATCGGCACGCTCGCGGATGACGACCCGCGCCTCACAGTGCGCGACGTTGAAACCCCGCGTCAACCGCTGCGCATCGTGGTGGACAGCCGGCTGCGGATCACGCCGGAGGCAAAGATTCTGGAAAGCGGGGGCGTTCTGGTGGCCACGGCAACACGCGACGAAGAAAGGAACCGCGCGCTGGCGAGGAAGGGCGCCGAAGTCGTGGTGCTGCCCAACGCGGAGCACAAGGTAGACCTGCTGGAACTGGCGAAGTATCTCGCCGGGCGCGGCATCAACGAGGTGCTGGTGGAAGCCGGCCTCAATTTGAATTCGGCACTGCTGCGCGCCGGAGTGGTGGACGAGTTGCTGATATACCTGGCCCCGCACATGCTTGGAGACGCGGCGCATGGCATGTTCGACCTGGGGGAATTGACCGAAATGAACAAGCGCCTACAGATGAACATCCAGGAGACCCGCATGATCGGGCCGGACCTGCGGATTCTCGCGCGGCCGGTAATCCTGAACCCGGGAGCCTGAGCGGTGTTCACCGGGATCATCGAGGCTATCGGCCGCGTCGCTGCGGTCAAGCCCGCCGGCCAGTCGGCGGCGCTGACGATCGACGCCGGCGGGCTGGACTTGAGCGATATCGCAGTAGGCGACAGCGTCGCCTGCAACGGGGTGTGCCTGACAGTCACTTCGCTGACGCCGAGAGGTTTTACTGTCGACGTATCGCAGGAAACCCTGCGGGTGATCTCGGGGTTCGACGCTGGTGCTGCGATCAATCTGGAGAAGTCGCTGCGGCTATCAGACCGTCTCGGCGGACATTTGGTGAGCGGCCACGTGGACGGGGTCGGTACGGTGACGGGGGTGAAACCGGTGGATGCCAACCGGGAGATCATGGTTCGCTTTCCCGCGGAACTTGACCGCTATATCGCGCGCAAGGGATCGATCGCCATCAACGGCGTGAGCCTCACCGTTAATGTCGTCGCGACCGATACCTTTTCAGTAAATCTTATCCCACACACACTTGCAGTCACCAACCTGAAAGACCTGAAGCAGGGCGACCAGGTTAATCTCGAAATAGACCTGGTGGCGCGTTACGTCGAGCGGATGTTCGACAGGGATGATCAGCGGTAGCGACCGCAGAGAATCGCGGCCAGCGTGCGGTGGGTAGGCACCTAACTTCCTTTGGCGCGTTCACTCCGGCGGGATCTCCAACCCCGCCTTGCGCAGACCCTCGAGCTCGTGTTCCGTTATCACTTTGGTGCAGTTCCACAACCCGTACTCGACGCGCGCCTTGCTTGGAAAGTCCGGATAGAGCTTGAGAAGCTCGGCAACGGCGCGCCTCGCCTCCTGTGTACGCCCGAGCTGAGCGTACGCCTGAGCGAGATGCACTTGGTTCCAGTAGAACTCGGGCTGATTCCACCTCAGGGCAGCAGCGAGCGCTTCTTCGTACTGACGCTTGTGGTAGTGGTAATTGAACACGGTCGCGTAATACCAGGTTGGATGGTGCGGATTGAGCGCCATTGCCTTCCTGGTCATCGCTATGCTCCGGTCGAGGTGGCCGAGATAGCCAAGAAGGCTCGCAAAGTCGGCAAGCACCAGCGCGTTGTTCGGGTTCAGCGTAAGGGTCTGTTCAGCTTCGGCTGCGAACTGTTCCAGCTCGTGGCGAAAGAAGTACGCACAAGCCAAGCTGTAGTGCGCCATCGCGCTGGTCCGGTCGAGGGCGACCGCGCGCCGGGCCGCTTCCAGAGCACGCCCCAACGGGTCCGACGTGGAGCGCGGGTTGAACCCGAAGACCGATTCATCACGATAGATGATGGCGAGCCACGCCCACGCGTCCGAGTAGTTGGGATCGACTACAGTAGCGCGCTCCAGGCAGTCGCGAGCCTGAAGGTGCAGGGCGGGCGTTGGTTCACTCATGTACTCGCGGGCGCGGAGCACACAGTCATAGACGGTGAGATTGTCTGTTCGTTTGCTCGAAGCCTCCTTGATACCCGCGCGGGAAATGGCTCCAAAGGGCTCGGCGCTCGTTGCAACAACACGCTCGATGATCTCATCCTGGACGCCAAAGACGCTGGTGGCTGTCAACGGGCGTTCGTAGGTTTCCGCCCACAGGTGGGCGCCGCTTATGGTGTCGATCAGTTGCGCCGTCACACGGATCCTGCCCGGGGCTTTGCGAACGCTGCCTTCCAGCACGTAGCGTACGCCTAGCTCCCGGCCGAGTTTCTTGACGTCCACTGCCTGCCCTTTGTACTGGAAGGTCGTGTTGCGGGCGAGCACGAACAGCTCCCGAAACCGGGTCAGCTGCGTGATGATCTCCTCGGTAATCCCGTCGGCGAAGTACTCTTCTTTGGGGTCACCACTAAGGTTGGCGAAGGGCAGGACGGCGATCGATGGCCCCTTCGGCAGCGCCAGCACCGGATCTTCGGTCGGCGGGTCGGATCGCATCACCTGCCGGGTTAGCACACCGGCGACCAACAGAAGGATCAACGCCACGGTCCCGAACAGAGCAAGCCGCGCGCCCGGGGGCAGCAGGGGCCGGGCTAGCCGCGAGTCCGTGGAGCCCTCGATCCGCACACGGTACGCCCGCACCGGCTTGGCAATGTTCTTGACCTGCTGCTCGCCGATGAACTTGAACTGCAGGGGAAGTTTCCCTTCGACCTGATCGTAGGCGGTGCCGGAGACGCAGATCCCGCCCGGCTCGGCCAACTGCTGAAGCCTGGCGGCGACGTTCACGCCGTCGCCATAGATGGTCCCATCCTCCTGCTCGATCACATCCCCCAGGTTGATACCGATACGGAAGGCCATGCGGCGGTGCTCGGCCAACTGGCTGTTGCGCTTGGCAAGCTCGTGCTGGATCTCGACCGCGCAATCCACCGCTTCGACCGCACTGGGGAATTCCGCGAGAACGCTGTCACCGGCGGTGTCGATGAGCCTCCCGCCGTGGGCTTCGATGCGTTTGCGAAAGAGCGAGCGTGACTCGTTGAGAGCACGTAGCGTCCCGGCTTCGTCATCGGCCATCAGCCGCGAATAGCCGACGGCATCGGCGGAGAGGATGGCGGCGAGCTTGCGGTGGGTGGTCATTGGCCCAAGGTGACGCAACCCCATAGGAGCGAGACGGTTGGGCGAGCATATACTCTAAACGTCTTGCCCGGCAATCGGACCGGGACTGACGAAGCCCCAGCAACTGAAAATCTCACCACGAAGGCACGAAGACACGAAGACACGAAGGAATAATTTCTTCCGGATCGCGAAACCTTGAAACAGGCCTGCTTCACACGGGGCTACAATAGGTGCATGAGCACAGAGTTGCTTCGCAAATGGGTAGAAACCTGGACCCGCGCCGGACCCGAACTCGATGCCATCCGCCGCCGTGAGCTCGAAGCGCTCACCGACGACGACGTACGGCGGATCGTACAGAATCTGATGTCGGTACCGTTGCCGCCGGATCTTCCGATTCGGCTTGAATCCGGTCTGGTCGAACAGCAGCGCTGGTTCGCCCGTCTGCGAGAACCGAGTTGAAGGGTCTCTACTCGGCCGCCCTCGAAATCCAGGAGTTTCTCGGGCGCGCGGGGGACAGATTCTGCTTCATCGGCGGGGTGGCGCTGCAACGCTGGGGGCAGCCGAGGCTCACTCAGGATGTCGATCTCACCCTGTTGTGCGCCCCGGGCGAAGAGGCGGCTGCGATCGACAGATTGCTATTGAAATTTGCAGGGCGCCTTCCGGACGCCCGGGCTTTCGCGCTGCGTAACCGTGTCCTTCTCCTGCGCTCTGAAGCGGGGGTAGCCATCGATGTTTCCCTTGGAGCAATACCGTTCGAGCAACGCTGTGTCGATCGCGCCAGCAATTTTGATTTCGGCGCTGGTTTTCGACTACTCACTTGCTCTGCAGAAGACCTGATCGTACTGAAGGCGTTCGCTTCCAGACCCCAGGACTGGATTGACATCGAGTCAGTCGTAGTCCGTCAGCATCGGACCCTCGACTGGAAGCAGGTGTTCGACGAGCTCGAACCGTTGGTCGCGTTGCGCGAAATGCCGGAAACGCTTGACCGCCTCCAACTGCTACGTAGCGGATAGGATCCCTCCGTGCCCCGCTTCACAAGAAGCGGTCAGCCCAGCCTGTGCGGCCAAGGACGACGTCATAGTAACCAGGCGATTAAGCGAACAGGCTGTAGCTGTTGCCCGGTTTTCAGCAGGGTACGATCCAGGGCGAGTGGGAACGGCGTCGATCTGGCACAATGCACACTTTCGAACTGTGTCGCGCCCATTCCGAGCGTTTTTCCTGTTTTGTTGCCCGCCCCCGGCGCACGGTGACGCTCATACCGGCGCTGCACCAACAGCCCATGGGTCGCGCACATAGCCAGCCCCAGCAAACCGAAGACACTCGATGACTACTATCAGCTCTACAGCCGAGATCATTGCCGACCTGCGCGCCGGGCGGATGGTCATCCTGGTAGATGAGGAGGAACGCGAGAATGAAGGCGATCTGCTGATGGCCGCCGAGTTCGTGACGCCCGACGCGATCAACTTCATGGCCAAGCATGGGCGCGGGCTGATCTGCCTGACGTTGACCGAGGAGCGCTGCCGGCAACTCGATCTGCGCCTGATGGTAGGGGACAATCGCTCGCGGATGGGAACCAACTTTACGCTCTCGATCGAGGCCGCCAGCGGCGTGACCACCGGAATCTCGGCGGCGGACCGCGCACGCACGGTGCAGGCGGCGGTCAAGAAAGACGCCAAACCCGAAGACATCGTGCATCCGGGACATATCTTTCCGCTGATGGCGCAGAAAGGCGGCGTGCTGGTACGCGCCGGGCATACCGAGGCCGGATGCGATCTGGCGCAGTTGGGGGGGCTGACGCCGGCGGCGGTGATTTGCGAAGTATTGAAGGACGACGGCGAGATGGCGCGGCTGCCCGATCTGATCGAGTTCGCCGCGAAACACAAGATCGGGATCGGCACGATTACCGATCTGATTCATCACCGCAGCCGCACCGAGTCGCTGGTCGAGCGCGTGACCGAGCGTCCGCTGGATACCGTGTACGGAAAGTTCAAACTGGTGGCGTATCGCGACAAGAGTTCACTCGACACCCACATTGCGTTGGTCAAGGGCAAAGTGACGCCGGACCGGGAAACGCTGGTGAGGGTGCACGAACCGTTGTCGGTTGCCGATTTTCTGGATACCGGCAGCCACAGCCACTCCTGGAACCTGAACGACGCGTTGCGCTCGATCGCGGCGGCGGAAAGCGGCGTCGTAGTCTTGTTGCACCGGACCGAGTCTGGTGCGGAATTGCTCGAGCGACTGGCGATGGACAAGGAAACGCAAACAAAAAAAATGGATCTGCGCACCTACGGAATCGGCGCGCAGATTCTGCGCGACCTGGGCGTGACCAGAATGAAAGTGCTGGGCGCACCCAGAAAGATGCCGAGCATGACCGGCTTCGACCTGGAAGTGACGGGGTATCTCCAGCCGAATGAGAAACCGTGACTGGTGACAGGTGACTGATAACCGGTGGAATCAGCTGGCCAATGGCCAGCGACAAGAGCGTTGGCGCAAAGGACGCGAAGAAGGGCAAGAAAGGGCGCAAAGAAGGCGAACGAAAGCGTTTTGGCCTGCGTGAGGGGGGCGACGTGCGGATGTGCCGACCATGATTGGACCGGCCTCCCTCGGCTGGGTTACCCGACATGCTTTTTTCAGGAATTCTTTGCGACCTTTGCGTTCTTTGCGTCTTTGCGTTGAGGTTTTGATTTTCCCGGTCACCGGTCACCGGTCACCAGTCACCAGTTACAGAACTACACATGGCAAACAACGAAGCATACAAATACAGTCCCAATCTCTCCGGTGCCGGGCTGCGGATCGGCGTCGTGGTGGGGCGATTCAACAAGGACGTGGGCGAAGGCCTGCTCGACTCGTGCACGGCCGAACTCGCCAAGCTGGGCGTGCAGCGTGCCGACATGACGATTGTCACCGTGCCCGGCGCGCTGGAGATTCCGCTGGCATTGCAGAAACTTGCCGGGGCTGAGAGGTTCGACGCGCTGATCGCTCTCGGCGCGGTGATCCGCGGTGAAACCTACCACTTCGAGGTGGTATCGAACGAATCCGCCGGCGGGGTGATGTCGGTGCAGCTCGATACCGGCATCCCGGTCGCGAACGGCATCCTCACCACCGACAACGATGAGCAGGCCGAGGCGCGCATGCAAGAGAAGGGCGTGGACTGCGCGCGCGCGGCGGTCGAGATGGCTAATCTTTTGAAGGCAATCGATGAAAAACAGTAGGCGCCGCGCGAGAGAGTTTGCCCTTCAGGCGCTCTATCAATGGCTGGTCAACGAGTGCGGCGCAGACGTACTGCTAGCCCAGTTCAAGGAGCAGAAGGACTTCGCCAAAGCGGACCAGGCGCTGGTCGAAACTCTGTTGCGTGGCGTGACGGGAGACGCGGACGCGCTGCGCAACCGCATCACGCCGTACCTGGACCGGCCCGTAAAAGAACTGTCGCCGGTCGAGCATGCGTTGTTGCTGCTGGCCGCATGCGAGCTGCGCGATCATCCGGAAACGCCTTACAAGGTCGTGATCAACGAGGCGATCGAGCTGGCCAAGAGCTTTGGCGGCACCGACGGGCACAAGTACGTCAACGGCGTGCTCGATAAGCTCGCCGCCGAACTTCGCCCCGGTGAGCTCCGCACACGGCGCGCGCAGAACAGCTAACCGCATTCATCACGGAGGACACGGAGGACACGGAGGAAGATCAAGAACGAGTGAAAAGAAAAATTGGGTTAAGAGCGGTGACTGTTCATCAACCTGTACCGTCAACTGCGACGGATTATCTAGCAATGGCAGGTTTTTAACCCCGGTATTTTTTGCTCTTGTCTTTCCTCCGTGTCCTCTGTGTCCTCCGTGGTTCAGATTGTTTAAATGAGACGGGGGGAAAGATGGCTGAAGCAGCGGCACCGAAGAAACTCACGATATTCGATCTGCAGGCCAAGGTGGACCGGGGCGAGAAGGTGTTCCAGGTTACCGCGGTGGACTATCCGACCGCGCAACTGGTGGACCGCTCCGGGGTGGACTGCATTCTTATCGGCGACTCGCTGGGCATGACTGCGCTGGGTTATTCCGGCACGGTGCCGGTGACGATGGACGAAATGATCCATCACGCAAAGGCGATCTCGCGCGCCGCCAAGCGGGCAATCCTGGTGGGCGATCTGCCGCTGGGTGCGTATCACGCTTCCGCCGTCGATGCGATCAACAGCGCCATGCGCATGCTCAAGGAAGGCGGCACCGACGTGGTGAAGCTCGAAGGCGGAGAGGACTTCGCGCCGGTGGCCGAAGCGGTGGTCAAGGCTGGTGTTCCGGTCATGGCCCATATCGGCCTGACGCCGCAACTGGTGTCCAAGCTGGGCGGCTTCCGGGTGCAGGGCAAGAGCGCCGAAACCGGCGTGCAGTTATTGAAAGACGCGCTGGCGATGGAGAAAGCCGGCTGTTTCGCCATCGTGCTCGAAGCGATCCCGGATCGCGTCGCGCAAGTCATTACCGAGCGGCTTTCCATTCCCACTATAGGCATCGGCGCCGGCCCGCATTGCGACGGCCAGAACCTGGTGTTGCACGACATGGTGGGATTGTTCGACCGCTTCACGCCGAAGTTTGTCAAGCGCTACGCCAACTGCTGGGACATCATCAGCAAGGCGCTCGCTGATTTTCAGGAGGACGTGCACAAGGGGCAATTCCCGTTGCCTGAGCACAGCTTCACCATGAAGGAAGACGAGTACCAGGCCTTCCTGCAAAAGCTGGGGAAGAAGTAGGGGCAACCTCTTTCAACACACAACACGCCGTGGGCGGCTTGTTGCGGCGGAGGCTAATGTTTAGCTCGCCGGCTGCGAGATCAACGTTACGCCGAAGCCAAAGGTCACGAAGGTAAAACGAAGGGAACACGAGGGAGAACCGAAGCGCGACGAAACGCAGGACCCGGAAGCCGCAAGACATGACGCGACGTCTTGATGCACGCTTTGAGATTTTTTCGACCAACAAGCTTTCTTTGCTTTCCTTCGTGGCCCTCTTTTTTCCTTCGTGTTCCTTCGTGATGAGCGCGTTTAGGGCTTTTCGCCTTGAGGGTGTTGGACGGCGAAGACGCCTGAGACGCGGGCGATGCGGGTTTCACCAACGTGAAGGTAGGCATTGGCGAACGCCAGTGTCCTGCCGATTTTCTGGATGTCCACCCGTGCCTCGATCCAGTCGCCGAGTTTTGCGCTGCCGGCTATGTCGGCCGACAGGTTCGATGTGACCAACCCCAGAGGCTGATCTTCGGTGGTGGCCATGGCGTAACCAAGCGCGATATCCGCCAGCGTCATCAGCACGCCGCCGTGGACCAGTCCGCGCGCGTTCATGTGGTGCTCCAGCGCACGCAGCCCGACCACCATTCCGGCTCCTTTGCCTTTCGAGTAGAACGGTCCTGTCCGATCCAGGAAAGGGCTGGTGCGAAACAGCGGGGCGAAGCCATCGGCGGGTCCTGCACTCATTGGCGTCTCCATGCGCGGCCGGGGAAGATCGGCCCGAAGTTTGCGGACAATTGTCGGCTGAAGCAATAAAATCGGAACGATGTCGTCCCGATGCGGCACTACAGCCGGCAGAGGTTCCGGGCAAGCCATGCTTTCCGAGTTCGAACTCATCAACAGGTACTTCAATCGTCCTACGCGGCACACAGTGCTGGGGGTGGGGGATGACGCGGCGCTGGTGGCGGTGACGGCCGGGAATGAACTCGTCGCCTCGACGGACACGATGGTCGAAGGCGCGCATTTCTTCCCCGACGTGGAGCCCGACTCGCTCGGGCACAAGGCGCTCGCGGTCAATCTATCCGACCTGGCGGCAATGGGAGCGACGCCGAAGTGGGCGATGCTGGCACTGACTGTGCCGAAAGCTGACGAATCCTGGCTC
>DASYUW010000097.1:0-3228 GCA_036000845.1 Burkholderiales bacterium
TCCGCGACGGTGTTCTACACCAGGACGCGAACGAGCTGACATGCGCCGTGCATCGGTCATAGTCACCTCAGCACAAACCTGTACATCCCAATGCCGTACTACTATTCTGAACCGAAAGAAACATACAAGGACGCGGAGGACACGGAGGAAAACCGAAAACGAGGAAAACCATATGGGAGTTAAAAGCGGCGATCGTGCTGAAGTGACGACCGATACCAGTTTTTAACTCTCGTATGTTTTTCTTGTCTTGCTCTTGCCGTTCCTCCGCGTCCTCTGCGTCCTCCGCGGTAAGAGCTTTCCATTCCCGGATACGGAGATAACCGCCGCGCGGCAATGGAGATCTAACTTCCCTTGGCATCAAGCAAACGCCTGATCTCGTCCTCGCCGAGCGGACGATGATCCTTCACCCGCAGGCTTTCGTTCCATTCCGCGGCGAAGTCGCGCTCGAGCCAGGCGTTGAGTGCTGCTGTCGCCAGCATTGCAATCAGCGCGCCGCTGCTGGCAAGCGCCATGTCCTTGTGCGCGTCCCACACGTCGCCCTGTGTGCCGAGAAAAGCCTGCCCCAAATCGCCACCGAAGAAGACAGCCGCGCCCCATTCGATCAGTTCGTAAAGCATCGAGGTGGACATGGTGATGTCGAGCGGGAAAAAGTAACCCCAGAAGCCGCGCAGTCTGGCCACCCGCAGGAATACCTCGCGCACCGGGTAGGCGAGCAGCAATCCGTAGCCGAAGTGCACGGCGCGGTCGAAATTGTTGCGTTCCCAGCCCGGCACTTCATTGAGCGAGCTGCCCGTGACGGCGCGGAACCAGTCGTCGTAGGGAACCAGGGAGTAGGTGTAGTGCGCGCCGATCAGATGCAGCGACAGGAAAACGAAAATGAGGAAGTAGGAAATGCGGGACAACGTGAGCTTGCGAAAAGTGCCGACCATGAATCCGACGAACAGCACCACCAGCGTGTTCTCGAGCAGCCAGTCCTTGCGGTCGTGTGGCGCGATCGCGAGGATGACGAACTCGATCGCGAGCAAGACGCTGAGCAACAGCAGAAACTGGCGGTGCGGCAACCTCAGCAGCATCCCCGACCTCTCCTGATGGAAACGACTTCAACGAACAAAGCTGTCAGGGCCGCGGGCGGCGTCAAGTCTCCGCTCGCTGTGCCGGGACGGGAGCGGCGACGATCAGCCTTTCGCCAGCCGGACAGCCGGCCGCGCTACTGGTGCGCCCGCCAGGAAATCGAGTGCGGCGGAAACGCCTTCCTTGCGAATCGGCACGCCGGCGAGTCCCAGGCCCATTTCCACTCCGCACAGCGTGCCGGCGAGCATCAGGTCGTTGAAGTCGCCGAGATGACCGATGCGAAACACCTTTCCCTGCATCTTTCCCAACCCCGTGCCGAGCGACATGTCGAAGCGATCGAGGACGATTTCCCGCACCTTGTCGGCGTCATGGCCCGCAGGCAGCAACACCGCGGTGAGTGAATTGCTGTATTCGTCGGAATTCGCGCAAAGAATTTCGAGCCCCCAGGCCCGCACGGCACGGCGCGTGGCTTCGCCATGGCGCGCGTGGCGCGCGAATACGTTTTCCAGGCCTTCCTCCATCAACATGTGCAGCGCCTCGCGCAGCCCATAGAGCAGATTGGTCGCCGGGGTATAGGGGAAGAATCCAGAACGGTTCGGCCCGAGCATCTCGTCCCAGCTCCAGTAGGAACGCGGCAGCGCCGCTTTTTTGGACGCCGCGAGCGCCTTGGTGCCGACGGCGTTGAAGGAAAGCCCGGGCGGCAGCATCAAACCTTTCTGCGAGCCGGCTACCGTGACATCCACGCCCCATTCGTCGTGGCGGTAGTCGATCGATGCCAGCGACGATATGGTGTCCACCATCAGCAGCGCGGGATGCGCGGCTCGATCCATCGCCTTGCGCACCAGCGGAATACGGCTGGTCACCCCGGTCGACGTTTCGTTGTGCACCACGCATACGGCCTTGATACGGTGGTCGCGATCCTCCGCCAGCCGTTGTTCGATCACAGCGGGATCCACGCCGTGGCGCCAGTCGCCGGGGATGAAGTCCACGCTGAGCCCGAGACGGGTCGCCAGCTTCTGCCACAGGACGGCGAACTGGCCGGTCTCGACCATCAGCACGCGATCCCCGGGAGAGAGCGTGTTCACCAGCGCGGCTTCCCATGCACCGGTGCCCGAGGCCGGATAGATGATGACGTGGCCGGTGGTCCTGAATACCTGCTTGAGCCCGTCGAGCACCTCGTGACCGAGTGCAGCGAACTCCGGTCCGCGATGGTCGATCGTCGGCCGATCGATCGCGCGCAACACGCGGTCGGGAACGTTGGTGGGTCCCGGAATCTGGAGGAAATGGCGTCCGCTGCGATGCGTCATCAGCACACCCTGAAGTAAACTTCGAGCCTACCCACTTTCCATCCCGGTCTCAACTGCTCTTGTTGCCTCGCGGTATCATTCGTGCTGTTTCCATTGCGAGACCTGCCAACCCGTGAATGCGCCCGCCGCTCCGATTTCAGTAAGTCCCGCACGGCGTTTCCCCAGCGTGCTGGCGCGGCGCCTGCAGCGCGAAGTGGATGGCGAGGTGCTGTTCGACGCGTTCTCGCGCGGCCGCTACAGCACCGATGCCTCGATCTACCAGATCGAGCCGGTCGGGGTGGTCGTGCCGCGCACCGAGGAGGCCGCGCGCATCGGGCTGCAGATCGCAGCCGAGGAAGGCGTGCCGATCCTGCCGCGCGGTGCCGGGACCTCGCAGTGCGGACAGAGCGTCGGTGCGGCGCTGGTCATCGATTGCTCCAAAAGCCTGAACGCCGTCGTCGAGTTCGACGCCGAGCGGCGCGAAGTGACGGTGCAGCCGGGCATGGTGCTCGACCAGCTCAATGCTTTCCTGCGTCCGCACCAGCTCTGGTTCCCGGTGGACGTGTCCACCTCCGCGCAAGCCACCATAGGCGGAATGACGGGCAACAACTCCTGCGGCTCGCGCTCTATCCGCTACGGCAACATGGTGCACAACGTGCTGGGCG
Organism: Burkholderiales bacterium; assembly: GCA_036000845.1. Lineage (GTDB taxonomy): Bacteria > Pseudomonadota > Gammaproteobacteria > Burkholderiales > JACQAP01 > JACQAP01. The sequence continues at coordinate 3,023 of DASYUW010000097.1, forward strand.
TGGATGCCTTGCTCTCGGGCGGTGACGAGTTCCATTTCGGTTCGAGCGACGCGCTTGCGGACGCGACTTCCGCGTATCGCTCCCTGGTGGCGAAAATCCATGCCATCGCGCGGCGCGAAGCCGACGAGATCGAAGCGCACTGGCCCAAGGTGCTGCGCCGGGTGCAGGGCTACAACCTGGACATGGTGATGCCGGGCAGTGAATCG
>DASYUW010000098.1:0-3627 GCA_036000845.1 Burkholderiales bacterium
GCGTGCAGGGCAAGTGCGTGGTGAACTCGATCAGCATGAAGGAAGGCGAGGCCGAGTTCATCCGCCAGGCGCGCCTGGTGCGGCGTTACGGCGCCGCGGCGATCGTCATGGCCTTCGACCAGAAAGGCCAGGCCGATACGCTGGCGCGGCGCATCGAGATCTGCACTCGCGCCTACCACCTGCTGGTGAAGGAAGTGGGGTTCCCGGTCGAGGACATCATTTTCGACCCGAACATCTTCGCCGTGGCTACCGGAATCGAGGAACACAACAACTACGCAGTCGACTACATCGAAGCCACGCGGGCGATCCGCAAGGCGCTGCCGCACGCAAAAATAAGCGGCGGGGTGTCGAACATTTCGTTCTCGTTCCGCGGCAACGACCCGGTGCGCGAGGCGATCCACACTGCGTTCCTGTTCCACGCCATCAAGGCCGGCATGACCATGGGCATCGTCAACGCCGGCCAGCTCGGCGTGTACGAGGAAATTCCGAAGGATCTGCTGGAGCGGGTAGAGGATGTGTTGTTCAACCGCGGGCCGGATGCCACCGAACGCCTGGTCGAGTTCGCCGAGAGCTACAAGGCCGAAGCGAAGGTTTCGGTCGAGGACCTGTCGTGGCGCAAAGGCACAGTGAACGATCGCATCGCGCATGCGCTGGTGCGAGGCATCAATACCTATATCGTCGACGACACCGAGGAGGCGCGCAAACAGTTCGATTTTCCGATCCAGGTGATCGAGGGCCCGTTGATGGACGGCATGAACGTGGTGGGCGACCTGTTCGGCGCCGGCAAGATGTTCCTGCCGCAGGTGGTGAAAAGCGCGCGGGTGATGAAGGAGGCGGTCGCTCACCTGGTTCCCTATATCGAGGCGGAAAAGGCCAGGTCCGGCACCGGCGGACAGAGCAAGGGCAAGATCGTGATCGCCACGGTCAAGGGCGATGTGCACGACATCGGCAAGAACATCGTTTCCGTGGTGCTCCAGTGCAACAACTTCGACGTGGTCAACCTCGGCGTAATGGTGCCGGCGGAGAAGATACTCAAAACCGCGCGCGACGAGAACGCCGACATCATCGGGCTCTCCGGACTGATTACGCCGTCTCTGGAGGAAATGGCGCACGTGGCGAAGGAGATGGAGCGCCAGGGCTTCAAGGTGCCGCTGCTGATCGGCGGTGCTACCACGTCGCGGGTGCACACCGCGGTGAAGATCGAGCCGAATTACTCGGGCCCGACCGTATGGGTTCCGGACGCCTCACGCTCGGTCGGCGTGTGCACCAGCCTTATCTCCGTGGAGAACCGCGACGAGTACGTGCGCAAGATCAAGGAAGAGGCGGAGAAAACCCGCACCCAGCACAAGGGCAAGAAAGGCCAGGGACCGCACTATCCGATCGCGGACGCCCGCAAGCACGGCTTGAAGACCGACTGGAAAACTTACGTCCCGCCCGTGCCCGCCTTCACCGGTCTGAAGGCGTTCCGCGACTATCCTCTCGGGGATATTGCGAAAGTGATCGACTGGACGCCGTTTTTCCAGACCTGGGAGCTGGCGGGCCGTTACCCGAAGATTTTGCAGGACCCGATCGTCGGCGAAGCGGCGCGCAACCTGTTCGACGACGCGCAGAGGATGCTCGCCCGCATCATTTCCGAGAGGTGGCTCGGCGCAGCCGCCGTGATCGGGTTGTTCCCGGCCAACCGTGTCGGCGACGACGTCGAAATCTACGCCGACGAAACGCGTGCCCAGGCCACCGCGACGTTTCACTTCCTGCGGCAGCAGATGGTAAAGCCGCTGGACAAACCCAACCAGTGCCTCGCCGATCTCGTCGCACCCAAGGATTCGGGCGTGTGCGACTACGTCGGCGCCTTTGCAGTGACCGCCGGCATCGGCATCGACGAAAGAGTTGCGGAGTATGAGCAGAAGCACGACGACTACAACGCCATCATGCTCAAGGCGCTGGCGGACCGGCTGGCGGAGGGTTTTGCCGAGCTGATGCATCAACGCATGCGCCGCGAATTCTGGGGCTACGCCGCCGGAGAGAGCCTGGGCGTCGACGACCTGATCGCCGAGAAGTACCGCGGAATCCGTCCTGCACCCGGTTATCCTGCCTGCCCGGATCATACCGAGAAAGGCCCGTTGTTCGAACTGCTCGACGCGCCGCGAAACGCCGGCATCACGCTCACGGAGTCCTACGCCATGCTGCCGACTGCGGCGGTAAGCGGTTTCTATTTCTCGCACCCCGAGTCGCAGTACTTCGCGGTGGCGAAGATCGATCGCGATCAGGTCGAGGACTACGCGCGCCGCAAAGCCACAAGTGTGCAAGAGGTCGAGAGGTGGCTCGCGCCCAATCTGGCCTACGAACCCGGCGCGGTACTCGCTGCCTGACCGGCGCGGCAGCCGCGAACTTCGCGCCGGCGCTCCGCTCCAATCCCGGTGTAACATCCTGCAGGTTTGGATTTGCTCAAATGGCGACCGACTTTCAACACGCGGAATTTGCAATCCTTCGCCGGGTCGTGGCGATGTGCCTTGCCATCATCGCGCTTTCGACAAGCGAGGCTTCGGCGCAGCGCCTGCACAGGTACACCGTCGCAATCGATCCGGAACTCACGACCCTGAACGTGCGCGCGTGCTTCGATGGCACGCCGCCGCCCTATCTGGTGGCTGAATCGCTGGATGCGCCCCTGGCGTTGGTGGAAGCGAGGGTGGAGAGCAGCCGCCGCCAGATCGAGCCTAGCGGCTCGATCAGCCTCAAAACCGTCCCCGACGGAGGCTGCATTCTTTATGCGGCCAACGTCTCGCGGCCCATCAAGCAACACGACCGCACCGGCGGGAAAATCCACCGCGTCGGCACGGATCTGCTGACTGCCGTTGGGCTATGGTTCTGGCGGCCCGACACTCTCGGCCCCGACGAAGACATCGAGATCACTTTCCTGCTCCCGGAGGGCATTTCGGTCTCGGCGCCGTGGATACCGTTGGCCATCACGCCCGAGCGCGCCGTATTCCGCATTGGTCGGGGGCCCTGGGACTGGCCGGCGTCGGTTGCGTTCGGCCGATTCAGGGAGCGCGAAGTTCGTGTCGGAGGCGCGCGCTTGCGGCTGTCGGTGCTGGACGGATCGCCGGCACCAGACCTCGAGCAGATGCAGGCCTGGATCGCCGACGCGGCGCAGACGGTGGCCGACCTTTACGGGAAATTCCCGCTGCCGCAGGCGCAGATCCTGATCGTTCCCGGCGCGCGCGGCCCCGAGCCAACGCCGTGGGCTTACGTCGTGCGCGGCGGCAGTCCGGCTGCGCATTTCTTCATAAACCAGCGGCGTCCGATCCGGGAGTTCTATGACGATTGGACCGCGGTGCACGAACTCTCGCACCTGCTCCTGCCATATGTCGGTTCCGAAGATGCGTGGGTGTCGGAGGGCGTTGCGACTTACTACCAGAACATACTGCGCGCGCGCGGCGGCAGGATGACTGCGCTCGAAGCCTGGCAGCGACTGCACGGGGGCTTCCTGCGCGGCATGGACAGCGCACGCGGAATGACGCTGGCCCAGGCGACCGAGAGCATGTACCGCGGCGGCACGCACATGCGCGTTTACTGGGAAGGCGCGGCGATGATACTTATCGCCGACGTGCGGCTGCGCCAGATTACCGC
>DASYUW010000099.1:0-16064 GCA_036000845.1 Burkholderiales bacterium
GGACGTGGTCCACGAAGTTGCGGTTCCACAACGGCTCGATCATCAGGTTGGCAAAGCGGAATACCAGCAGGTTCTGCACCGTCTCCTTGGCCAGGTAGTGATCGATGCGATAGATCTGCTGTTCGTCGAAGTGGCGGTGCAGCAGTTGATTCAGCGCCTGCGCACTCTCCAGGTCCACGCCGAAGGGCTTCTCGACCACGATGCGGTGTAAGCCACGCGGCTGGTTCAGGCCGGCCGCGGCAAGGTTGCTGGTCACGCCGCCGAAGTCCTCCGGCTTGATGGCAAGGTAGAACACGATGTTCGAGCACGCGCCGGTCTTGGGCTTGCCGAGTTCCTCGAGCAGGCGCCTGAAGGACCCGGCATCCTGAAGGTCACCGCGCACGTAGCTGAAACGCGCAGCAAATCTGGCGAAACAATCCGAAGTGAACTGTTGTCCCAGCTTCGGGCGCAGCGTCTGCTCCATGTGCGCCTTCCAGTCCGCATCGGCCCAATCCCGGCGTGCAAACGCGATGAAATTGGTTACCTCCGGCAACCGCCCGTCCAGCTCCAGGCGATACAGCGCCGGCAGCAGCTTGGTGGCGGCGAGATTGCCGGTGGCTCCGAAGATCACGAAACTGCAGGGAAAGAGGTCACTCTCGGAATTCATTGGTTTGTTGGTGCCACAAAGGATTTGGAAATCGGGGCCCGGTGCGTGGTGCTCGGTGCAAAGTGCGCAGTACGGAGTGCTGAGGACTGAGGGCCGAGGACTGAGGACACTTTCACTCGCCTCACGCCTCACGCCTCTCGCCACATCTGAATTTCCTCAATAGCGCCGCGGCGAACCGTAACTCTCGTCGAACAAGGAGAACGGCGGCGTGCGGCCCACCAGGCTTTCGATCAGCATCAGTTCGAGGTCGTCGTGGTTCTTGAAAGGCGCGGGCACGATGCGCCTGCCCTTGTCGGGCTTCGCCAGCACGTAGCGCGGCGCGTCGTGGTGGAGAGAGACTATCGTCTCGGAAATCGTCGGGTCGTCTGCCGCGGCGATGTCGGTCTCGCCGTAACAGGTGCAGACGTAAGTAAGCTCGGACGCGGCCTCGACATACAGACCGGTGCCGCGGATGCCGATGGTCGAAGTCGGCGCAGAGACGTAACGCGGTCCCTTGCCGAATACGGAGAGCAACGCGCCGGTGAGCAGTCGTAACTGATTGACGAAAGCATCATCACCCTTCATTTCCAGGGCGCTGTCGGCGCGCAGCAGAAAGGCATCCGAACCCACCACGAAAATCGCGCGCGCACCCTTGCCGGTCTGCACGGTGTCGTTCGGCCCGATGCGCGCCTCACGGGTGATGAGCTTGCCGTTGACCATGACCGGACCGGTCACGTCGTAGATCGACTGTCCTTTCGTCAGCGGCTTGGGCACACGCCCGAGCACTTGCGCACCGGCAAAGCGATTACCGGACGATAGACCTCCGGCGGCGAACAGGCCGCCGGCCAGCGCCCGGACCAGGAACGCGCGACGCTTTGCCACAAGTTTTTCAATTTTTTGGTTTTGCATTGCGGCGCCCTTTTGGCATGCCCTTTGGGTAAACTCTAGCACGCTGACCCGCGAATAAGTGTAGCCAATGCGTCTCACTCATTCACCATCTCTGCCAAATTTTCCGGCCGCGATTGGTGCCCTGTTGTTGCTCGCACCCGCGGTCGGACTCGCGGCAGACGCCCGCCTCGGAGTGGACGCGGAGCTTACGCACGACACCAATGTCAACCGCGCCGCCTACGCCAACGAGGAGCAATCCGACGAAATCCTCGCTGTGGAAGGCTATGCGGCACGCAGCTTCAGGCTTTCGTACCGCAGCGGATTCGTGGTGCGCGGCGGGCTGCGGCTGCGCGAGCATCGCGAGTTCGGCGATCTGAGTAACGTCGCGGCGCTGGGGCGCGTGGCCTACCGGTTCCAACCTTCTCCGGGTTACACCGGCGCGTGGATCGAGTTGGCCGGTACGGCCGAGGCGCTGCGCTACCGCGACAGCGAATTGCGCGACGGCTATGTGCTGTCCGGATCCGTTTCCGTCGGGAAATATCTCACCGACCGCATCCGCATCGGCGCAGGACTGGGGCTGGATGAACGCGAAGCGAGGGAGGGCGCCTTGTACGATCTGTCCACCACCAGGGCCTGGCTGACGATTGATTACCGCGTCACCGCGGGAATCACCATGTACGGCAGCACAACCTGGATCCAGGGCGACCACGTATTCACCGCCAACAACCCGGCCACGCAGGGTCAACTCAGTCCTTACTCCGACGTGACCGCGACAGACCCAGCTTTCGCCGATGCTTTCGGCGGCACGCCGGTCACCGCATACCGCATGGAAGCCGCCACGATGCTGTTCGAAGCCGGCGTCAACATCCCGATCACTGGCAGCCAGGCGCTCGACTTCGGCGCGAGCTGGTTCGACTCCGAAGCCGACCGGGGCGACGGCAAGTACGACGGCGCCACTTTCCGTATCGGTTATCTCTACCGATTCCGTTGAGAAGGAACATGTGCTGTGCCGATCCCGATCGATTGGGGAAACAAGGATTATCTTCATGGACCCGCAACCACCACCCAACAAGCCGGTCATAGACGACAACATCCGCAGGACCGTCGAGCGGACCGCATTGCGAAAAGTACGCGGCATGCTCGACGCGCTGGAACGCGAAGAGCAGGACGACCGGCGTTTCCGAACGCGTGTATATGTGGTGTGCGGCGTCCTGGTTTTGTTGCTGATCTGGTTTGTCGGCGAGCTGGTCCTGCGCTGAGGATCATCGGGTCGATGGCGGATTGACTGCGCGGCAATGACGGGCAACACTGCGCCTATCCACATCGTTGTTCTACAGGAGCCCATGGTGCCGCTGCCCACTCGACTTTCCCACCTCGCCGTCCCGCTGTTTGTGTTGTTTGCACCGGTCGCTGACGGCGCCGATCTTCGCACCGATATCGACCGGATGGCCGATCAACTCGAGCCCAGGGTGATCGAGTGGCGACGCGACATCCACCAGAATCCCGAGCTCGGCAACCGCGAGTTCCGCACTGCCGGCAAGGTGGCCGGGCACCTGAAGGCGCTCGGGCTGGACGTGCGCACCGGAGTCGCGCATACCGGCGTGGTTGCGGTGCTGCGCGGCCGTAAGCCCGGCCCCGTCGTTGCGCTGCGCGCAGACATGGACGCGCTGCCGGTGACCGAGGAAGTGGACGTTCCGTTTGCGTCTAAGGTCAGGACCACGTGGGCCGGCAAGGAAACCGGCGTCATGCATGCCTGCGGTCACGACACGCACGTCGCCATGCTCATGGGTGCGGCAGAAATCCTAACGCAGGTACGCGATCGCCTGCCCGGAACCGTCAAGTTCATTTTCCAGCCGGCGGAGGAAAGCCCGCCGCCGGGCGAGGAAGGCGGCGCGGCGTTGATGGTCAAGCAGGGCGTAATGGAGAACCCGCGCCCGGATGTCGTTTTCGGCCTGCACATCGGCTCGATGCACGAGGCTGGAACGATAGCCTACCGTCCGGGTCCGGTGATGGCCGCGGCCGACATCCTGCGCATCACCGTGCAGGGGCGGCAGACGCACGGCTCGGCGCCGTGGACCGGGGTGGATCCGATCGTGGTTGCGGCGCAGATCGTGATGGGACTGCAGACCATAGTCAGCCGTCAGATCAATGTGACGCAGGAACCGGCGGTGGTGTCCATAGGCGGCATTGACGGCGGCAACCGCTTCAACATCATCCCCGATAAAGTAGAGATGGTCGGCACCATCCGCACCTTCGACGAGGCGATGCGCGACGACATCCACCTGCGGGTGAGGTCGACCGCGGAACACATCGCCGCAGCGGCGGGCGCGCAGGTCACGGTCACCATCGAAAAACCCTACGCCGTCACCGTCAACGATCCGGACCTGACCGAACGCATGCTGCCGACGCTCAGGCGCGTGGCCGGCGCCGACAACGTGAGACTGCGCGGCAAGACCACGGGCGCGGAAGATTTCTCGTTCTTTGCGCAGAAGGCGCCGGGGCTGTTCGTCTTTCTCGGCGGCTCGCCCAAAGGAACGGACCTGACCAAAGTGGCCTACAACCACTCTCCACGCTTCTACGTCGACGAATCGGCGTTGAAACTCGGCATGCGCTCGCTAGTGCACCTCACGGTGGACTATATGGAGGGGAAATAAGGCACGAGGCGCGAGGTGCGAGGCACCGGAAACAAAACCGCAGGGAAAGCGAGCACGGAGCAATGAAGGCGCGCGACTATCGATCCTGCCATATGGAAAATTACAAATATTCCTGTTTGCACGCAGCATGAGTTTGCCAATTGATGCCTTTCGCCCGAATTTAAGCCTCGCACCTCGTGCCTCGCGCCTCTCGCCTCACGCCTCTCGCCTCACCGCATGAACTATCTCGCCCACCTCTATCTTTCCGAGCCGCACGAGGAAGCATGGCTCGGCAGCCTGATGGGCGACTTCGTGAAGGGGCCTCTCGATGGCCGCTACGGAAGCGAGATCACCCGCGCTATGGCCATGCACCGCAAGATCGACGTGTTCACCGACACCCACCCGGTGGTGTTGCGGAGCAAGTCGCGGATGAGCGCCGAACGCAGGCGTTACGCGGGGATCATGGTGGACGTGTTTTACGACCACTTTCTGGCCAGGCACTGGCAGGATTTTCATGATGAGCCGCTGGCCGAATTTACCGACCGGGTTTATCGCGTGCTGGAACGCTATCACACGATTCTTCCGGAGCGGCTGCAGCGCATGGCGCCGATGATGATGCAATGGGACTGGCTCGGATCGTATGCCGACATCGGCTCCATATATACGGCGCTGAACCGGATAGGGCAGCGGCTGAAACGCGAGAACCGCCTGATAAATTCGGCGGATGAACTGGTCGGGAACTACGCACAACTGGAAGCGGATTTCCGTGCATTTCTTCCCGACGTGCTGCGTTACGCGCGTGGTCACGACGCCCGACCTGGCATCCTGCAGCCAGACTTGCGGCGTTGACACCGGCACGGTCGCAACGGGCACGCCGGTGCAAACGATACTTCGAAGCGTCCTTATTGCGACGGCCTGGCTTTGCTGGGTCGTGCCGTTCGCGTCTGCCCAGCAGGGCCTGAATTTTTCCTTCGATTCGGTCGCGCGTTTTGATGCTGCCGGGAATCACAAGGCATTGTGGATGAAGGGCGAAGTTGCCGAGGGAGACCTGGACCGATTGCTGCGATTTCTCCGGGAACATCCCCGGGACTTCGTCGAACACGGCGGGCGCGTCGTCTTCGTCGTGGACGGAGGCGACGTCGTCGAGGCAACCCGACTCGGCCGGTTCCTCGGGGACGCGCTGATCGAGGTGTGGCTTCCCGACGCTTCGCGCACACGCTGCGTCAGCGCGTGCTTTTTCATGTTCGTCAATGCGGTTTCGCGGATTGCCGTCGCTGATTCGCTCGGTTTTCACAGGCCGTATTTTGACGCGGAGCGCCTAGAGGGCGCGGATGCGGAGCCGGTGCGGCGGCGTTACGAATCACTGATGCGCCAGGTGCGCGATTCCCTGGACCAACTGCTGGTGCCACGCGAGCTGACGGAGAAGATGCTGGGAACCCCATGGAACGAGACCTACTGGTTCTCCCGGGAGGACCTCGACCGCCTGGGGGAAACGCAGGCCTGGTTCGAGGATTTCTCCGCAGCCAAGTGTGGCGTCGAGCCGCGCCTGAAGCAGCGCCTGGAAAGCGCCATCGCGGCGGGATTCGAAGCGGAGGCTGAGGCGCTGCGCACCGAATTCGCAGGCGCCACGAAATGCGTTGCGGAGCTGCGCAAGCGGCAGCGGCAGCAACTTATTGAGAAGCTGACGATCGATTCAAAGAACGGATAGGCGCCGGGGCTTTTCGTCTTTCTTCACGGCTCGCCCAAAGGAACGGACCCGGCCAAAGTGGCCTACAACCACTCTCCGCGGTTCTATGTCGACGAGTCGGCGTTTCAGAACAAACGTGCCGCCGGAATCCGCCGGCGGCGTTATTTGAACAGCGTCACCAGCAGAAAGTGTGTCGGCAGGTAGAGGAGCACAGGAAACCCGATCATCAACAGACCCAGGTAGACGGTCGGGCGCACGCGCTTCTGCAGTCCGTTGTTGAAACCGCGCACCCAGTTCACGTTTTCCTCCGGCTTGGTGAGCCAGTAGCTCAGCGGCAGCACCACCCAAGCAAGAATCGTCTGCGCGACCAAGGCGCGCCTTTCATACCCGAGCCGGCTGATCATCCAGACCAGCAGGACCGGCAGAAATACGTGAAACAGCGACACCGCCCGCAGATAAAGCGGCTTGCTCCGGTCGAACATGTAATCGGTCAGGCCGCTGACACGCCTGCGGGTTGCCAGTCGCACGAAGAAGCTCAGGTTCCAGAGGATCTCCGGCAGGAGGATCGCGATCGTCATCATGCCCGCCAGCAGGCCGCTTTCCAGCCACAAGGCCGGCACGGTTCCTATCAGAGCGATGTCCGAAAACCAAAGGAAATTGCCGGGGCCCCACTTCACCGCGTACACGGCCACTGTAACGGCGACAAACAGGGTGTACGCGAGTTTGATCCAGAGCGGAATCACGTGCTCTCTGTCCTTCGCCGTTTACTGTTCATTGTTCGCCGTTCACCGTTTACCCTCCGCTATTCGTTGCCCCTGCACCGGCGGCCGATGTTGCGCCCACGGGCGGGCCTGTTCGAACGCGCGTGACGCCTGAAGCACGCGCATGTCCCGGTTTCGTCCGGCCACGATCTGCAGGCCGACCGGCAGTCCGTCCGGCGTGAAGCCGCAGGGACAGGTCGCCGCCGGCAGCCACGTCAGGTTGAACGGATAGCTGAAGCCGGCCCATCGCAACCAGTCCCATTCGTGCTGTTCCCAGTGAGCGGGAATCAGGCGCTCCGCCGGAAACGCGGCAACCGACAGCGTGGGCGTGAGCAGCAGGTCGTAGCGCTCAAAGAAATCACGCACCTTGTCGTAATAAGCGAGCCTCTGGGCGTATGCCCTGCAGTAATCCACCGCGCTGTAGGTCATGCCGTGGCGGATGATCGCCACCAGCCCGGGATCCATCTTATCCGCCCAGCGCTCGAGAAAACCGCCGTACATTCCGGCGATGTGCGAAGCGAACAGGCAGTGTTCCGTTTCGATCGGATCGCCCCATCCCGGATTCACTTCCTCGACCTGGCAGCCGAGGTCTTCGAAGGCGCGAACCGCCGCTTTCACCGGCCCGGCGACTTCCGGATCGACCTTGAGATAACCGAGATCCGGGCTGTACGCGACTTTCAGGCCGGCGATGCCCTGGTCCAGATTCGCGAGGAAATTCTCGTGTGCGGCGGCGATGCTGGTCATGTCGCGATCGTCGGGGCCCGCCATCGCTTGCAACATCAGCGCAGCGTCAGCGACGGTGCGCGTGATGGGCCCGACGTGGGAGATCAGGCCGTTAGCCGGCAACGGGTGGTAAGGAACGCGTCCATGCGAGGGCTTGAGCCCGTACACGCCGCAGAACGACGCCGGCATGCGGATCGAACCTGCGCCGTCCGAGCCCTGGTGTATCGGGCCGATCCCCGCCGCCGCACACACCCCCGCTCCGGCACTCGACGCGCCCGCGTTCATGCCGTGCTTCCACGGATTGTGCGTAATGCCGGTGAGCGGACTGCGGCTCACGCCGGTCCAGCCGAATTCCGATGTCGTGGTCTTGCCGATCGAGATCGCCCCGGCCCCGCGCAGCCGTGCGACGTGGACGTGATCAAAAACCGGAACTCGGTCGCTGAAGATGTGCGATCCCGCCATCGTCCGCACGCCCTTGGTGAAGGCGAGATCCTTGATACTGGTCGGGATGCCATGCAGAGGGCCAAGCGCGGCGCCACGCATCACCGCGGCTTCCGCGTCGCGCGCCGCCGCCATTGCCAGATCGTAGGTCGGCGTGCAGATGGCATTGAGGCCAGGGTTCAGCTTCTGGGCGCGCTCAACCGTGGCCTTCATCACCTCGACGGGCGAGACCAGCCTGTCGCGGATCATGCGCGTCAGTTCGGTCGCGGGAGTAAAGCAAAGTTCTTCGTCAGTCATCTCTGGAGTCTGCTTCCGTGTCAGCGCGGCTCGTTGGTTCGGGTGGCTATAACCTCATGCAAGCAGGTCCTGGTACTCGCGATGGCGGCCGATGAAGCCTTTCGCAAATGGACAGATCGGCAGCACCTTCAGGTTCTGCTCGCGCGCGTAATCGAGCGCGGTGGTGACGAGCCGGCTTGCCAGGCCCCGGCCTTCGAGCGCCTCGGGCACCTCGGTATGCTCGATGATGATCTTGTCTCCGGCAAGCAGGTACTTCGAGTATGCCGTTTTGCCGTCTATTGTGATTTCGAAACGTTTGGCTGTCGTGTTGTGCACGACGGGAATTGCGGCGGGATCGGTCGTCATGGAAATATGATACATACGGAACAGGACACTAGGTAACGATGCTTCTCTCCGGAATGGAATTTCGCAAGCGTGGTCGGATTCCCGGCTAGATGACGCCGGAGGCACGCAGCCACTCGATTTCTTCCGGCAACATTCCCAGCAGATCTTTGAATACTTCCTGATTGTGTTCCCCGAGCAGCGGTGGCGGCAGCCGATACTCCACCGACGATTCGGAAAAACGCAGCGGGCTGGCAACAAACGCGGCTCTGCCGGCGGCCGGGTCCGGCATTTCGACCCTCAATCCGCGGTGCTGCACCTGGGGATCCTCGAACACCTGCGCGATGTCGTTGATCGGTGCGCAAGGCACGCCTGCCGCGGCCAATTTTGCATTCCACCAGGACACCGGATGCTGAAGAAACATGGCATCGAGCAGCGGCCTCAGTGCGTCACGGTTCTTGACCCGCGCCGAATTGGCGGTAAAGCGCGGATCACGGACCAGATCCGGGTTGCCTCCCGCTTCGCACAACTTGGCGAACTGGCCGTCATTGCCTGCGGCGACGATCACGTAGCCATCCTTGCACAGGAAAACCTGCGACGGCACCACACTCGGATGCACGCCGCCGTTGCGCCTGGCGATCACGCCCGCGCCGAGGTACGCCGATGCGATGTTCGCCATCGAGGCCACTCCGACGTCGAGCAAAGACATATCTATGTACTGACCCCGGCCTGTCGCCTGCCGGTGGTACAGCGCCGAGACCACCGCGATCACCGCATAGTGCGCGGTCATCAGATCGATCACCGCGACACCGACTCGTTGCGGGACGGTACCTGGCATGTCCTCGGGCTCGCCGGTTACGCTCATCAGCCCGCTCAACGCCTGCGCGATCGGGTCGTAGCCGGGGCGCGCGGCGTAAGGGCCGGTCTGGCCAAAACCGGTGATCGAGCAATACACGATGTCCTGACGTGCCTGGGTGAGCTGCTGGTAGGCAAGCCCGTAACGGGAAAGCGTGCCGGTTTTGAAATTCTCGATGAACACATCGCAGTTCGCGGCCAGCTTGCGCACCAGTTGCTGTCCTTCGCCGCGGGTGATGTCCACGGTGACCGACTTCTTGCCGCGGTTGGCGCCGGCGAAATAAGTCGTCTCGATGGTGTCCTTGCCCTGCGCACCCTTGACGTAAGGCGGACCCCAGCCGCGCGTGTCGTCACCCGCGCCGGGTCGCTCGACCTTGATCACTTCCGCGCCGAGATCGGCGAGCGTCTGGGTCGCCACCGGCCCGGCCAGCACTCGGGTCAGATCCAGCACGCGGATTCCCTTCAATGGCCCCGCCATTTTCCCCTCACAACAAAGTCAAAACCCAACGCAGAGGCGCAGAGTACATAGATCTCTACACCCAACGCAGAGGCGCAGAGGGCGCGGAGAGCGCAGAGAAGTACATATGAGGGGTAAGGACAAGAACGGTTGTAATCGGGGCATTGGCCACTCCTGTAACCATTACCGCTGTTCCCCGTCCCATTTTTTTGTCTTTCGTTTTCCTCTGCGTCCTCTGCGCCTCTGCGCCTCTGCGTTGGGTGTAGCGTTCTAGAGGTGTAGAGGTGTAATCAGTCCGGAGTGGCGCCGGACATCTTCACCACCGGCCGCCACTTTTCCATTTCTTCCCGTACCAGCTTCGCGAAATCCTCCTGGGTGCTGCTCTTCGGTTCGAATCCGACCTCGACCAGGCGCGCCTGTGCCTTCGGGTCGTCGATGGCGGCGACGAGATCGCGCTGCAGGCGCGCGACGACGGATTGCGGCGTGCCGGCTGGCACGAAAATGCCGAGCCAGGAGTGCGCGCTGTAGCCGGGGAGATCCGATTCCGCCACGGTTGGCACGTTCGGCAAAAGCGAAGAGCGCGTGTTCGATGCCACCGCGATCGCGCGCAGCTTTCCGGCGCGGATGTGCGGAAGCGCGGAGGCGATGCTGTCGAACATGACCTGCACCCGGCCGCCGATCAGATCGAGTATTGCCGGCGCGCTGCCGCGGTAAGGAACGTGCAGCATGTCGATTCCCGCCATATGCTTGAGCAGTTCGGCCTCCAGGTGCGAAACCGTGCCGCTGCCCTGTGAAGCGATATTGAGCTGCCCCGGCTTTTTCTTCGCCAGTTGAACGAGCTCGGGCACCGACTTCACCGGCAGATCGTTGTTGACCAGCAGCACGTGCGGCACGTTGGCAACCAGCGAAACCGGGGTGAGATCCTTCACCAGGTCGTATCCGAGCCTGGGATAGAGAGTGGCTGAAATCGCGTACACCGATGCCGGACCCATCAGCAGCGTGTAGCCGTCGGGCGCGGCGCGCGCGGCGATTTCCGCGCCGACATTGCCGCCGGCGCCGGCGCGGTTGTCGATCACCACCGACTGTCCGAGCCTCGCGCCCAGGCGTTCACCCACCAGCCGCGCCAGCAGGTCGGTCGCGCCCGCTGGTGTGAACGGCACGATCATCCGCACCGGGTGGTCCGGATAACCGGCGGCGCCGGCGGCGGTCGCTGCCCCCACGAGCGCCAGAACAGCAATCACTACCCGGCCTTTGGAAAAGGTCATCGTTGCATCCAGTGAACGTCCACATCAACTCTCACCACGGAGGCCACAGAGAACACGGAGGAAAAACAGAAACGAGGAAGAGCGGGTTGAGATTGAATTCGAAGTGACTGTCCACGAATCTATGCGGCCAACTCTTACCGCGGGGGATCGTCAGCCAATGTAAGGAACTTAACCCGGCAATTTCTTTGCTTTTGTCTTCCTCCGTGTTCTCCGTGTCCTCCGTGGTTCACTTTGCTTTTCACAAGGATACAGCGAAGCAGATATCATGTCGCCACAGGAGGAGAAATGACCGTCAGAACAGAAAAAGCGGCGACGGCGCTGGTACGCGACCACGCCGGCAAGCGCAAGATCGTGCCCTTTGCGCGCGACTACGGCGCGACCGATCTGGCAGCCGCGTACGCGATCCAAGCCGCGTACGTGAAGCGGCTCGATGCCACCCACGGCCGGCGGGTCGGCTACAAGATCGGGCTGACGTCGAAGCGCATGCAGGAAATGTGCGGCGTCGATCATCCGAATTCCGGGGTGGTGTTCGAGAGCCGCCTGCATCGAAGCGGCGTCACGCTTTCCCTGTCGAAGCTGGTTCACCTCGGCATCGAATTCGAATGCTGCGCCCGGCTCGGGACCTCGCTGCCGCCGCGCGCCAGGCCTTACGAGATGTACGAAGTCGCGACGGCGGTGGACGCGGTCTGCCCGGCTTTCGAAGTCATCGACGATCGCAATTCGGATTACCCACTCGACCTGCTTTCGCTGGTCGCGGACAATTCCTGGAACGAAGGCAACGTGCTCGGCGAATTCAAAAGCACCTGGCCCGATCTCGGCACAGCGAAGAGCGTGCTGGAGTGCAACGGCAAGCTGATCGACGAAGGCAAAGGTTCCGACGTGCTCGGGCACCCGTTCGAACCGCTGCGCTGGCTGGCGAACAATCTGAACGTAAGGGGCGAAACGCTGAAGAAGGGCGAGATCGTGCTGACCGGAAGCTGGGTCACCACCCGCTTCCCCAAGGCGGGGGAGCACTATCGCTACACCATCGACGGCGTCGGCTCGGTGGAAGTGAGGCTAAGCGCCTGACGGCGCCTTTGAATCTCAACGCAAAGGCCGCAAAAGAAAAACAAGGGTGCTTGAAAAATCGAGAAAGCGCTGCGGGAGGATATGCCGAGTCCCTGTCCAGCCGGATTTTCAGGGTTTTCGTTCAGTTCCTGGGTTCCCTTTGCGTTCTTTGCGCCTTTGCGTTGAGACGTCGCCGTGGCCTTTATTCCGGTTCGGCACCCAATTCGTCGGAGATGCGCGGCGCCGTCGCTCGGTGCTTGACAAGGAAAAAGCACGGTGCGATAAGAATTAGCCAGAACAAGAAGGCGAAAAGCCCGAAAATCCACACGCTGGAGGAGGACAATCATGTCACTACGCATCAACGACGAAGCCCCGAATTTCACTGCCGAAACCACGCAAGGCACTATCAACTTCCATCAATGGATCGGGAATGGTTGGGCCATCCTGTTCTCCCATCCGAAGGATTTCACCCCGGTCTGCACCACCGAGCTGGGCTACATGGCCGGATTGCAACCCGAGTTCGCGAAGCGCAACTGCAAGATCATCGGCCTGAGCGTCGATCCGGCGAGCAGCCACAACAAATGGGCCGCCGACATCGAGGAAACGCAGGGCCACAAAGTGACCTATCCGATGATCGGCGATCCGGAACTGAAGGGGGCCAAGCTCTACGACATGCTTCCGGCCGACGCCGGCACCACGTCGGAAGGCCGGACCGCCGCCAACAACGCGACGGTTCGCACCGTGTTCATTGTCGGTCCGGACAAGAAGATCAGACTGATGCTGATGTACCCGATGAGCACCGGCCGCAACTTCGACGAAGTGCTGCGGGTGCTCGATTCCATCCAGCTCACGGCCAAGCACCAGGTCGCCACGCCGGTGAACTGGAAGCCGGGCCAGGACGTGATCATTGTGCCCTCGGTGTCCGACGAAGACGCCAAAAAGAAATACCCCAATGGCTGGAAGGCGCCCAAGCCGTACCTGCGCATCGTGCCGCAGCCAAAATAGCCTTCGGGACGGACGGGTTTTTGTCAGAAACTCTTGCCGAGGGGGGTAACACGATGAGCAAGGTACTTGAAGAGGTTTTGGCGGCGAATGCCCGATATGCCGAAAGCTTTGGTGACAAGGGGAAGTTAGCCTTGCCGCCGGCCCGCCAGTTCGCGATTCTCACCTGCATGGATGCGCGACTGCAACCGTCCAAATATGCGGGGCTTGCGGAAGGCGACGCTCACGTCATCCGAAACGCGGGCGGTCGGGCCAGCGATGACGCAATACGATCATTAGTCATCTCGTATAAGTTGCTGGGCACGCGCGAGTGGTTCGTTATTCATCACACGAATTGCGGCATGGAGCTGTTCACCGACGAGATCATGCGTGATCTGCTCGCCAGCAGCCTGAAGACCGCGACTTTCGATGGAAAGGTCTGGCGCGATACCGGCGCAGGGCCTGGCTCCACAGAGGGTCAATTCGTAGATTGGCTGACGATCAAGGAGCAATCGAAAAGCGTGACCGCGGATGTCAAGCGCATTCGAAACCATCCTTTGGTTCCTGGCGACATCCCTATCTACGGGTATGTCTACCACGTCACAACGGGAAGACTGGTAGAGGTTCCCGAGGCCACTGTAGCGGGCAAGGCTCGATAATTCGCTGGGAATCCATTCAACACCTAGCCGTGTGGCGGAGGCCAGACCCTCAAGGCCGCTATTCCGGCCGGAAGCCGGGTCCCCACGCGCTTCCCCAACGCGTGGGAGCGCTATTGAGATACGATCAGAGGGGAGTGGGGTCGGTGGAGATTAGCCTGACTGCATAACGTCCCACGCCGGCGGCTGAGTTCAATTGTTGGGTTACCTGAAGAATCGATGTCATGGAATTCGAATGGAGCCCGGCAAAGGCCCGCGCGAACGAGAGCGAGCATGGAGTCTCATTCTTCGAAGCATGCGAAGCATTTGACGATGACCATTCTTCAGCCGTTCGTGATCCCGACCATTCCGTGGAGGAGAATCGGTATCTGATCTTTGGGATGTCGAAAGGTGGCAAGTACCTGGTTGTGTCCTATACTGAACGTGGTGATCGAATTCGACTGATTTCGGTACGACAGATGACCCCGCGAGAGCGCAAAGCCTATGAGCAATGATAAAGATACCCTTAGAAAGGAATATCCGAAGGAGCTGATCAAGTCAGGCATCCGCGGGAAGTATACGAAGAGTTACCGCGAAGGCACGAACATCGTTCTGATCGATCCGGACCTGCACAAGCTTTTCCCAGACTCTGAAGCGGTCAATCGCGCTCTTCGTGAGTACATTTCGACAAAACGAACCACAACCTAACAAACGCTTTCAGCCCGACGCGGCAAAGCCGCGTGGCTGAAGCGTGACGTGAGAAACCGCGCGGTCGAAAGCGACGCGCGGAAAACGCGACGGCGCGCGCCTCACCGCGGACGTTGAAGCTGTAGAAAAGCCCGAAGTCGATCGACACAAGAATTCAGACGCGATATGCGCCGCGATTCGATAATACTGGCCATCAACCGATCGACTGCGCTGCGCTCTCATCGCAGAGCGCATCGTCGAGCGCGGTAGCGAAAACCACGGGAACCACGAGCCACTAGAACCACAGTGTCGGGCCTTGTTTCTCGCATGTTGTTGTCCTCTGTGCCCTCTGTGTTCTCTGTGGCTAAGAGCTTTATGTTTTATTCGGGCTCGGATCCTTCCTCGTCGGAAATGCGCGGCACCAGGGCGTAATCCTGGCCGTGGCCGATGCTGAAGTCGTTGCGTCCGCTGCCGTCCTTGCCACGCAGCAGCCAGATCGGCCGCTTGCTCATGCTGAAAGTCACATCCGACTGCACGTGCTGGTCGCCGTCGGCGCGTTTAAACACCGAGGTCGCAGGCATGTAGCGGATCACGAACCCTGCACGCCGCCTGGCCGAACGGTTGGCGTTCGATCCGTGGATCAGATACACGTCTCCCAAGTGCAAGGTCAAAACCCAACGCAGAGGCGCAGAGGCCGCAGAGGGCGCAAAGAAATGCACACGAGAGGTAAAAGCAAAAACCGTTGTGATCGGTGCATTGGCCGCTCCCGCAAATATCACGGCTGTTCCCCGTCACGTTTTGTCTTTCTTTCGTTTTTCTCTGCGTCCTCCGCGTCCTCTGCGCCTCTGCGTTGGGTGTAAATGCCTTACCTACGCCTTAATCCAGGTTTCGGAAAAAGCGAGAAACGCGGTGGTGCTCTTGCGTCCGGCCCAGTCGCGCGGGAACGGTTTGCCGGCGACGTTCTTGCCGTTGATAGTCGCCCTGACCGCGGAGGATTCGAGAAAAAGCGAGAACATCTCGTGCGCGCCGGTGGCGGACTGTTCCTTCATGAACTCCACCAGGAAGGGCGCGGAGAGCTGCTCCCAGGTCAGGCTCACCTGCCCTATGGTGCTCCTGAACCACTCGGTGTGCGAAGTCCGACCGTTGCCTCCCGCCATGAAATCCCAGGCCGGTTTCATCTGCACATTGGCAAGACCCTTCGCGCCCTTGAATGCGCCGAAGTGAGAAACAAAACCCCTTTTCACGTAATCGGCGAGCGGCTCGTTGTCGGTCAGGCAAACGTTGGGCTTCTCCGGATTCTTCCCCTCTCCATGCGGATCCAGCAGCATGAACGCGGCGTGGCCCTTGCCATGTGGCGATGTGACCACACGGAAGAAGCTGATCAGCGTGACGAAAGGACCGTCACCGGTTTCCTTGAGATACATTCCGGGGTTCTCCCCGGACCAGTCCACTTTGTTGGGATTGAATGGTGGTCGTGCCATGTTTTTCTCCTCCTGTCTTGTTTCTCAATCTAACTATTGAACCACGGAGGACACCCCCCTCTCCCCCTTCCCTCTCCCCCCAACACCGGGGTGGAGAGGGTGATAGAAACGCGTTACTTCACGTGCGTGTAGCTTGTCGGCGCCCTCTCCAGCTTGCTGGAGAGGGCGGGGTGTGAGGTAATTTTCTCCGCGTCCTCCGTGGTTCGTCTTGACTTTGTTATCCCCGGACGGCCTTGAGGTACTCGGCAGCCGTGCGTGCCAGCATGATGTAGTCGGTGCA
>DASYUW010000100.1:0-3739 GCA_036000845.1 Burkholderiales bacterium
GAAATGAGAGGAATCATCATGGTTGCGCTGACGGTGTTTTCCGCCACTGCCGCTCTCGCGGAAACGGACAACTTCGACCAGGACAAGCCGGGCACGGTGCCGGCTGGCTGGTCTTGCGGCGTAACGGGAAAGGGCAATCCTCTGTGGGCCGTCGCTGCAGACGGTTCGGCGCCGAGCGCGCCAAACGTGCTCAGACAGACCGGATCGGGGACCTTCCCCTGGTGCGTGAAAAAGAGCGCGTCCGTTGCGGACGGTTTTGTCGAAGTGAAATTCAAGCCGGAGAAGGGCCGGGAGGACCAGGCGGGCGGCCTCGTGTGGCGCTGGCAGAACGGCGACAACTATTACGTCGCGCGCGCGAACGCGTTGGAAAACAACGTGTCGCTCTACTACACGGCCGGCGGCAGGCGCAACACGATCAAGTATGTCGACGCGCCGGTGCCGCCAAACGTCTGGCACACGCTGCGCGTGGAGTTCGCCGGCAAGCGGATCAAGGTGCTTCTCGACGGCAAGGCGTATATCGAGCAGGAGGACACGCACATCGCTGGCGCTGGCGCGGTGGGCGTCTGGACGAAGGCGGACAGCGTCACCGCGTTCGACGATTTCGCCTACGGCGCGAAAAATTGACAGTGGAGCCTTCCATGACCTACCAGATGAAAACCTTGAGTTGTGATCCGGCCAAGCTGCGCGGCTTGTCGGAGAAGCTCATCGTCAGCCATTACGAGAACAACTATGGCGGTGCGGTGAAGCGACTCAATTCGATTACCGCGCAACTCGCCGAACTGTCTTTTCGCGATGCGCCGGTGTTCGTGATCAACGGGCTGAAGCGCGAAGAGCTCATTGCGGCGAACTCGATGATCCTGCATGAGCTTTATTTCGATGGCCTGGGCGGCCCTGAAACGATGGATGCCGCTGTCATCCAGGCGCTAGCGCGCGACTTCGGCAGCGCCGAGCGCTGGCGTGAGCAGTTCGTCGCGATGGGCAAGGCGCTCGGCGGCGGTTCGGGCTGGGTTCTGTTGACCTGGTCCGCGCGCGACCGGCGCTTCATCAACCAGTGGGCATCCGACCACGCGCATACCCTCGCCGGCGCGACACCCGTGCTCGCCCTGGACATGTACGAGCATTCCTACCATCTGGACTTCGGTGCACGCGCTGCCGCGTACGTGGATGCCTTCATGGACAACATTGCATGGGAACGCGTAGCACGGCGCATCGCCGGCCTGCGTTCCTGATATGACTCAGGAGATCTTTATGTACCTGCCTATCAGCAAATTCTTGCTCGTCTCAACGCTGGCGCTGGCGGCTTCGGCCTGGTCTGCCCCGCAAAAACTCGATGCCGCCAAGATCGAGCAGATCACGGGCATGAAGGGGACTTATAACGACAAGGAAAACGTTTTCAAGGTGAGCGCGCCGCGAACCGACGTGCCGGTATCCGTGGACGGATGGACCCTGCCTCCCTTCATGGGACTCTCGCCGTGGGCTGCATTTACCCCACACCATTCCGGCGCGATGGTGATGGGCGACATCGTTCTGTTCCAGGACGAGGTAAATCCCGCGATGAGCGCCGCCCTGGATTCCGGCCTTGCCGTCACCGCGCTTCACAACCACTTTTTCTTCGACGAGCCCAAGGTGTATTTCATGCACATCGAGGGCGAAGGGGCGGTCGACAAGCTCGCAACGAGCGTGAAGGCGATCTTCGACAAGGTCAAGGAAATCCGAGCCGGCAGCTCGCAGCCCGCGGCTTCGTTCACGGGACAGCGAATTCCGGAGAAGAGCTCCATCACGCCCAAGCCGCTCGAGGATGCGCTGGGCGTCAAAGGCCAGGCGAATAACGGCATGTTCAAGGTCGTGATCGGCCGCACCACCAAAATGAACGGAACCACCGTGGCCAACGAGATGGGGGTGAACACCTGGGCTGCGTTTGCAGGTTCCGACAACGACGCCGTGGTCGACGGCGATTTCGCGATGCTCGAGAGCGAGCTGCAGACCGTGCTCAAGTCGATGCGCAAGGCGGGCATCAACATCGTCGCCATCCATCACCACATGAGTGGCGAGAAGCCCAGGTTCCTCTTCCTTCACTACTGGGGCCGCGGCAAGGCGCAGGATCTCGCCCGCGGATTGCGCACAACGCTAGACGCGCAGCATCAGGCTAAAAACGGCAAGGCTCACTAGGAATGAACAGGGCGGCTTTCCTTGTCGTACTCGCCTTCCTGTTTCTTTGCGCGCCGGTCTCGGCGGAGGAGAGCTGGAAAGCGGTGAAAGGCGCGTCGCTGCGCGGACTGCTTCCCGGAAAGGAGCTGGGCGACGACGTTCACTATGCTTACCGGTTCCGCAGCGACGGAACTTTTGCCGGGACGGAAATGGGGAAGGACGTTCGCGGCACATGGCGCGTTACCGGAGACGAGATCTGCTGGACCTGGAGCCGGCCGCGCGGCGCCGAGGAGTGCTATACGGTGGAGAAAGACGGCGCCGCGCTTCGAATGCTCAGAGGCGGATCTGAAGCCTGGTACGGAACTCTGAAGCCCGCGAGGCAGGCCCCAGCCCGCTAATTGCCTATTGGCAACGAACCGGGATTCCCTGTGCCTGGCGGGCGTCGGTGCGCTCGCAGTTCGCGCGCCTCACGTACCTTTCCTCGCCGCGCCAGTCGAGCACCTCACGGCCCTGCTCGCGGCAGGTGTTCTCCAGCGCGCAGAACAGCTCGTCGGACTGCAGGGTGCATTTATGGCGCATCGAGCAGCCGGTCCACGTCGAGGTTCGCGTGAAGTCGATGCGGTCCTCGCTCGCCGCCAGGACCTGGATGATTTCTTCCTTATCGTACAGGAGGTCCAGCAGCTCGAACGTCGACCCCGAGCGCCGAATCTGCTTCGCCGAAGGATAGGTCTGTTGCGGGTCGAGTATCGTCCATCCACCGTAGGCGTAAGCGGGAGGGGCGTTGCGCGCGAAGAGGATGCGCCGCGCCGAATCCTGCCAGAACCCTTCGATGGTCTTGCCGTCTCTGGCCTGTGCGAAGGCCGGAACGGTTGTCAGCAATCCGACAACGATGAGGATGAGCCTCTTCACGTCAACACCTCCAAACAGCGAACAGCTTCCAGTGGTCGTTTATTCGATTTCAGGTTACTTGAGCCGCACGTTGGCGAATGCGACGCGGCCGGTATGGACC
Organism: Burkholderiales bacterium; assembly: GCA_036000845.1. Lineage (GTDB taxonomy): Bacteria > Pseudomonadota > Gammaproteobacteria > Burkholderiales > JACQAP01 > JACQAP01. The sequence goes on from DASYUW010000100.1 coordinate 3,158, forward strand.
TGTAGCCCGATGTAGCCCGGCGATCTGCCGCGGAATGCGTCGTCGTTCTCAAACGAGTTGGCCGGCTGGCCGTTGAGCTTCACGGTGATGGTCTGACCCGAGACCCTGATCTCGTACTGGTTCCACTGCCCGGACTCGAGGACTTGGGTGTTGGCGTAATCCTGGCTGCCCGCCGCCGTTCCCCGGTTCTTGATTTTGTAGATGGCCCCGGTACGGTTGTAGAACAGGCCGTCGGGCTCGCCAGAGGCGGACTGGCCGCGGGCTTCCTCGTCGATCTGGATCTCGAACCCGGTATCGACCGCGACGAAGGCCTGGTTTGCGTACGGATACGTAATTGCCGGATTGTTGCGGTCGGGAACCGGCCTGGCCGGGTCCTGGAAACGCACGAATATTCCGGAGTTGTCGTTGTTCGCGCCGCGCGGGTGAGGAAGCATGAAGTCAAGCAGCAGCGTGAAATCGCCGAACGGCTGTGGATAGTAGAGCAGCCCGATCTCGTTGCCGGGCTGAGCAACCAGGGCGCGGCCGCTGCGCACAATGCGCCCCCCGCCGACGAATTTCCATCGCTGGAAGCTTTGCTCCGTA
>DASYUW010000101.1:0-36975 GCA_036000845.1 Burkholderiales bacterium
AGGCGTGTCGGAGCGCGGAAGAGGGGCCCCTCTGGGGATCTGACCGCGGAGACACGCGTAAGGCCGGTGTCGACACGCTAATGGCCGGTTACACGGTCGCATCCCCGCAAGCGGGGCCCCTGCTCCACGTTCCACCGGCCCCGTAACAACGCAGGCGCCGCACCTGGCACAACCCAATAATGTTTCGACTCATTCGAGGGACCGGGCGATTCGGGCCGCGTGCCGCAGCGCAGAACAGGGGCCCCTCCGGGGATGTGACCGCGGAGGCACGCACAAGCACGCGCATATTCGCCACGATGCATCCCGCTCTGGGGTCGCATCCAAGCACACAACGCTTGGAACCTGCTCCGCCCTGAGCGGGCGCTCTGCGTCGGCTCCTCCTTATGTAGGCCGGCTACACGGCGTCCTCGCCGTCTTGCCCTCAACCCGAATCGCCTCGGTCGCGCATGTGGGACCTATGCAGAGCTTCCCTAAATCGGTACGGCGCGGCAACCGGCCGCATCGCAAAGCAGGTACGACCCCTGTTCGTACCAGTCGGCCAGCACCCAGCGTTCGCAACGGCGGCCGTCGACGAAATGCTCGTGCCGCGCCGGCCGATGGGTGTGGCCGTGGATCAGCCGCGGGTAGGCGCGGCTCCTCAGCAATTCTTCGACCGTTGCCGGCGCCACGTCCATGATCGCCATGTCCTTCGCCTGCTTGGCCTGCTCGCTCTGGCCGCGAACGTCCAGCGCCATGCGCACGCGTTCGGCCAGCGGCTTGGCGAGGAAGGCCTGCTGCCATTCGGGGTTGCGCACCATCGCACGGAACTTCTGATACTCCACGTCGTCGCTGCACAGCGTGTCCCCGTGCATCAGCAGGGTGGGCGGACCGTACAGGTTGATCAAGGTCGGGTCGGACAGCAGTTGCATGCCGCTTTCGCGCGCGAACCGGCTGCCGATCAGGAAGTCGCGATTGCCGTGTATGAAACTCAGGCGCACGCCGCGATCGGCCAGGGCGCGGAACGCGTCCGCGACCTCCCGGTTGAAAGGCTGATCGAGTCCGTCGTCGCCGATCCAGTACTCGAACAAGTCGCCGAGCACGTACAAGGCTTCGGCCGCAGGCGCGGTGTCGTGCAGAAAGCGCATCAGCGCCCCGGTCGCCGCCGGCCGGTCGGGTGACAGATGCAGGTCGGAAATGAAAAGAGAGAAAGGCACAGAAGGCAAGGATGAAGGCGGAGGGATGAAGGATGAAGTAAAACCAACCACTAAGGTACCAAGACACCAGGAGAACCGGAATCACATCATAGGCTGTCCTTGGTAGCTTGCTGTTAGCTTGCTGATTGCCTGCACGCCTTGCTTCATCCTTCCGCCTTCATCCTTCATCCTTGCCCCTTCATCCTTGCTCTACCACTTCCGCTTTCTTGATGACGACGTCTACTTTCGGGACGTCTTGGTGCATTCCGCTGCTGCCGGTGGCCACACCCTTGATCTTGCCGACCACTTCGCGGCCCTCGACCACGAGCCCGAATACGCAGTAGCCGTAGCCGTCCGTGGTGGCGGCACGGAAGTTGAGGAAGTTGTTGTCGGCGACGTTGATGAAGAACTGCGCGGTTGCCGAATGCGGATTGGGGGTGCGCGCCATGGCAACCGTATAGGCATCGTTCTTGAGCCCGTTTTCGGCCTCGTTCCTGATCGGCGCCCTGGTGGTCTTCTGTTTCATGCCGGGCTCGAATCCGCCACCCTGGACCATGAAACCGTTGATCACGCGATGGAAGACGGTGTTGTCGTAAAAACCGTCGTTGACGTACTGCAGGAAGTTCTCCACGCTGCCGGGCGCCTTTGCTGCATCCAGCTCGAGGACGATGTCACCCAGCGAGGTTTGCAGTTTTACGCGGCTCATTTCGCCTCCACCAGTTTGACGTCCTGAATCACCACTTCCTGTTGCGGCACATCTTGCGGAAACGGGCCGCCCGGTCCAGTCGCAAGATGGGCGATCTTGTTGACCACGTCCATTCCTTTCACCACTTTTCCGAAAACTGTATAGCCGTATCCGCGCGCGGTCGGTGCGGTATGATTGAGGAACGCATTGTCGGCGACGTTGATGAAGAACTGCGCAGTCGCGGAGTGCGGGTTCGGCGTTCGCGCCATCGCGATGGTCCCGGTCTCGTTTTTCAGCCCGTTGGCCGCTTCGTTCTGGACCGGATCGCGGGTGGGTTTCTGGGTGAAGTCCTGCGAAAAGCCGCCGCCCTGGATCATGAAACCGGGGATGACCCGATGGAATACGGTGCCCTTGTAGAAATCACTTCGCACGTACTCGAGGAAATTCTTCACCGTCTGCGGTGCCTTCTCCGGATACAGCTCGACGACGATGCTACCGAGATTGGTTTTCAGCTCCACCTGCGGATTGGCGGCGATGGCCAGCGTGCTGCTCAACAAAAGAGCGCAGATCGCGCCCAAGAGCTTCCTCATTCGATGTCCTTCTGATTCTGGTTTGATGTCACTCAGTCCTGAGTCCCGAGTCCTGCGTTTATGCTGCCCCTTCGTATACGATCCGCCACTTGCCGCCTTCCCTGATCCAGTACTGGCGTTTCTTCATCCGGTTGGAAAGGTTGCTGCTGGCGTAATCCTGCTCGAAGGTGGCGACCGCCATTTCTTCCTTGCCCGGATAGAGCAACAACGACACGTCGGTCAACTGCACCTTGATCCAGGCCTTGGCGGCGTTCACCTGGCGCTTCTGCGCCGACCACTGCGCCAGAGTCATGCCGTTGGAGGTGAATTTCCTGGCGTAATTCTGCAGGTAGGTCTCGGTATTGCGGCTTTCCCAGTCGCGCCGCCAGCGCTCGATGGAGGTCAGCAAATCGGTTCGCAAAGCTTCGACTTCACCAGGTCCCGCCCAGTCGAGCGCATCGGCGATCACCACCGGCGTGGAGCCGATTTGCAGTTTGCGGGCGAGTGCGTCCAGATCGGCGTTGGCGAGCACGATACAGCCGTCGCTGGCGCGCGGCGGTCGGCTGTAGGTGTCGCGCGGGGTTCCGTGCAGCCAGATGCCATACCCGTCGCGGCCGCGCACGTGGTCCCACTCGTTCGGATAGTTGATGGGGAATGCACCGCTGCCGTAGAAATCGGTGAGTTTTTCCTTGGGCAACTGGCTGACCACGTGGTAAACGCCGACCGGCGTACGCTTGTCGCCTTGGCGCAGCTTTTCCAGTCCATTCTTGCCGATGGTCACGTAGTAGTCGGCCACGTAACGCGCCGCGCCGCCGGTGTTCTCGAATACGAACAGCGTCGATTTCGACGAGTCGAGGACCAGCGCGTACTTCTGTTTCTGGGGCATCTGCAGCAGGAATCGCGGCGCGAGCTCGTGCGGGGTCTCGATCTGATAGCGCGCCAGCCGCGCGCGCGCCTCCTCGCGCAAACCGTCGACCTGATCGGAGGGCGCGCCGGAAGCATTGCCGATACTGTTGATCGGGCGGGAACGCGCGAGCAGCAGGTCTCCTTTCACCAGCTGCGCCAAGCGGAAATTCGGGTTGGACGCCAGCAGATTGTCTATCTGTTCGAGCGCGGAAGAGAATCTGCTCTCACCTATGTCCAGCAGCGCCCGCACCAGCATGGCCTCGGGCGCGGCGAGCTGACGTGCCACCGCCGGCGGCCCCAGTCCCATTGCCCAAGCATACGACGCGCCTGCCGCGGCGATTGCCACCAGCGCCTGCGCCAGAGTCTGCCTCGAACCTGCCTGATATCGGCGTGATAGGGCGTCGGTCACCTAGTTCATTCTTTCCTGGACGATCAGCCAGCGGTCGTTGTTCTTCGTGAGCGTCAGCGTCTTGGCACCGTAGGTGTTCAGCGTGTCGGACTTGTACCCTTGGCGAAAGCTTACGATGGCCCGGCTATTCGTATCGAAGGAGACTTTCGGCGAGCCCACAGTAACTTCGATCGACTTCGGCTTGGTGATGCGATCGCGCCGCGTGGCTTCCCAGGCCGCGCGCGGCTCGCCGCCGGGTACCTGGAAGCCCGGCGCGTAATGGGCGAGATACGCATCCGCATCCTTCGCGGACCAGGCCTTGGCCCAGCCCATCACCGCGGCCAGCACCGCCTCGGTTTCCGCCTTGCCCGGTGCAAGCGGCTTTGGCGACGGCTGCTTCTTGTCATTTGCGTCGGGTGTTGCCGCGGCCGCGACCCTGGCTTCGGTTACGCCCGCCTGAGAAGTTCCCTTGCCCGGCACCACGCTGCTGGAGAACAGATCCTTGATCATCGCCAGCTTGGTTTGTGCGGCGGCGTTGCCACGGTCCAGCTGCAACGCCTTGTCGTAGGCTTCGCTCGCCATCTTGGCGTACACGTCGCCGAGGTTCTCGTGCGCAATGGAGTAACTAGGATGCGTACGGATCGCCATCTCGAGCGCTTTGCGCGCCTTGTCGTACTGCCCCTGCGAGGCATGCAGGACCGCAAGATTGTTGTAGGGCTCGGGCAACTCCGGGTAATCGTCGGTCAGGGCTGTGAACACCTTGATCGCGTCGTTTGGTTTGTTCTGCTCGGTAAGGATCAGTCCCTTGAGGAAGCGTGCGCGCGCGTCGCGCGGATTGGCGGCAATTGCGGCTTCGATCTTTTCCAGCGCGGCTGCATGGTTACCCTGCTTGAACAGACGGCTGGCATCGTCGTAGGTGTCGGCGAACGCCAGTCCCCACTGCAGTGCAAGTGCAAGCAGTGCGGCGCCCAACGCTGCGGGTTGCAATCGGCTCATGTGCTAAACTTTACCTCAATAAGAAACGGTAGGTTATTGTAAATAATAGTAGATTCTATCAGCAGGGCGCCCTGTTCGACAATCCGAGAGCGCCCAGGCCTGCCGGCCCCGTTTGGCGGCGCCGTGCACCAGACCCAGAATGATTCCCAATGCTGAAGATTTATAACTCGCTTACTCGCGCCAAGGAGACTTTTACCCCGATTCTCGTCGGAAAGGTGGGAATGTACGTGTGCGGGATGACCGTCTACGATTACTGCCACCTTGGCCACGCGCGGGTGATGGTGGTGTTCGATGTGGTCAAGCGCTGGCTTGTCGCCGGCGGCTTCGTCACTACTTATGTCCGCAACATCACCGACATCGACGACAAGATCATCAAGCGTGCCGCCGACAACAACGAACCCATCGACAAGTTGACCGTGCGTTTCATCGAGGCGATGAATCAGGACGCGGCCGCGCTCGGCGTGCAGAAGCCCGATATCGAACCGCGCGCCACCGCCAACGTCCCGCAGATGGTCGCGCTCATCGCCGCGCTCATCGACAAGGGCTTGGCCTACCAGGCGCAGAACGGCGATGTCTATTACTCGGTGCACGGATTCCCCGGCTACGGCAAGTTGTCCGGCAAGACGCTCGACGAACTGCGCGCCGGCGAGCGCGTGGAAGTCGATGTCGACAAGCGCGATCCGCTCGACTTCGTGCTGTGGAAATCGGCGAAGCCCGGCGAACCGGCCTGGGATTCGCCCTGGGGCAAGGGCCGGCCCGGATGGCACATCGAGTGCTCGGCGATGAGCGAACGCTACCTCGGTGAGCATTTCGACATCCACGGCGGTGGGCAGGATTTGCAGTTTCCGCACCACGAGAACGAGATCGCCCAGTCGGAAGGCGCGCACGGCCACGCGTTCGTGAACTACTGGATGCACAACGGCTTCGTGCGCGTGGACAACGAGAAGATGTCGAAGTCGCTCGGTAATTTCTTCACCGTGCGAGAAATCCTGACGAAGTACGACGCAGAAGTAGTGCGTTTTTTCATCGTGCGCGCGCACTATCGCAGCCCGCTGAACTACTCCGACCAGCACCTGGATGACGCCAGGCAGGCGCTGACCCGGCTCTATACCGCGCTGAAAACGCTGACGGTGCAAGCCGGCAATGTGGACTGGAACGATCCGCAGGCGGCGCGCTTCCGCACGGCGATGAACGACGACTTCAATACCCCGGAAGCGATTGCCGTGCTGTTCGATCTTGCCAACGAAGTCAATCGCACGCAGTCGTCGACCGCGGCCGCGCTGCTCAAGTCTCTCGGCAGCGTGCTAGGCCTGCTGCAACGCAATCCGGAAGAGTTTCTGCACGGCAATCTGCCAGCCGGTTGGACCGTGGCGCGAATTGAAGAGATGATCGCCGCGCGCGCTGCGGCAAAGAAGGCCAGAAACTACGCTGAGTCGGACCGCATCCGCGACGAACTGCTCGCCGCCGGGATCGTGCTCGAGGACGGGCCCGCAGGCACGACTTGGCGGCGCAAGTAACGCGGCATCGCCAGCATGAAAAGGGCCGCGTCAGCGGCCCTTTTTTTCGAAGTTGCAACGTCTATTCGGCAAAGAATTCCTTCACGCGGTCCATCCAGCTTTTGGCGCGCGGGTTGTGGCGGCCGCTGTCGCGCTCGTTGATCTCTTCTAGTTCCTGCAGCAATTCCTTCTGCCGCGGCGTGAGGTTCACCGGCGTTTCCAACACCACGTGGCAGAGCAGGTCGCCGTAAGCGTTGCTGCGCACGCCCTTGATGCCCTTGCCGCGCAGACGGAAAACCTTCCCCGTCTGGGTCTCGGGCGGAATCCTGATCTTGGCGTAACCGTCCAGCGTCGGAATCTCGATCTCCCCGCCGAGCGCCGCCCTGGTGATGCTGATCGGCATCTCGCAGTGTAGGTCGTTGCCCTCACGGCTGAACACCTCGTGCGGACGGATGTGGATCACCACGTATAGATCGCCTGCCGGACCACCGTTGACCCCGGCTTCGCCCTCCCCGGAAAGGCGGATGCGGTCGCCCTCGTCCACGCCGGCGGGGATCTTGACCGACAGCGTCTTCTGGCGCTTGACCCGACCCGCCCCGTTGCAGGTGGCGCAGGGACTTTGCACGACTTTCCCGCTGCCGTGGCATTTCGGGCAGGTCTGCTGGATCGAGAAGAACCCTTGGGTCATGCGCACCTGACCTTGGCCGCCGCAGGTCGGACAGGTCATCGGCTGCGTGCCGGGTTTTGCGCCCGAACCGCCGCAGGTCCCGCATTCCTCCATGGTGGGGATGCGCACCCGGGTCTCGGTGCCGCGTGCCGCTTCCTCCAGCGAGATTTCCAGGTTGTAGCGCAGGTCGGCGCCGCGATAGACGTTGGAGCGCTGGCGCCCCGCCCCGAAGATGTCGCCGAAGATATCGCCGAAGGCGTCGGCGAAGCTGCCGAAGCCTGCGCCGGCGGCTCCCGCCCCCATTCCGGCATGCGGATCGACCCCGGCGTGGCCGTACTGATCGTAGGCGCCGCGCTTGCCGGCGTCGGAAAGCACTTCGTAGGCTTCCTTAGCCTCCTTGAACAGCTCCTCGGATTTCGGGTTGTCCGGATTGCGGTCGGGATGGTGCTTCATCGCCAGCTTCCGGTAGGCCTTCTTGATCTCCTCTTCGGAAGCGTCGCGATTGACGCCGAGCACCTCGTAATAGTCGCGTTTCGACATTCAGATCCTTCTTGGCAGGGTCGTCGCTTTATTTCTTTTCCAGACGACGCAAGGGGTGAGCCGGAAATCCGCCTCACCCCTCACGTCTTACGCCTTACCTTATCACGCGGATTTCTTCTGGTCCTTCACTTCCTCGTATTCCGCGTCCACCACATTGCCGTCCTCGGACTTCGCGCCGCCGGATTCTGGCTGCGGCTGGGCGCCGTCGCCCTGTGCTGGCTGCTGCGAGTACATCTTCTCGGCCAGCTTGTGCGAAGCTTCCGCCAGGGCCTTGGACCTTGCTTCGATCGCGTCCTTGTCGCCGCCCTTGATGGCTTCTTCCGCCGCCTTGATCGCCGCTTCGATGCTGGCCTTCTCGTCCGCGGCGACCTTGTCGCCATGCTCGGCGAGCGATTTCTTCACCGCGTGGATGAGCGCGTCGCACTGGTTGCGCGCCTCCACCAGCTCGCGGGCCTTGCGATCCTCGTCAGCGTGCGTTTCGGCGTCCTTCACCATGCGTTGGATCTCGTCTTCCTTGAGACCCGAATTAGCCTGGATCTTGATCTTGTTTTCTTTGCCGGTGGCCTTGTCCTTGGCCGAGACGTGCAGGATGCCGTTGGCGTCGATGTCGAAGGCGACTTCGATCTGCGGCATCCCGCGCGGCGCCGGCGGGATGTCGGACAGGTTGAACTGCCCGAGGCTCTTGTTGCCGGAGGCCATTTCGCGCTCGCCCTGCAGCACATGGATCGTTACCGCCGTCTGGTTGTCGTCGGCGGTCGAGAACACCTGCTGCGCCTTGGTCGGAATCGTGGTGTTCTTCTGGATCAGCTTGGTCATCACCCCGCCAAGGGTTTCGATGCCCAGGCTGAGCGGCGTGACGTCGAGCAGGAGCACGTCCTTGACGTCGCCCTGCAACACGCCGGCCTGAATCGCCGCGCCGATTGCGACTGCTTCATCAGGATTCACGTCCTTGCGCGGTTCCTTGCCGAAAATTTCCTTCACCTTCTCCTGGACCTTCGGCATGCGGGTCATGCCGCCCACCAGGATCACGTCGGAGATGTCGGAGATCTTCACCCCGGCATCCTTGATGGCGATGCGGCAGGGTTCCACCGTCTTCTGGATCAGCTCATCGACCAGGCTTTCGAACTTGGCGCGGGTGATTTTTATCGCCAGGTGCTTGGGCCCCGAGGCATCGGCGGTGATGTACGGCAGGTTGACCTCGGTCTGCTGGCTGGACGACAGTTCGATCTTGGCCTTCTCTGCCGCCTCCTTGAGACGCTGCAGCGCGAGCACATCCTTGCGCAGGTCGATTCCCTGTTCCTTCTTGAACTCGTCGGCGAGATAGTCCATCAGCCGCTGGTCGAAGTCCTCGCCGCCGAGGAACGTGTCACCATTGGTCGAGAGCACCTCGAACTGGTGTTCCTTGTCTACTACTGCGATTTCGATGATCGAGATGTCGAAGGTGCCGCCACCCAGGTCATATACCGCGATCTTGCGGTCGCCTTCCTTCTTGTCCATGCCGAAGGCGAGCGCCGCCGCGGTCGGCTCGTTGATGATGCGCTTGACCTCCAGCCCGGCGATGCGGCCGGCGTCCTTGGTGGCCTGGCGTTGCGAATCGTTGAAGTAGGCGGGCACGGTGATCACCGCCTCGGTGACCGGCTCGCCGAGATAGTCCTCGGCGGTCTTCTTCATCTTCACCAGCACTTGCGCGGAAACTTCGGGCGGGGCGATCTTTTTGCCGTGCACCTCGATCCAGGCGTCGCTGTTGCTGTTCTGGATGATCTTGTAGGGCATCAGGTCGATGTCCTTCTGCACTTCCTTTTCGGTGAAGCGGCGGCCGATCAGACGCTTGACCGCGGACAGCGTGTTCTTGGGGTTGGTGACCGCCTGGCGCTTGGCCGGGGCACCCACCAGCACCTCGCCGTCTTCCATGTAGGCGACGATCGAGGGCGTAGTGCGTGCGCCTTCGGAGTTCTCGATCACCTTGGGCTGGCCGCTCTCCATCACGGCCACGCAGGAATTCGTGGTGCCGAGGTCAATACCAATAATCTTTCCCATGGTCTTTCCTTTGTTCGAAAGTGAGAATGCCTTTGACTGTGAAGATTTGGTCTTCCGTCTTGAAAATCAAGCAGAGTTCCGCGATTTCGTGATGGTGACCAGCGCCGGGCGGATCACCCGGTCATTCAGGCTGTAGCCCTTCTGCAGCACGCTGACCACGGTATTGGGGTCAGCATCGGCTTCCACCACGCCGATGCCCTGGTGTTTGTGGGGGTCGAACTTTTCCCCTAACGGATTGATTTCCTTGATGGAAAACTTCTCGAACGCGCTGTTAAGCTGTTTCAGCGTCAACTCCACGCCGTTTCTCAGCGCATCCGTGGCGGCGTCGCCGGAAGCGAGCGCCGCCTCCAGGCTGTCGCGTACCGCCAGCAGCTCGCCGGCGAAACCCTCAAGGGCGTACTTGTGTGCGTTCGCTATGTCGGTCTGCGCGCGCTTGCGCACGTTCTCCGCCTCGGCCTTGGCGCGCAGCCAGGCATCGTGGTGTTCCTGGGCCGCAAGCTCGGCTTTCTTCAGCAACTCTTCCATGCCCGGCATGGTCTCGATTGCCCGGGCGTCATTTGCCGCGTCCTCCGCCGTCGGCGAGGGCGCACCGTTGTCGTTTTGCGGCAGGGCCGCCATATTTTCCTGGTCCTGCATCAACTCCTCCTGAATCGAAACTCTTAACGATGTGGGGCCAAACACTACCATTTCAACCCTGGCCCGACGCAGCGCCCCGGCCCGGAGGCAGCCCGAATTCAGGAGTTCTGCGCGCGAGGAAGGGCTTACTTTTTCGCGCCCAGTGCAATCGCGCGGGTGCGGCTCTCCGCGGCGGCGCGCAGTGCCGGGGCCTGATCCCAGTCGGTGGATGCCCAGCCGTGCAGGTTTTCCGCGGCGATGCGGGCGAGCGCCTGAATCCATTCGTGGCGCTGGTTCAGGCAGGGGACGTAGTGGAATTCCCCGCCCCCCGCCTTGAGGAAGGCGGCCTTGTTCTCGATGTCGATCTCCTCCAGGGTTTCCAGGCAATCGGAGGCGAATCCCGGGCACACCACGTCCACTCGTGAAGTCTTGCGCTTGCCCAGCGCTCCGATGGTATCGATGGTGTAGGGCTTGAGCCACTCGGTGCGACCGAAGCGCGACTGGAAAGTCACCACGTAGTGCTCCGGCTTGAGCCCCAGTTCCTGAGCCAGCAACCGGCCGGTCACTTGGCATTCGCAGTGGTAGGGGTCGCCACGATCCAGCGTGAAGCGCGGCACGCCGTGAAAACTCATCACCAGTTTGTCCGGCCGGCCGTTCACCATCCAGTAATCGTTGACGTTTTTTGCCAGAGCGGCGATATAGCCGGGGTGGTCATGGTAGTGCTTGACCAGCCGCAGCGCCGGCGCGTTGCGCATTTTTCTGACTGCATCGAACACCGCGTCGAAGGCGCTCGCGGTGGTGCTAGCCGCATACTGCGGGTACAGCGGAAGCACCAGTATGCGGTCGCATCCCTGGCCGCGCAGTTCACCCAGGACAGACCCGATCGACGGTTCGCCGTAGCGCATCGCCCAGGCGATGGCGTGCGGAGTCTTCACCCGCTCTCCGAGGTATCCCTTCAACAGCATGGCCTGCTTTTCGGTGTGGACCCTCAGCGGAGAACCGTCCCTGGTCCAGATCTTTGCGTACTTCGCGGCAGACTGTTTCGGCCGGGTATTGAGGATGATGCCGTTGAGGATCGGCCACCAGACTAACCGCGGTATCTCGACCACGCGCGGATCGGACAGAAACTGTTTCAGGTACGGCTTCACCGTCCTCGCTGTCGGTGCGGCGGGCGTCCCGAGGTTGATCAGCAGGATGCCGGTCCTGGCGATCGTGCCGTGCTGGAACTTGGGTTCAGGAAGAAAGGACATAGGGGCGAGGGGCGAGGCGAGAGGCATCAGGTTGCGTGAGTGCCGCGCGCAATGCCACAAAGGTTTAGCTCGGGCATCCTGCTTCTAGAAAAAATTCAATGCTGTGAGAGCGCGCTCGAGAGCAGCTTGGCGGTGATATCCACGATCGGGATCACACGCTCGTAGGCCATGCGGGTGGGGCCGACCACGCCCACCGTGCCGACCACCTGGCCGTCGACTTCATAGGGCGCGGTCACCACGCTGCACTCGTCCAGCGGCACCAGGCCGGATTCGCCACCGATGAAAATCTGCACTCCGTGCGCGCGGCTGCTGATGTCCAGAAGCTGCAGCAGGCTGGTCTTCTGCTCGAACATGTCGAACAGCCGCCTCAGGCTCGCCATGTTTGACGACAGATCCTGCACGTGCAGAAGGTTGTGCTCCCCGGAAAGGACGTAATCCTCCGGGTTCTGGCTCATCACTTCGGTGCTCGCCTCAAGCGCCTGGGTCATGAGCCGCGTCATGTCCTCGCGCAGCTTGCGCAGTTCGTCCTGGATGCGCGCCTTGATCTCGTCGAATGTCAGTCCGGCGAAGTTCTGATTCAGGAAATTGGCGGCTTCGGTAAGTTCCGAGGGCCCGTAGGCGCGATCGGTGAGGATGATGCGGTTTTGAACGTCGCCGTCGGGGGCGACGATGATCAGCAGGATGCGCTTTTCCGACAGCCGCAGAAACTCGATGTGGCGGAATGCGGCGCTCCTGCGCTTGGGCGTCATCACCACGCCGGCGAAGCGGGTGAGGTCGGAAAGCAGGTGCGAGGCCTGCGACACGAGCTTCTGGGTGTTGTCAGGCTGCAACTGGTCCTCCAGCTGGTTGATCTCGACTTGGTCTAGCGGCCTGACCTTAAGCAGCGTGTCCACGAAGAAGCGGTAGCCGCGCGGTGTCGGTATGCGGCCGGCGGAAGTGTGAGGGCTGGCGATGAATCCCAGTTCTTCGAGGTCCGCCATGATGTTGCGGATGCTCGCCGGGCTGAGGTCCAGTCCGGAAAACCTGGCAAGCGCGCGCGATCCGACCGGCTGCCCGTCGGCAATGTAGCGCTCGACCAGCATTTTCAGCAGGATCTGCGCACGCTCGTTCGGCGTGGAATCATTCGGTGCCATGTGGCCATTCTACAAAGCTTTCCGGGGTCGAAGTAGCCGTCGTCGGGAGTGCCTGCGGAACCGGCGGTTCGGAGGGAAATGTGCTTTAATTCGGGGCATGTCGAGCGCATTCAAGACCATCGCCCTGATCGGAAAGTACAAGAGCCCCGAGATCGCCGAACCGCTCCTGCGCCTGGCGGATTTTCTGAACGGGCGGGGCGTCAGGATCGTGCTCGATCCGCTGACAGCCGCGCACATCGGGAAGAACAATCACACCGTGCTGCCGCTCGAAGACGTCGGCCGTACTGCCGAACTTGCCATCGTCATCGGTGGAGACGGCACCATGCTCAACATCGCGCGCACCTTTGCGCCTTACAACGTGGCGCTGGTCGGGATCAACCAGGGGCGGCTCGGTTTTCTCACCGACCTGTCGATGAAGACCATGTTCGAGGCCATCGGTTCCATCCTCGACGGCAGCTTTATCACCGAAACGCGCATGCTGCTGCAGGCTGCGGTGGTGAGCGGAGAACGTCAGGTGCTGGACGTGCTGGCGTTCAACGACGTGTCGGTGAACAAGGGCGCAGAGGGCAGCCTGATCGAGATCGAGGTCCACATTGACGGGCAGTTCGTCTACAACCTGCGCTCGGACGGACTGATCGTGGCCTCTCCCACCGGCTCGACCGCGTACGCACTTTCTTCCGGCGGGCCGATTCTGCATCCCAGCCTGAACGTCATCGGCCTGGTCCCGGTCTGTCCGCACACGCTGTCGAACCGCCCGATCGTGGTGAGCAGCGAGTCGGTGATCGAAATCCTGATTCACAAGGCCGCTGATGCGCGCGCGCACTTCGACAGTCATTCGCACTACGAACTGCAGGAGCGCGACAAGATTATCGTGCGCCGTTGTCCGCACGCGACCCGCCTGCTCCATCCGCTGGGCCACAACTACTATCACATGCTCCGGGAAAAGCTCCATTGGAGCGAAACCCTGTAACGACGATCAGTCATCGCCGCCGGTTTTTTCTGAAGCCATGTTGCGCAGTCTCAGCATCCGCGACTTTGTCATCGTTGACAAGCTCGATCTCGAATTTCAGCCTGGCTTTACTGTGCTGACCGGGGAAACAGGTGCCGGCAAGTCCATCCTGATCGACGCGCTGGCCGCGGTGCTGGGCAGCCGCGCCGAATCCGGGCAGGTGCGTGAAGGAAAAGACAAGGCTGAAGTGAGCGCGGAATTCTCGACCGACGAGGCGGCAGCCGTTTCGGACTACCTGGCCGAAAATGATCTCAGCGGAGATGACGGAGTGTGCCTGCTGCGCCGGGTGATCGAGTCTTCGGGCCGCTCGCGCGCGTACGTCAACGGCCGTCCGGCCACGGTGCAGCAACTCAAGGAGATCGGCGAACGCCTGGTGGATATCCACGGCCAGCATGAGCATCAGTCGCTGTTGCGCGCGGCCGCGCAGCGCGACCTGTTGGACGGCTATGCCGGCGCCGCCGATCTGGCGCGCGAAGTTGCGGCGGCATTCCGCGCCTGGCAGGACATCCGGCAGCAACGTCTGGCGTTGGAGACCGATGCGCACGCCCTGGAAGCCGAGCGCGAGCAACTGCAATGGCAGGTGAAGGAACTGGATGCGCTCGGTTTCCGCGCCGAGGAATGGGAGGAACTGCAGGCCGAGCACAAGCGGCTGGCGCATGCCGCCAGCCTGATCGAAGCGGTGCAGTTCAGCCTCGACGTGCTGTCCGAAGGCGAGATATCCACGCTGGCTGCGGTCGCTTCAGTGAATTCGCGCCTCGAAGGCATGACCGATTTCGACCCACAGTTGAAGGAGATTCTCGCGGCGCTCGAGCCGGCGCAGATTCAGTTGCAGGAGGCGGTATACAGCCTGCGCCATTATCAGAGCCGCCTGGATTTGGATCCGCAGCGGCTGCGCGAAGTGGAAGCCCGCCTCGATGCGGTGCACACGGCGTCGCGCAAGTTCAGGGTGAATCCGCCGGAGATACCGGAGCGTCTGGTGAAAATGAAGGCGCGGCTCGCCGAGCTGGAGACCGGGTTCGACCCGGAAGCGCTGCGCCAGCGCGAGAGCCAGGCGCTAGCACACTGGCAGGAACGCGCCATGAAGCTCTCTGCCGCGCGCAGGAAGGCCGCGGCGGATTTCGCCAAGAGAGTGACCGCGTCGATGCAGAGCCTGGCAATGGGCGGCGGCGCATTCGAGATTGCGCTCCATTCCCTGAGCGAAGGCAACGCCCATGGACTGGAGCAGATCGAGTTCCTGGTTGCCGGCCACGCCGGCGCCACGCCGCTGGCGCTGGCGAAGGTGGCTTCGGGCGGCGAGCTCTCGCGCATAAGCCTGGCGATCCAAACCGTGACCAGCCAGGTGGCCGCCGTGCCGACGCTGATCTTCGACGAAGTGGATGCGGGCATCGGCGGGCGCGTTGCCGAAATCGTCGGCAGGATGCTCAAGGAAATCGGCAGCCGTCACCAGGTGATGTGCGTCACCCACTTGCCACAGGTGGCGGCCGCCGCCAACCAGCAGTGGCAGGTGAGCAAGTCGGCGGCCAACGGCAAGGTGGCGAGCCAGGTAGCGGTGCTGGACCGTGCCTCCCGGGTCGAGGAAATTGCACGCATGCTCGGCGGCGTGAAGATTACCGAGACCACGCGCAAGCACGCCGCGGAATTGCTTGGATTCGGCGCGCGCTAGCGCGATCGGGAAAGGCCGTCGTGGAAGAAAAACTCGTTGTGCAGACCGCCGACGCGGTCGAAGTCGAGCTGTCGGTCGCCGGTATCGGCAGCCGCAGCTACGCTTTCCTGATCGACTGGCATATCCGCTTTCTGCTGGCGCTGGCCTGGCTGGTGCTGATCGCGGTGCTGCTCGGCCTGCTGTCGCCGGCGGAGGATTTCTTCTCGCCTTTGGTGAAGGCCGGCAAGGTGGTCTTGTACGCCGGGTTGCTGCCGGCAGCCGCGATATATTTCCTCTACCACCCGTTGCTCGAAATCGTGATGCAGGGCCGTACGCCGGGAAAGCGCATGGCGGGGATACGCATTGTCACCGAGCGCGCACTTACCCCCGATGCTGGTGCGCTGATCATCCGCAACGTCTTCAGGCTGGTGGATTCGCTGCCGGCGTTCTACGTGCTCGGGTTGGTCGTGGCGATGTTCACCGCGCGCCAGGTGCGCATCGGCGACCTTGCCGCCGGCACGCTGCTGGTCTACGACACCGGCAAACGCAGTCTCGATTTCGACGGCGTGATCGGTGCTTCCTCGTCACGCCTGTCGCCTGGGGACAGAGAGTTGCTGGACGATCTGCTCGAGCGCTGGCGCGGGCTCGATGCGCCGTTGCGCCGTGGTCTCGCGGAAAAATTCCTGGCCCGCATCGGCGAACCTGTGGCGAGTAGCGGTACCGAGGCCGAGTTGCGCAAGCGGCTGCGCAAGCTCAGGGACGAGTCCCGTGGCAAACCGGCCTGAGGCCGCGCTGGCGGCCTGGCTCCAGGGGCGCGCCGCGCAATGGCAGCGCCTGAGCCGGGCACTCGCCGAGGTCAGCGCGCGCCGGCGGGCGGAGCTGCCGCAATTGAAGGAGCTGGTAAGCGGCTACCGCGCGCTGGCGCGCGACCTGTCGCTGGCGCGGGCAGCGGCTCCCGACGCCAAGCTGGTGGCCCGGCTGGAGGCGCTACTCACGCAGGCTCGCGAGGTGATCCACCGCAGGCCGGGCAACGTGCGCGACGCCCTGGCCGGCTTGTTTCGCGACGGCGCCGCGCGGGTGGCGTTCGAGTTGCGCGGCCGCATCGCCGCTGTCACCGCGCTCTTTCTCGCCAGCGCCGCGGCCGGCTGGTGGCTGGTGCACAGTTACCCGGAGCTGGCGGCGCTGTTCGCTTCCGAGCAGATGATCAACAGCGTGCAGCGCGGAGAACTCTGGACCGACGGACTGATCAATATCGTTCCGTCGGCGTTGTTGTCGCTGGGCATCATGACCAACAACATCGTGGTTTCGTTATTCGCGTTTACACTCGGCGCCCTGTACGGATTGGGCACGCTGTATATCGTCGGCATGAACGGGCTGATGCTGGGCGGAGTGTTTGCAATGACGGCGCAGCACGGCCTGGCGGGCCGGCTTGCCGAATTCGTGGTCGCACACGGCATCGTCGAGATCTCGGTGATCCTGCTCGCCGCGGCGGCAGGCGTCGAACTCGGCGAGGCTTTGGCGCGGCCGGGAAACCGCAGCCGCGCCGCCGCGTTCCGCGAGGCGGTGCGCCGCGCCGGCCAATTGCTTCCGGTGTGCGCGCTGTTCCTGGTCGGTGCCGGACTCATCGAAGGATACGTTTCGCCCGACCCGCTTTTCACGATGGCGCAGCGCGTTGCCATCGGCGTGGCCTATTGGCTGCTCCTGATGCTGGTTCTGAGCGGCAGGCTGTGGCGACGGCCGCGGCCGCACGGCCGCTCAGACCTGACGCTGTAGTCGCAAGGCCTCGTAGGAGCGCAGCACCGCGCGATCGAGCTGGGCCGGCACGGTCGTGACCGCTTGCGCGCCGCTGCGGCGCAGCCGCAGCGTCATGCCCCGCACCGACTGCAGCATTTCCGCGGCGGCGAACGCCTGGTAGGGATGGAGCCAGTGGCTGGATTGCCGGTGGCGTAACGCCAGCGTCTCCTCATCCAGCGTGCCGGCAATCAAGGGCAGATGCTTGGGCGCAAGCAACTGTACGGCGCGCAACAGCTGGGCAGGATCCTGGCTCTCGTCCACGTCGGTGAGCAGCACCACCAGGCTGCGTTGGTGCAGCAGGCGGCGCGCCAGCAGCGCCGCCGCAAGCGGGTTGGATTCGGAGCCAACCGAGTGCGCCTGCTCGAGAATGCGGCGCACCCCGAGCAGCGCCGCGGCCCCGTGCGCCGGCGGCAGTGCTGCCAGAGGACGGTCGGCAAACACGATAGTCCCGACGTGATCGCCGTTCAGGATCGCCGTTTCCGCAAGCCTGGCGGCAACGTTCACGTAGTGGTGCAGCCGGCTCAGTGTCCCGGCCTGCAGGTTCGAAGTCCTGCCCGCGTCCAGCAGCACCAGCAGTTCCAGGTTGCGCTCTTCGCTGTGCAGGCGCACGGTATAGCGCTGGCTGCGCGCGGTGGCTTTCCAGTCGATTGCCCGCATCGGATCGCCGGGCCGATAGTCGCGCAACCCGAGCAGCTCGAAGCCGGCGCCCGCGCTGCGTTGCGCGCGTTCACCCTGGGGACGGGTGCCGGGTCCGCGCTCGGCACCGCGCAGCCGCGCCGGTACCACCGTCAGTCGGTGCGGGATGTCGAATTTGCGGGACCACCAGGCCAGCCCGAACACGCCGCGCGTGCGGGTGTAGACCGGCCGCCACTCGAGTGTGCCCAGTTTCTGCGCCGCGAAAGAAAACGCGTGCGCGACGCTGCCGTGCGCCGGCACCGTATAGGCCGCTATCGCGTTGCTGCCGCTCAGGCCATTCGCGAAAATCTGCTGTAATTCGACTTGGAGTGGCCGTTCGCCATCGTTGCCGAGAATCAGTTCTGCGGCGGTCGGCTGGCCGAGGGTCACGCGCTCCGGGATGCGCGGCGAGATGCCGAGGCCGCGCCGTCGCGCGGCCACGCCTTCCAGCAACAGTCCTATCAGCAGGCTCGCTGCCGGCACTCGCCACAAGTCCGGCCAGGGATCGTCCTGCCACTGGCCGACAATTCCGAGCAGCGTCACCGCCGCGGCGACCGCGTAGGCCAGTACGGTCAGGTTCATCTCGGTGAGCCCGGCCGGAACGACAGGGCGCGGCCTCTCACTGGCGCGGCACCTTGACGCTGTCGAGGATGCTTAGCGCGACCTGCTGGTCGCTGACCCCTTCGAGCGCCGCGTCCGGGGTGAGCATCAGGCGGTGCGGCAGGACGAAGCGGGCCATCGACTTGACGTCGTCGGGCGCGACGAACTCGGCGTCGCGCAGCGCCGCCGCAATGCGGGCGCAACGCATCAGCGCCAGCGCTCCACGGGTGGACAGGCCCAGGTTGACCTGCGGGTGGTTGCGGCTGGCGGCGGCGATGTCGGTGACGTAGCCGTAGATCGCCCCGGACACGTGGACTTTCGCGACCTGCGCGCGCGCCAGAGCCAGTGCGTCGCCGGCGAGCGGGGCGATCGGCGCGGTCGCGTTGAAGTGCCCGCCGCGCAGATCGTAGGTGCGCAGCACCTTGTGCTCCATCTCCGCCGCCGGATAGTCCACGTCCAGCCGCATCAGAAAGCGGTCGAGCTGCGACTCGGGTAGCGGGAAAGTGCCCTCGAAATCGCGCGGGTTCTGGGTGGCGATGACCAGGAAGTCCTGCGGCAGGCTGTAGGTCTTGCGGTCGATGGTGACCTGGAATTCTTCCATCGCCTGCAGCAGCGCCGACTGGGTCTTCGGCCCCGAGCGGTTGATCTCGTCGACCAGCACGATGTTGGCGAACAGCGGTCCGGGAACGAACTCGAATTTCTTCTCCTCGCGGCTGAAGACGTGGATGCCGGTGATGTCCGAAGGCATCAGGTCGGCGGTGCATTGCACGCGGTTGAAGGTGCCCCCGAACGCCGCCGCGACCGATTTCGCCAGCAGGGTCTTGCCGATGCCGGGCACGCCCTGCAACAACACGTGACCGCCGGCGATCAGCCCGATGCACAACCCGTGGATCACGTGATCCATGCCGAACACCACGGTTTCAAGTTGCGCGCGCAGTTGCTGTTCCAGGCTGGAAGCAGGATTGCTCATTGCAGGTGTTTCCTTATGTTGTTGATGAGGTTGTTCAGCTGTACCAGGTCTGGTGTGCGGCCTTTTGCCAGCCCGGAATGAACTGCCCGCAAATCGTCAATCTCACTGCGCGGCACGCGCGGATGGCGGGCCAGCAGTTCCCAGTCGATGCCGTCTGCGCCCGCACGAACGCCGCGCAACTCGGCGAAAAAGTGACGCAACAGCCCCAGCGCAACCTCGCGGCCGGACAAACGCCGGGCGAACAGCCCGCCCACCGCGCGCACGAAGTCCACGGCACGCGCGGGTTCGGGTCGCTGAAGCAGTGGGGCGATGCGGTTGCTGCGCCCCACCACATAGATGAGCCAGAAGCCGCCGATGAACCAAAGCGTGGCGTGCAAACGCGCGTCGCCGAAGAAGGCGTCCGGGTCGTAGACTTCGGTCAGGCCCTGGTGCATGTCGTCGAATATCACCCGGCCGTCCGGGCCCAGCGAACCGGCGACGATGTTGGCCAACAGACGCGCGTTGTCGCCACTGCCGAGCGCAGCGTTGCCGAACAGGCCGGCGTAGCCGCTGATCCAACCGGTGCCCTCGCCGATGCGCACCTGCCAGAATGCCGGCGATCCCGTCAAATGATCTTCGAGCAACACCAGGGAGGTGCGGAATTTTTCCTTCGAGGTGAGCGCCAGCGGGTAAAGCGAATGCGTGCGTACCTGCACCTCTCTCACTCCCTGCAGGACCGGGTGCCGGCCGCGAGGTATCAATCCGCGTGGCCGAGGCCGGCCATCTTTGTCGAGTTCCACCTGCGCCGCGGCTTCGTTCCCGGAATCGTCCGCCTGATCGCCTTCAGGGTCTGCGAATTCCAGGCTGAACCCGAGCGCGGCCAGCATGCCTGACGGTTGCCAGCGGCGAGCCCGCGCCTGCGCGAAAACCTCGATGCTGCCGTCGAGCACCAGCACCGCGTTGCCGCGCTCGATCCAGTCTTTCAACGCGTCGATTTCCAGTTGCCGTGCAGGCGCGGTCTGCGGCAATGTCAGGATCATGAGATTGCCGCGTTCGGGCAGTCCCGCATCGGCCGGCAACCGGTCATAGCGGCTGCGCAGGCTCTTGACGCGGATGCCACTCGATTCGATCCAGGATTGCAGGCCCTGCAGCCCGTGCTCGCCGCGGTCCGCGGTAGTCGGCATGGATTCCGGCGAGGTGTCGGGTTCACGCGGACCGACCAGCAGCACGAACACCAGATACACGGCAGCCAGCGCGCCGAGCAGGGTGACCAGGCGTTCTCTCATCGGGGTGCCGCGCCGGGCATGGGGGTGCCGACGATGGCTTGTGCCGCCTGTTGCAGCGGCGCAAGCTGCGCCGCGACCATCACCCGGTTGCCGAACAACACTGCGTCGGCCGCCGCCGCCAGCTCGGCAAAGGGCGCGGCGTGCGCCCGGGCCGCTGCGCCGAGCCGTGCCAGCATTTCCCTGTTGGTGAGGCTCTGGTCGTCAGGCAGGAGGCCGCGCTCGATCAGCTCCTGCAGCACCAGTCGCAGCAGTGCCGCCGGTTGCTGGCCGGGGGAAAGAGTCGCCACATCCTTCCAGGTCAATCTGGCCGCACCGGTGGCCGCAGGCACGCGGGAGGCGTGTTGCGTGCGGTTTCGTCGCTGCAGCCACGACGCCAGATTGGCCGCACGCAACTCGTTGACCACGACCGCCAGCGCCAGCAGCAAAATCACCGCCACGCTCGCGCGCAGGATGAGGTCTTCAAGCCACTCCGGGGGATCCAGCGATTTCAGAAATTCGGTCAGCCAGCGATAGTCCGTTTCGTGGCTGCCGCGTAGTTTTTGCGCCAGCCAGTCCTTGAATCGTTGCCACCAGGACACCGGTGGCGCGGGTTCGACTTGCAGCGTGCGCGCCAGCAGTTCCGGCAGCGCCGCAAAATCGAAACGCTCGACGCCGGCGGGCGGGCTTCTATAAGAGCCCAGAAGTGCGCGCAGGTCGTGGAGCTGGTTAGGGGTCGTTTGGTGATCCAGGGGCTGGCTCAACGAGCCCGCTGCCGGCAATTCCGCAACCGCCCGTGCAAGCCCCGGGCAGACTTCTTCCAGGATCAGGCGCCGGTAAGCCGGCACCGGCTCGGCCTCCGCGTCGAGCGCGCTGAGGCATCGATTCAGGCGCCGGCCGACTTCGTCCGCGTCGGCGGCAGCCCACGCGATCGGCGCCGCCAGCACACAGGACAACAGGCCGAGCAGGAGAAGGTAGCGGGGTCTTGCCTTAAGCAAGCCGCGCTGCAAGATCGTGCCCTTCCTTCCTCAATTTCAGATCGTGGTACTGCGCGATCATGATCGAGTAGATCAGGGGTGCGGTGATGCCGCCGATCGCGGCTTCGATAAGGTTTGCCGTGATCAATACGTCGCTCGCAGGCCTGCCGTCCGACATGACCAGGGTGGCGCCGAAAGCAATTCCGAGGCCGAGGTAAAGAATCATCACGATGACCACCGGCACGGAAACCACGGCCAGCGTGCGCCACCAATTGCCCCAGACCAGCCGGTGGCTGCGCTTGAGCCCGCCCAGCGCCGATTCACCGTCGAGAACGATGGCGAAAAACCCGAACGAAAGGCTCAGCGACAGGATGATGCCGGGAATGATCAGCAATATCAGGCCGCCGGCCATCGCCAGGAGGTAGAGGATGGCCGCGCCGATGAGCGTGAGCACGCACCGGACGCCGCGTGCCAGCGCCTGTCCGGCGCTCGCCTCGTGCATTCCGGCCGCCGCGCCGAGCCGGTATACCACCGCGGCGATCAATATCATGTAGATCGGCAACGCCAACAGGAAGAGGACCAGGACGGTCGCGGCGGGTACCGGGCTCTGGGCCTGTTCGGCGCCGCCCATGACGACATTGGCGATGTTCGGGACTGCGAGCACCGCAGCCGCTGCCAGTGACAGAGGGATAACTCCGGTAAATGATTTGACGAATAACTTGAAACCGCTGTCGAGTACCCTGCCTATGGACTGCGGTTCATTCGCGAGTGCCACCATGTCTGCCCCCTAAGTGTTGTTGCGATGAAAAACTACGGCGTGAACGAACGTCCGCGGCCGCTCCTGCCGTCAGGACGGAGCCGGTTCCAGAATACGGCCGGCATTCGCCGGCTGCGCAGTTTCAGGATTTGTTCCGGTTCGGACAGTCGGGCTTGATGCAGTCGGCATACAACTGCAGCGAGTGCTCGTGGATAGTGAAGCCGCGGTCCTTGGCGATCTTGACCTGGCGTCGCTCGATTTCCGGATCGTAGAATTCCTCGACCCGTCCGCACTGGATGCAAACCAGGTGATCGTGGTGGCCGCCCTGGTTGAGTTCGAACACCGCCTTGCCGGATTCGAAATGGTGGCGGATCAGGATGCCCGCCTGCTCGAACTGGGTGAGCACCCGGTAGATGGTTGCCAGCCCGATTTCCATGCCCTCCTTCATCAGCATCTTGTAGACGTCTTCCGCAGTAAGGTGGCGCACGTCACTGTTCTCGAACAGGTCGAGAATCTTCAGGCGAGGAAGCGTCGCCTTCAGTCCGATGTTCTTGAGATCGTGAGGTGTGGTCATGACAGGACTGACAGGAAGGGGTTGGTGAATTATCATAGCGGCTTTCAACCTACTTGGATACCGCGCCCGGACGCTGTTGCCGCCGGATGACGCTGCTCACTTCATGCGCTTATTCTGGCTCCTGCCCGCCTTGCTCGCCGGTTGCATGCTGGTGCCCCACAAGATCGACATCCAGCAGGGAAACTACGTGGACCAGGAAATGGTTGCGAAGCTCAAACCCGACATGACGCGCTCGCAGGTGCGTTTCATCCTCGGCACGCCGCTGGTCGCCGACGTGTTTCATCCCAACCGCTGGGACTACGTGTATCTGACCGGCAAGGCGGGCGAGGTGCGCCGGCAGCGCAAGATCACGGTGGTCTTCGATGGCGACAGGCTCAAGTACATCGATGGGGACGTGGTCGCCAGCGAAAATCTCTCGCGCGCGCCGACCGAGACCGCTAATCCGTGATCCGGGAGCGGCGGGCCCGAATTCGAATCACCGACTTTCGATGACACCCCAGAGAATCGCAATCGCGGGCAGTGCCGGACGCATGGGCCGCGCGCTCATCGAGGCGTTGGCGCAAGCCGGCGACTTCCAGCTCAAGGCCGCTCTGGAGCGTTCGGACAGCCCGTTTCTCGGAAAGGACGCGGGCGAGCTGGTGGGCTCGCCGTGCGGCGTGCAGATTTCGGCCGATCTCGAGAGTTCGCTTGCGGGCTGCGACTTGCTGGTGGATTTCACCCAGCCCGAGGCAACGCTCAAACACCTCGAAGTATGCCGCATCCGCGGCCTCCGCATGGTGATCGGGACCACGGGATTCACGCCGGAACAGAAGAAGCTGATCGGCGCCGCTTCCCGGGACATCGCGATGGTGATGGCCCCCAACATGAGCGTCGGGGTGAACCTGACGTTCAGGCTGCTCGAGCTGGCGGCGGAAGTCCTGAACGAAGGTTACGACGTCGAAATTATCGAGGCGCATCACCGTTACAAGGTGGACGCGCCCTCGGGCACGGCGCTGCGCATGGGAGAAGTCATTGCCCATGCGCTAGGGCGCGACCTCGCCGAATGCGCCGTCTATGGCCGTGAAGGCGTGACCGGCGAGCGCAAGCCCGCCACCATAGGCTTCGCTACGGTGCGCGGTGGCGACATCGTCGGCGACCATACCGCGTTGTTCGCCGGCACCGGCGAACGCGTCGAGATTACCCACAGGGCCGCAAGCCGCGCCACGTTTGCGCTCGGCGCGCTGCGTGCAGCGCGGTTCCTGGCAGGAAAGAAATCCGGCCTGTTCGACATGCAGGATGTTCTCGGCCTGAAGTAGCAACACCGACAGCGCGTTGAACCGCGCCGTCCCTTCCCCTATAATGCGCGCTCACAAAGAAAGCGGGAGGGGCGTGCGCCTCTCCCGCTTTCCATATGTAGAGTACCCCTCAAAACCGCGCTTCCCGGGAGCCTTACGTGCCTGCGCTCGACCGTCAGCCTGCCATCCTCGTGCTCGCCGACGGCACGATATTCCGGGGCATTTCCATCGGTGCGCAGACCCACACCGCCGGCGAAGTCGTGTTCAACACCGCGATCACCGGCTACCAGGAAATCCTTACCGATCCGTCGTATTGCGGGCAGATCGTCACCCTGACGTATCCGCACATCGGCAACGTCGGCGTCAATCCGGAAGACATTGAATCGGGCAAGGTCTTTGCCGCCGGGCTGGTGATCCGCGACCTGCCGGTGCTTACCAGCAACTTCCGCTGTAGCCAGGAGCTGTCCGATTTCCTGAGGACGCAGGGTGTTGCGGCGATCGCCGGCATCGATACCCGCAGGCTCACCCGGATACTGCGCGAAAAGGGTGCGCAGAACGGTTGCCTGATGGGAGGCCAGGTGGACGAGTCGTTTGCGCTGAAGGAAGCGCGCGCCTTTCCCGGGCTGTCCGGCATGGACCTGGCGAAGGTGGTGAGCTGCACGAAGGCCTACGAATGGAACCAGACCGAATGGGCGCTGGGGCGGGGATACGGCAGCCACGGTACGCCGAAGCGCTACGTCGTCGCATACGACTACGGCATCAAGTACAACATCCTGCGCAAGCTCGCCAGCCGCGGTTGCCGCCTGACCGTCCTGCCGGCGCAGGCACCCGCGGAACAGGCTCTGGCGCTCAAGCCCGACGGGATTTTTCTGTCCAATGGTCCGGGCGATCCCGAGCCCTGCGATTACGCGATCAAGGCCATCCGCAAGTTCCTCGACGCCGGCGTACCCACGTTCGGCATCTGCCTCGGCCACCAGTTGCTGGGACTGGCCTGCGGCGCAAAGACGATCAAGATGAAATTCGGTCATCACGGCGCCAACCATCCGGTGCAGGACCTCGACAGCGGGCGGGTGATGATCACCAGCCAGAACCACGGGTTCGCGGTGGACGCGACCACGCTGCCGGCGAACGTCCGGGTGACGCACGTGTCGCTTTTCGACGGCAGCCTGCAGGGATTTGAACGCACCGACAAGCCGGCGTTCTGCTTCCAGGGCCATCCCGAAGCGAGCCCCGGCCCGCACGACGTCGACTACCTGTTCGACCGCTTCATTGATCTGATGCAAAAGCCGCACAGATAGACATGAACCACCAAGACACAAAGGCACCAAGAACTTCACAAGCGAGAGAATTGCTCTTCTTGGTGTCTTGGTGCCTTGGTGGTGAGATTGAATCGTCTTGCCTGCATGTGTCTCAACGGTTGATTTGAAATGCCAAAGCGCACCGACATCGAAAGCGTACTGATCATCGGCGCCGGCCCCATCGTCATCGGCCAGGCGTGCGAGTTCGACTACTCCGGCGCCCAGGCCTGCAAGGCGCTGCGCGAGGAGGGTTATCGCGTCGTCCTGGTGAATTCCAATCCGGCCACCATCATGACCGACCCGGAAATGGCGGACGTTACCTACATCGAACCGATCACCTGGCAGATGCTGGAGAAAATAATCGCCGTAGAGCGTCCCGATGCGTTGCTGCCCACCATGGGCGGCCAGACCGCGCTCAACTGCGCGCTCGACCTCGCCACGCAGGGTGTGCTCGAGAGGTACGGCGTGGAAATGATCGGCGCCTCCAAGGAGGCGATCGACAAGGCCGAGGACCGCGAGAAATTCAAGAAGGCGATGACGAAGATCGGCCTCGCGAGCCCGCGCTCGTCCATCGCCCATAGCATGGAGGAGGCGATGCAGGTGCAGGCGATGGTCGCCTTCCCCACCATCATCCGGCCTTCGTTCACGCTCGGTGGCACTGGCGGCGGCATTGCCTACAACAAGGAGGAGTTCGTCGCCATCTGCGAACGCGGGCTGGATGCCTCGCCCACTCACGAGCTGCTGATCGAGGAATCGGTGATCGGCTGGAAAGAATTCGAGATGGAGGTGGTGCGCGACCGGAAGGACAATTGCATCATCATCTGCTCGATCGAGAACCTCGATCCGATGGGCATCCATACCGGGGATTCGATCACGGTGGCGCCGGCGCAGACGCTCACCGACAAGGAATACCAGATCATGCGCGATGCCTCGATCGCGTGCCTGCGCGAGATCGGAGTCGATACCGGCGGCTCCAACGTGCAATTCGGCATCGACCCGAAAGACGGCCGCATGGTCATCATCGAGATGAATCCGCGGGTGTCGCGTTCGTCTGCCCTGGCATCGAAAGCGACCGGCTTCCCGATTGCCAAGGTCGCGGCCAAGCTCGCGGTCGGTTACACGCTCGACGAACTGCGCAACGATATTACCGGCGGGGCAACGCCGGCTTCGTTCGAGCCGACCATCGACTACGTGGTCACCAAGATTCCGCGCTTCGCTTTCGAGAAGTTCCCGCAGGCCGATTCGCGGCTCACCACCCAGATGAAGTCGGTGGGCGAGGTGATGGCTATGGGCCGCACGTTCCAGGAGTCGATACAGAAAGCCCTGCGCGGGCTGGAGACCGGTATCGACGGATTCGACGAAAAGACCACTGAGCGCGAGACCATCGAGACCGAACTCGCCGATGCCGGCCCGGAGCGCATTCTTTTTCTCGCCGACGCGCTGCGCATCGGCATGACCCGGGAGGAAGTGCACCAACTGACCCGGATCGATCCCTGGTTCCTGGCGCAGATCGAGGACATCATCCGCCAGGAAAAGGCGCTGCCAGGCAAGCGTATCGGCGATCTCGATCGCGACACGCTGTGGACTCTCAAGCGCGCCGGCTTTTCCGACCGCAGGCTGGCGAAGCTGCTGAACGCCACCCAGGACGCGGTGCGCGCCAAGCGCTGGGAGTTGAACGTGCGGCCGGTGTACAAGCGGGTGGACACCTGCGCCGCCGAGTTCGACACCCGTACTGCTTACATGTATTCCACATACGAGGAGGAATGCGAGGCGCGGCCGACCGACCGCAGGAAGGTGATGGTGCTGGGCGGCGGGCCGAACCGGATCGGTCAGGGCATCGAGTTCGACTACTGCTGCGTGCACGCGGCGCTGGCGCTGCGCGAAGACGGTTACGAGACCATCATGGTCAACTGCAATCCGGAAACGGTGTCCACCGATTACGATACCTCCGACCGGCTGTACTTCGAACCGCTGACGCTCGAAGACGTACTCGAGATCGTCGCGGTCGAGAAACCGCTCGGTGTGATCGTGCAGTACGGCGGGCAGACGCCGCTGAAACTCGCCCAGGACCTGGATGCGAACAGCGTGCCCATCATCGGCACCAGTCCGGACATGATCGACTGCGCGGAAGACCGCGAGCGTTTCCAGAAGATGCTGGTCCAGCTCCGGCTCAGGCAACCGCCCAACCGTACCGCGCGCAACCCCGAAGCGGCGCTGGCACTGGCGCGGGAAATCGGCTACCCGCTGGTGGTGCGTCCCTCCTACGTGCTGGGCGGGCGGGCGATGGAAGTCGTTCATGAGCAGCGCGACCTGGAGCGCTACATGCGCGAGGCGGTGAAGGTTTCCAATGACTCGCCGGTACTGCTGGACCGATTCCTCAACGACGCCATCGAAGTCGATGTGGATGCCATCTGCGATGGCGGACAGGTCCTGATCGGCGGCATCATGGAGCACATCGAGCAGGCCGGCGTGCACTCAGGCGATTCCGCGTGCTCGCTGCCGCCGTACAGCCTGTCGAAGGAGCTGCAGGACGAATTGCGCGGGCAGACCGTGGCGATGGCGAAAGCGCTGGAGGTGGTGGGACTGATGAACGTGCAGTTCGCCATCCAGAACGATGTGGTATTCGTTCTGGAAGTCAATCCGCGCGCCTCTCGCACCGTGCCTTACGTCTCCAAGGCGACCGGCCTAGCGCTGGCAAAGATTGCGGCGCGTTGCATGGTGGGCCAGACCCTCGAGAGCCAGGGTATCAGGGGCGAGGTCGTTCCGCCGTATTACGCGGTCAAGGAGGCGGTATTCCCTTTCATCAAGTTCCCGGGCGTGGATACCATCCTCGGTCCGGAGATGAAGTCCACCGGCGAGGTAATGGGCGTGGCCGATACTTTTGCCGAAGCCTTCGTGAAATCGCAGCTCGCCGCCGGCGTGCGCCTGCCCTCGGGTGGCAAGGTATTCATCAGCGTGCGCAACTCCGACAAGCCCAAGGTGGTCGAGCTCGCGCGCACGCTTGCGGCACTGGGATGCACGCTGCTCGCCACCCGCGGCACGGCGGCCGCGCTTGTCGAGGCGGGACTGCAGGTCACGGCGGTGAACAAGGTGGCGGAGGGCCGCCCACATGTGGTAGACATGATCAAGAATGGCGAGATTGCGCTGATCATCAACACGGTGGAAGACCGCCGCAGCGCCATCCAGGATTCCTATTCGATACGGCGTTCGGCGCTGCAGGCGCGCGTGACCTACTACACCACCATTGCCGGCGCGCGTGCCGCATGTACCGGCATGCAGCACATGCGTGAGCTCACCGCGTATTCGTTGCAGGACCTGCACGCCAGACTGCGCTGAGCCGCCGGTTCGACCGCGAACGCCGATCCGGCACGAGCGCATTAGCTACAAAGAGGTATTGAAAGATGAACAAGATCCCGCTGACCGTCAAAGGCGCCGAATTGATGCGTATCGAGTTGCACCAGCTCAAGACCGTGGAGCGGCCGAAAGTGATTGCATCCATCCAGGAGGCGCGAACCCACGGGGATCTGTCGGAAAACGCCGAGTACGACGCGGCGAAGGAAAGGCAGAGCTTCATCGAAGGCCGCATTGTCGAGCTGGAGGGCAAGCTAGCCAATGCGCAGATCATCGATCCGGCGCACGTCGATGCCGACGGCCGCTGCGTGTTCGGCGCCACCGTGGACCTGGAAGAGGTCGGCAGCGGCGAGACCGTGACCTACCAGATCGTCGGCGACGACGAAGCCGACATCAAAAGCGGAAAGATCTCCATCAGCTCGCCGATCGCGCGCGCGCTGATCGGCAAATACTCCGGCGACGTTGCGGAAGTCAAGGCGCCAGGCGGCATCAAGGAGTACGAAATCCTGGACGTCAAATATCTTTGAAAAGATATTCACCACAGCGGGCGGCATCAGGCGCGGTTCTGAAAGCTGCGCTTGAGCGGACGCCGTGGTTTTCTTCCCGGCCTGGTCCGGGGCTTCGCGTCCGGCTCGGGGCGCTGGCGGTAAATCACCAGGGTCTTGCCGATATGCTGAACGGCAATCGCACCGAGGTTTTCGCATACCAGGTGCAGCGTATCCAACCTGGCGTCGCGGTCTTCGCCGGCGATCCGTACCTTGATCAGCTCATGCGCGTTGAGGCTGCGGTCGATTTCCTTGAGCACCGCCGCCGTGAGCCCGCCATCGCCGATCAGAACCACGGGATCAAGGGCGTGGGCGCGGGCCTTGAGCGCGCGGCGCTCGGCGAGGGTCATTTGATTTGCCAAGAAATCCTCCTAAAGGGGAAATTGTAGGCAATGGCACGAACCAAGACCAGCAAGGGCTGGATGCGCGAACATGTCACCGACCCCTACGTGCGGCGCGCGAAGCAGGAGGGTTACCGCTCGCGCGCGGCCTATAAACTGATCGAGGTGTTGGAGAAGGACAAGCTGGTGCGCCCCGGAATGACGGTGGTGGACCTCGGCGCAGCGCCTGGCGGTTGGTCGCAGGTGCTGGCCCCGCTGGTGGGCCGAGCAGGACGCGTTATTGCACTCGATGTGCTGGACATGGAACCGATCGAAGGGGTCGCGTTCATTCGCGGCGATTTCTCCGAGACCGCAACCTTGGAACGGCTGGAAAAGGAACTGGCGGGCCGCCGCATCGACCTTGTGATTTCGGACATGGCGCCCAATATCAGCGGCGTGGGCCTAGTGGATCAGGCCCGATCGATCGGACTGGCCGAACTGGCGCTGGAATTTGCCCACGACAGGCTGAAACCGGGCGGCAGCTTTCTGGTCAAAATGTTCCAGGGTTCAGGGGTTGAAGAGTTCAGAAAGCAGCTCGCCGAAGCATTTTCGACGGTGTCGGTGCGCAAGCCCAGGGCCTCACGCGACCGCTCCAGCGAACTGTACCTGTTGGCCAAGGGAAGACAATCCTCCGCGTGAACTGCGGTGGTGGCAGCGACCGGCGGCGAGCACCCTCAAATGGGTTTAGAATGAGTCAGGAAATTCGCGATTTGTTACCGCGGCACAAGGAGCACATGAATAATCTCATCAAGAACGTAGCGATCTGGCTGGTCATTGCGCTGGTGTTGATGACGGTGTTCAACCAGTTCAGCGCCCGTCAGCATCAGACCACTTCGATGGAGTATTCCCAGTTCATCGACGAGGTGAAGCAGGGCAATGTTGCCAAGGTGACGATAGAAGGTCGCGTGCTCAAAGGCCTCAGGAATGACGGCCGCAAGTTCACCACGTACTCGCCCTCCGACCCCTGGCTGGTGTCCGATCTGCTCAAGGCCGGCGTCATCATCGAGGCCAAACCCGAGGAAGAGCCGTCGCTGCTGATGAACATCTTCGTGTCCTGGTTCCCGATGCTGTTGCTGATCGGCGTCTGGATATTTTTCATGCGCCAGATGCAGGGCGGCGGGCGCGGCGGCGCGTTCTCGTTCGGCAAGAGCCGGGCACGAATGCTCGACGAGTCCACCAACACGGTGACGTTTGCCGATGTTGCCGGCTGCGAGGAAGCGAAGGAGGAAGTTTCCGAGCTGGTGGACTTCCTGCGCGACCCGGGCAAATTCCAGAAACTCGGCGGCCGCATTCCGCGCGGCGTGCTGATGGTCGGCTCTCCGGGTACCGGCAAGACTTTGCTTGCCCGGGCCATCGCCGGCGAGGCCAAAGTTCCGTTCTTCTCGATTTCCGGCTCCGACTTCGTCGAGATGTTCGTCGGCGTCGGCGCGGCGCGCGTGCGCGACATGTTCGAGCAGGCAAAGAAGCACGCTCCCTGCATCGTGTTCATCGATGAAATCGACGCGGTCGGTCGCCAGCGCGGCGCCGGCCTCGGCGGTGGCAACGACGAGCGCGAACAGACGCTCAACCAGTTGCTGGTGGAAATGGACGGCTTCGAGACCGGCTCCGGCGTGATCGTCATCGCCGCGACCAACCGGCCGGACGTGCTCGACCCGGCGTTGCTCAGGCCCGGACGCTTCGACCGCCAGGTGGTGGTGCCGCTGCCCGACATCCGCGGGCGCGAGCAGATCCTCATGGTGCACATGCGCAAGGTCCCGGTCGCGCCCGACGTGCGGCCCGACATCCTTGCCCGCGGCACCCCCGGATTCTCGGGCGCGGATCTTGCCAACCTCGTGAACGAGGCCGCGCTGTTCGCGGCACGGTCGAACAAGCGGCTGGTGGACATGGAGGATTTCGAACGCGCCAAGGACAAGATCATGATGGGCGCGGAGCGCAAGTCCATGGTGATGCCGGAGCACGAGCGGCGCAACACCGCGTACCACGAATCCGGCCACGCGGTGGCGGCGAAACTGCTGCCCAGGACCGACCCGGTGCACAAAGTTACCATCATTCCGCGCGGACGTGCGTTGGGGGTGACGATGCAGCTTCCCCAGGAGGACCGTTACAGCATGGACCGGGAGCAGATCCTGCAGAACATTTCGGTGCTGTTCGGTGGCCGTATTGCCGAAGAGATTTTCATGGGACAGATGACCACCGGCGCATCGAACGACTTCGAGCGCGCCACCGAGATGGCGCGCCGCATGGTGACGCAATGGGGCATGAGCGACAAGCTCGGACCGATGGTATACGGCGAAAACGAGGGGGAAGTCTTCCTCGGACGTTCGATCACCACCCACAAGAACGTGTCCGAGACGACCATGCAGAAGGTGGACGCAGAAATCCGCCGCATCATCGACGAACAGTACAACCTCGCACGCAAGCTGATCGAGGACAATCGCGACAAGGTCGAGGCGATGGCGAGGGCGCTACTGGAGTGGGAGACGCTCGACACGGACCAGATCAACGACATCATGGAAGGCCGCCCGCCGCGTCCGCCGAAACCCACGGGCTCGCCGAGCGCGCCCCCATCGTCGCAGGGCAATGCACCATCGCCCGCTGTGACCAGCACACCGGCACGCGAAGCCTGATCGGGCAGGCAAGAGGCCAGAGGCAAGAGACGAGAGGGTGGGGAAACAATCCTCACCCTTTTTCTTTATAGGTGCGTGGGCCGTCCTGAGGACACAATGTCCGTTCAACACGATGAAGTAATGCGGCCTCTCGCCTCTCGCCTCTCGCTTCTTGCCTCCCTGCGGGCCGGCCGTTTCTCGCTAACGCTGGAACGACCGCTGATCATGGGTGTGGTGAACGTCACTCCGGATTCGTTCTCCGACGGCGGATGCTTCTTCGGCGCGCAGCAGGCCGTGGAACACGCGCGAATTCTGATCGACGAGGGCGCCGATATTCTCGATATCGGCGGGGAATCCTCACGCCCGGGTGCGGAGCCGGTGAGCCTGGACGAAGAGTTGCGGAGGGTGATGCCGGTGCTGGAAAAACTCGCCGGGCTGTCGGTACCGGTGTCGGTCGATACATGCAAGCCGGAAGTGATGCGCTGCGCGATTGCGGCCGGGGCGGTGATGGTGAACGACATCAACGCGTTGCGCGAGCCGGGTACGCTCGAGGCGGTGGCGGAAAGTCAGGCCGCGGTGTGCCTGATGCACATGCAGGGCGAGCCGCGCACCATGCAGCAGGACCCGCATTACGAAGACGTGGTGTCGGAGGTGGCGGAATTTCTCGCGCGTCGCGTCGATGCGGCGCTGCAGGCGGGTATTGCTCGAGAACGCATTGTCATCGATCCCGGTTTCGGCTTCGGCAAGAAAACCGCGCATAACCTCGAACTGCTGCGCGGCCTGCGCAGAATTGCCGATCTCGGACAACCGGTGCTGGTCGGACTGTCCCGCAAATCGCTATTCGGTAAAATCACCGGCAAACCGGTTGCAGACCGGGTTTCCGCGAGTGTGGCCGCCGCGCTTCTTGCGGCCGAGCGCGGCGCCGCGCTGGTTCGCGTGCACGACGTGGCGGCGACCCGCGACGCGCTGCTGGTGCTCAACGCAATCGAAAGACACCCCCTTGCCAAAGACTAGAAAGTACTTCGGAACCGACGGCGTGCGCGGGCGCGTAGGCGAACTGCCGATTACGCCGGAGCTGGTGATGCGGCTCGGTTATGCCGCCGGCAAGGTACTCGCGTCGGAACGCGAGTTGCCCTCGGGGGAACATGCGGCGGTGCTGATCGGCAAGGACACGCGCATCTCCGGTTACATGCTCGAATCGGCCTTGCAGGCCGGGCTGTCGGCCGCAGGCGTAGACATTTATCTGTCCGGGCCGATGCCGACTCCGGCGGTCGCGTATCTCACCCGCGCGCTGCGGCTGCAGGCGGGCATCGTCATCTCCGCCTCGCACAACCCGTTCGAGGACAACGGCATCAAATTCTTCTCCGCAGACGGCAACAAGCTTCCGGACTCGGTCGAGCATGCGATCGAAGCGCGCCTGGATGCGCCGCTGGAAACCATGCCTTCGGCGCAACTGGGCAAGGCACGTCGCATCGACGACGCGGCCGGCCGTTACATCGAGTTCTGCAAGAGCACATTCCCAAATGATCTCGATCTGCGCGGAGTCAGGCTGGTGGTCGACTGCGCGCACGGCGCGACCTATCACATCGCGGCACATGTTTTTCACGAACTCGGCGCAGACGTATCCTCCATCGGCAACCACCCGGACGGGCTGAACATCAATCGCGACTACGGCGCCACACACCCGGAGGCCCTGGTAGCGGCGGTCCAGGCGCACCGCGCGCATCTGGGTATCGCGTTCGACGGCGACGGGGACCGGCTGGTGATGGTGGATCACGCGGGCAGGCTTTTCGACGGCGACCAGTTGCTTTACGTGATCGCGCGTTTCCGCCACGAGCAGGGGAGGCTCAAAGGCGGCGTGGTCGGCACACTGATGACCAACCTGGGGATGGAACAGGCGCTCGCCGGGCTTGGCGTGCCCTTCATGCGTGCCGCAGTGGGCGACCGCTACGTGCTGGAAAAACTGATCGAGAACGACTGGCAGCTCGGTGGTGAGAACTCCGGCCATATCATCTGCCTCGACAAGCACACCACCGGCGACGGCATCGTATCCGCCCTGCAGGTGCTGCATGCGCTGCGTGCCGAGGGCAGGCCCCTGGCCGACTTGTGCGGGAACATGCGCATGTATCCGCAGGTCCTGGTGAACGTGAAGGTGCGCAAGGGGTTCGACTTGCAGGCAAACGACCAGGTGCAAGCGGCGCTCAAGGACACCGAAACGCGACTTAAAGGCACCGGCCGTGTGCTGTTACGCGCCTCCGGGACCGAGCCGGTTATCCGGGTCATGGTGGAAGGAGAGGGGCGCAAGCACATCACGCAGCTCGCCGATGCGCTTGCCGAAACCATTCGAGCGCAGGCCCACGCGCGCGCCTGAGTCGGCAGCTCCCGGCCCCGCAGCAACAAAGGGCAATGCAATCAAACTGTCACAATGCGGCAATAGAATCGCGCCGTTGGTGTGTAACCACCCTAAAGACAGGAGATTGACGTCATGATGAAGTCCTACCGATTCGCGCTTATGGCCGTTTCGGCCGCAATTGCCGGCGTTCTCGGCGCGACCGCGCTCCCGGCCCATTCCCAGATGGTCAAGATAGACGGGTCCAGCACGGTATTCCCGATCACCGAGGCTATGGCCGAGGACTTTCAGAAGGCCAAGAAAGGCAAGATCAAGGTCACGGTCGGTATCTCGGGGACCGGCGGCGGCTTCAAGAAATTCTGCCGGGGCGAGATCGATATTTCCGATGCATCCCGTCCGATCCTGAAGAAGGAGATGGATGAGTGCAAAAAGAACGGTATCCAGTACATCGAGCTGCCGGTCGCCTACGACGCGCTCACGGTGGTGATCCACCCCGAAAACAAGTGGGCGCAAACCCTGACAGTGGCCGAAATGAAGAAAATGTGGGAGCCGGCCGCCCAGGGCAAGGTCACCAACTGGAAGCAGGTCAACCCGGGTTTCCCGGACGCACCGCTGAAGCTGTTCGGCGCCGGCGCCGATTCCGGTACCTTCGACTATTTCACCGAGGCGATCAACGGCAAGTCCAAGTCAAGCCGCGGCGACTTCACCGCGTCGGAAGACGACAACGTGCTGGTGCAGGGCGTGTCGCGCGACGTCAACGCGCTCGGTTTCTTCGGGCTCGCTTACTACATCGAGAACCAGGACAAGCTCAAGGCAGTGGCGATCGCGGAGAAATCAGGTGCCAAAGGCGTATTGCCTTCGGTGGAAACCGTGATGGACGGCTCCTACCAGCCGCTGTCGCGTCCGATTTTCGTCTACGTCAACGCCAAATCGCTCGAACGTCCCGAAGTCACGGAGTTCCTCGAGTTCTACATGAAGAATGCCGATGCGCTGGTGCGCGAAGTCAAGTACGTTCCGCTTCCCGCGGATGCCTACGCCTACAACAACGATCACATCCAGAAGAAGGTCCTGGGCACCAAGTTCGGCGGCGAAAACAAGGTCGGGCTGACCATCCAGCAACTGATGAAGATGGAAGCAAAGCTGTAGTCAGGCAAAGTTTCCGACACACAGGAGGGGCGCTGCCCCTCCTGTTTTTTGCCCGGGTTCCGGGTGATCCGAGAATTCTGCAATAATAGCCCCGGCTCCGAACCGATGAGCTCCGTCGCCCCCACCCACGGCCTGGACATCTTGGCGGATAACACAGTCAGCGCGCGGCTCGCGAAGAGGAAATCCCGCCATATTCGCGAGCGCATGATCGAGGTCCTTCTTGTCCTCGCGGCATCGGTGTCGGTTGCGGTTACGGTCGGTATCGTCGTTATCCTGGTTACCGAGTCATACCAGTTTTTCCAGTATGTCTCAGTTTGGGATTTCCTCACCGACACGCAATGGACGCCGCTGTTCGACGATGCGCACTACGGCATCATGGTGCTGCTTTCCGGCACGCTGGTAAGCTCCTTCGTCGCGCTCTCGGTGGCAATCCCGCTGGGCACCATCATCGCGATTTACCTGTCGGAGTTCGCGCCGTTCTCGATACGCGAGGTGGCGAAGCCCTTTCTCGAACTGCTGGGCGGCGTGCCGACCATCGTCTACGGCTATTTCGCGCTGCTGTACGTAACCCCGGCTCTGCAGTATTTCTTCCCCGGCCTGCCGGGCTTCAACCTGCTGTCGGCCGGCCTGGTGATGGGCATCATGATCATTCCCTACGTGAGCTCGGTGTCCGAGGACGCGATGCGCGCGGTGCCGAT
Organism: Burkholderiales bacterium; assembly: GCA_036000845.1. GTDB lineage: Bacteria > Pseudomonadota > Gammaproteobacteria > Burkholderiales > JACQAP01 > JACQAP01. The sequence goes on from DASYUW010000101.1 coordinate 36,342, forward strand.
GTCGATGCGCGAAGGTTCGTACGCGATGGGCGCCACGCGCTTTCAGACCGCGATCCGGGTGGTGACGCCGGCGGCGTTTTCCGGGATTGCAGCCGCTTACATTCTGGGCATTTCGCGCGCCGTGGGAGAAACCATGATCCTCGCGGTCGCTGCCGGCATGCAGCCGAATCTGACCTGGGACCCGACGGAACCGGCGGCTACCATCACCGCTTATATCGTGCAGGTGGCGCTCGGCGATTTGCCGCACGGCAGTATCGGCTATCAGACGATTTTTGCCGCGGGCCTTACCCTGATGTTATTGACGTTGTTCTTCAACATCCTCGGGCATATGCTGAAGCGCAGGTTCCGGCAGGCCTATTGATATGGCGGACATGACGGTAGCAGAGATCCGGGCGCTGATCGTCAAGCACAAGCGCTGGGATCTCATCTTTGCGACCATCGGCGTCCTGGCGCTGATGGTGGGCGTGCTTACCTTTGCGTCCCTGTTCGCCGGCATGGCAATCGACGGCGCGCACCGTCTGTCGCCGGAATTCTTCACCAATTTCCCGTCGCGGCGGCCCGAGCAGGCAGGCATCCTTTCAGCGTGGGTCGGTACCACCCTGGTAATGATCGTCACCGCATTTACCGCGGTGCC
>DASYUW010000102.1:0-6488 GCA_036000845.1 Burkholderiales bacterium
GCATGGCGCCGATTCTCGTCGGGTTTTCGGCCGCGAATCAGCGGAACAGGACACTAACCGTGGCCTATTTCGCCTACAAGGGCAGGAATGCCTCGGGCGAGCTGGTGCAGGGCGTGGTCGAGGGCGCCGACAGCGCCGCTGTCGCCACCCAGTTGTTCGACAGCGGAGTCACGCCGGTGGAGATCGGCGAGACGCAGCGCCGGCAGGCGGGTGAATCGATCGGCGTGTTGCAGAGGCTGACGCAGCGCCCGGTCGCCCACGAGGACCTGCTGCTATTCAGCCGGCAGATGTACACGCTGCTCAAGGCCGGTGTGCCGATCATGCGCGCGCTCGCGGGCCTGCAGGAGTCCACCGGCAATCCGACGTTCGGACGGGTGCTGCAGAGCATTCGCGAGAACCTGGACAGCGGCCGTCCGCTGTCCGTCGCGTTGCAGCGGCAAAACGGCGTATTTTCGCCGTTCTACGTGGCCATGGTGTACGTCGGCGAAACCACCGGCATGCTCGAGGAAATCTTCCTGAGGTTGTTCAACCACCTCGAGTTCCAGGAATTCATGCGCGGCCAGGTGAAGTCGGCGTTGCGCTATCCGACATTCGTGCTTGCGGCGATGGCGGTCGCGATCGTCATCATCAATCTTTTCGTCATCCCGGCGTTTGCCAAGGTGTACAAGGGTTTCAACGCCGAACTGCCGCTGATCACGAAAATACTGATCGGGTTTTCCGACTTCATGGTTTCGAGCTGGCCGTTCCTGCTGGCCGCGCTGGTCGGGGTGGCGTTCGCGTTTCGCGGTTACACCCGCACCAAGGCGGGAAAGTACGCGTGGGATCGTTTCAAGCTGCGCTTCCCGATCGCGGGCAAGATCATCCTCAAGGCGACCCTGGCGCGTTTCTCGCGCAGCTTCGCGCTGTCGATGCGCAGCGGCGTTCCGGTGGTGCAGGGGCTTACGCTGGTCGCGCAGACGGTGGACAACAGCTTCGTCGCGGAAAGAGTCGACAAAATGCGCGAGGGTGTCGAGCACGGCGAAAGCGTGCTGCGCACCGCGATCAATGCCGGGGTTTTCACCCCGGTGGTACTGCAGATGATGATGGTGGGCGAAGAGTCCGGGGCGCTCGACGAAATGATGCAGGAGATCGCCGACATGTATCAGCGCGAGGTCGAGTACGAACTGAAGACGCTCGGCGCGCAGATCGAGCCGATACTCATCCTGTGCCTCGGCGTGCTGGTGCTGATTCTTGCGCTGGGCGTGTTCCTGCCGATCTGGGACCTTGGCCAGGCAGCACTGAAGAAATGACCCATGCGTGCTCTCCTCGTGCGTGGCTACCAGTGCGGCGTAAGCTTCCTGGAGTTCGCGGTGTGCATGGCGCTCATGGGGATCTTCCTGGGCGTGCTGCTCGAGCGGACTCTGTACTACCAGGAGTACGCGGAAAAAACAGCGATGGAATCGACGGCGGAGAACGTTCGCACCGGTTTGCGCTACAAGGTGGCGGACCTGATTCTCGCCAACCGGGTGTCGGAAATTCAGGCACTGGCCGACGAGAATCCGATGAACTGGCTTGCGGAAAGGCCCCCAAATTATCTGGGCGAACTGGATACCGCGCCCGCAGACGAACCGAAAGGCCAGTGGTTTTTCGACAGGCGGAGCCGGGAGCTCGTGTACACGGTAAACAATCGGCGTTATTTTTCGCCTTCAACTTATCGGGACTTCAGCGTCCGCTACCGGACAATGCGGGTCAGTGCGGGTGCGGTCACGGACAGTTCACCTAATTTCTCAGGTACCTGGGTGAGTCTGGTGCTGGTCTCCGAGTATGGCTGGTTCCAGTAGTACAGGCATGGATCGTGCGTCAATTCCGGAGATCGCTCTTTTGCGTGAACGTGTTTGTCAATACGAGGGGATATAACGATGAGGTCAGTTGAACGCGCAATCCGCCGCCGCAGCGGCTTTACCCTGATCGAGCTGGTGGTCACGATCAGCATCATCGCCATTCTGGCGGCGGTGGCCTTGCCGCGGTACATATCCCTGCAGACGCAGGCGCGGACGGCGAAAATGCAGGCAATCTACGGCGGTGTGCGCTCGGCGGCGGCGCTCGCCCATGCCCAGGCTATCGCTACCAATACGACGGCAGCCGCAACCGTTCCGATGGAGGGCACAGACATCACCCAGGTCAACGGTTATCCGACCGCGGATGCGGCCGGCATAATCCTGGCGTTGCAGCTTGACGCTACCAATGACCAGGTGACCATTTCCGCGGGGGGAGCGCCAGCGGGTTCGACCATCACCATCGATATCAACGGCGTCACTACGCCGGCGAACTGCCGCGTGTCGTACACGTCGGCACTTGCCAATGCGTCGCCGATCATCGCGCTGCCCGCTGTGCCGGACTGCTCGTAAACGCTCGTATCGCGCCGTAATTGTTTTCGTGGTTTTTCAATAGGAGAACGAAAATGCAAGGGAAGCAAAGCGGTTTTACCTTGATCGAACTCGTAGTGGTCATCGTGATTCTCGGAATTCTCGCCGCGACCGCGCTGCCCAGGTTCATAGATCTTTCTAATGAAGCGAATGCCGCAGCAACACAAGGTGTCGCATCGGCTGCGACGTCGGGATTCGCGATCAACTTCGGCGCCCGCAAGGCAAATTCGACCAAAGGTGTTGCAGTTAATGGAGCGACCTCTTGTAACGCTGGCACCGTCGGCGGTGTCATGACTGGTGGCCTCCCCGCTGGCTATACCGTTGCGGCTTTGGCCGAGACAGATTGCAGTGTGGCCGCAAATGACGGAACCACGGGAACCTGCACGCTCACTAAAACGGATAGCGGGGACACGGCCACCATCACTTACATTTGCGCGAACCCGTAACGCTGTGCGGGCGTGATTGCCCTGCTCGATCGAGACGGATGTCCTTACCGATGGACGTAGGGCAGAAAGGCGAGACCAGTGGGCGCATGCCCGAGTTCGCCCTTCGCTTGTGGAGCAGCGGTTTCACCCTGGTCGAGCTCATAGTTACCCTGATCCTGGTGGGAATCCTCGCGGTGGTGGCGATCCCCAAGCTTGCGGACCTCGGCGCCTACAACACACTCGGTTTCTATGACCGGGTTGCTTCCGGGATCCGGTTCGCCCAGAAACAGGCGATCGCCAAGCGCAGGAACGTCTGTGCGACTTTCACGGCTAACTCGGTAACGTTCACGTTCGCTTCGTCAGCCGGTGCGGCGGCCCCTTGCGATGCCAATCTCACCGGTCCGAATGGCGTAGCGCCTTACGTCGTTGCTCCGGATCCTCGCGGTGTCGGTGCGGTGATCTTCTCTCCCACGCCGGCCGATTTCCAGTTTGACGCACTCGGCCGTCCGACCGTCGGACAGACCATCACGGTCACCGGGGACGGGTCGAAGACGCTCAGCGTGGAGCCGGAAACCGGCTATGTCCGCACCTCCTAGCCGGCCAGGCGGACGACCCCGGCCAGCGCGCTGTCAAAGCCCCTCCTCGCACCGCGGCCAGCGCGGTCTTTCGCTGGTGGAGCTGATCATGTTCATCATCATTGTCGGCATCGGCGTCGCCGGCATCCTGCTGGTATTCAGCGTCACGACCAAGGCCAGCGCCGATCCTTTGATCCGGAAACAGATGCTGGCGATCGCCGAAGCGCTGATGGAAGAAGTGCAGGCGAAGCCGTTCACCTACTGCGATCCGGACGATACCAACGCGTCCACCACACCGGATACTGCGGGTTGCGCTGCAGCGGCGGAGAACCCCGGTCCCGAGGCGGTGGACACTCCGCCGACGGGACCCGCCGAGACTCGCGCAGGGACAGTTCGGCCGTTCGACAACGTCAACGACTTCGGCCCCAGTCTGACGATCAACCCGATCACGGACCTCACTACGGGAACGCCGATCGGCGGACTCGGCGCGTACTCAGCAAACATAGCCGTGGCGGGCTCGGCGCTGGGTGGCATCGTTGCGGCCGAATCGTTGCTGATCACCGTGACCGTCGATGGGCCGGGAAGCGAATCGCTCGTGCTCCAGGGTTATAGAACCCGTTACGCGCCCAAAGCCGTGCCATGAGAACTCGGCGCCACATCCCGGCGGTCTACGGCCACGGCTTCACACTGATCGAGGCGATCATTGTGATCGTCCTCACCGGGATTCTCGCGGCAGCGGTGGCCGTGTTCCTGCGGGCTCCGGTGCAGGCTTATCTGGATGTGGCCCGGCGCGCCGAACTCACCGACATCGCCGATACCGCGCTGCGCCGCATTGGCCGCGATCTGCGCCAGGCGCTTCCGAACAGCATTCGGGTGACGGCGGGCAATACCGCGATCGAATTCATCCCGGTCAAGACGGCGGGCCGTTACCGTGAAGCCTTGACCAACGCCGGGAGCGGCGATCCCCTGGACTTTTCCGACCCATTGGACAGCTCGTTCGACGTCATCGGCCCGACGGTGGATATCGAGAATGGCGACTCGATCGTCGTCTACAACCTTGGTATTCCCGGCGACGACGCGTATGCCGGAACCAATCGCCGAATGGAAAGCGCATTCGGCACCGGGCTGTCGGTGGTGAACTTTTCGGGGGGGCAGTTCCCCTTTTCCTCTCCCGCGCGGCGGTTCCACGTCGTTGGCACTCCGGCGAGCTACATCTGCGCCGGCGGCGTGCTTACGCGCTACTGGAATTACAACTTCGGTGTCGTGCCGCCCGCCGGAAACAGCGGGGTACTGGCCAGTCACGTTTCAGGCTGCCGCTTCACCTACGAACCGGGTGTAACGGCGCAAAACAGCCTGGTGACTTTGGAGCTCGCGATCACCAAAGACGATGAGACAGTGAGTCTGGTTCAACAGGTGCATGTCAGCAATGTGCCCTAAGCACATACAGGGCTTTTCGTTGATATCGGCGATCTTTCTGCTGGTCGTGGTGACCCTCCTTGGCGCCTACGTCGTTACCCTCTCGACCAGCCAGCAGACCACGGAAGCGCTCGACATAGAGGGCGCGCGCGCCTACCAGGCGGCGCGTGCAGGGGTCGAATGGGGGGCCTGGCAGATTCTTCAGGACCCGGCAGGCGCATTCAGTACTGCCTGCAACGGCGCGGCGTACGCGGCGCCCACCAGTCAGTCGCTCGCCGGACTGGCCGGGACCTTGAGCGGCTTTGCGGTGGACGTGCAGTGCGGCAGCGCCGCAACAACCGAGGCGGGTGTGAATGTCCGGGTCTATCGCCTCACGGTGACTGCCTCGAAAGGCACCCTCGGAAGCCTGTTCTACGTGGAACGGCAATTGCAGGCAGTAATTTCACGATGAGCGCCATCAAATACATTCTGCTGCCGTTGACGCTGACCCTTGGTTTGAGTGTGCTGCCTGCGCGCGCGCACTTCCCCGCTAACGGACACCCCACGTCTACCACTGTTGCGTGTACTCCCAATCCGGTAGGCATCAACGCGCCGACCACCTGCACCGCGACAGTTACCGACGTTATCGGAGGCGGCCAGGATGCGGTGCCGACTGGAACGGTGACGTTCAGTGCGTCCGGTGCGGGCAACTTCAGCGCGTTTACTTGCACGCTCGCGCCAGCCGCCGGTTTCTCGGCGAGCTGCTCCGTAACCTATACGCCGACAACGGTCGGAACGCAGACGATTACCGCGACCTACCCGTTGACCACCAGCGCATCCCATCGATTCGGGACCAGTTTCGGCACGACGACACTCACCGTGTTGGCGCGTCCGACCGTGGCCAAAGCATTCAGTCCGACCCAGATCGCAACGGTCGGAACCTCGACACTCACGATTACGCTGAGCAACTCGAACTCAATTGCAATAACGGGGGTGGCGTTCACGGACACTTACCCCGCGAATCTGGTGAATGCCTCCACGCCGGCGGGCAGTACGACCTGCGCCGGCGGTGTGGTCACGGCCGCCGCCGGCGGCAGCAGCGTCGCGTTAAGCGGTGCGACCATTCCTGCCTCCGGCAGTTGTACGGTAACGGTGAGCGTCACCAGCAGCACGGCCGGGTCTTATACAAACAGCATTGCCGTCGGCGCCGTTACCTCGACAAACGCCGCTTCGAATTCTGCAGGCGCGAGCGCGGTCCTCACCGTGCTTGCTCGTCCGACTGTCACCAAGTCCTTTGGTACCAACCCGATTGTTACCGGCGCATCTTCGGTCCTGACGATCACGCTGTCCAACAGCAACGCCGTCGCCATCACCGGGGCCGCCTTTACCGACACGTATCCGGCCGGATTGACCAATTCCACGACGGCTTCGACAACCTGCGCAGGCGGCACAGCCTCGGCGGCGATCGGTGGCGGTACGGTGTCGCTCGCTGGGGGAACCATTCCCGCGGCTGGCAGTTGCACCGTGACGGTGAGCGTGACCAGCAGCACCGCCGGGTCTTACACGAACAGCATTGCCATCGGCGATGTGACCTCGACCAACGCCGGTTCGAATACCGTAGCCGCCTCCGCGACGCTGACCGTCAACGTTGCGGTCGCATCCTTTGACGCAGTCGAGGTGGGCGCGTC
>DASYUW010000103.1:0-12932 GCA_036000845.1 Burkholderiales bacterium
TGTCGGCTAGGGTTCCGGGGTCGCAAGAGCCGCCAGGTCCGAGAGCTGACGGTCCTGCCTGAACAGCGGGGCTCCACGGAGGGATAAAAGCCCGGGAGGCCGAGCGCAATCGTCCTCTCATTGGCTCGATTTCCGTGGAGACGCCCGATCATGAATGTTCCGTCGTCATTTTTTCGCGGCTGCATCGCAGCCCTCGTTGATCTGATTCGTTCTGCCACGCCGCTTCCGCAGCGCGCACAGGTGAAAGTCGCCGCGACCGGGAACGCGAAGAGGAAGTAATGGCAGCTCGCCGCAATGCCCGCCCCGGCCTGTGGGCGGTGCGCGGGCCGATGAGCCAGCGTAACTACTGGGTGTTCGCTGCCATCGGGCTGCTTGTGCCGCTGCTCGCCTGGTGGGCGCTGGCATCCGTCGGACTGGTGTCGAAGGTGTTCATGCCCGGCCCGGCCGACGTATGGACACGCGTGTTGAAGTGGTCCGGCGAAGACAACCTGCTCGGCGATACCATGATCAGCGTCTATCGCGTCACGGCGGGCTGGGCGCTGTCGGCCATCATCGCACTGCCGCTCGGATTGCTGATTGGCAGCTTCCGTCCGGTGCAGGCGCTGCTGGAGCCGCTGACCGATTTCATCCGCTACATGCCCGCGGTCGCCTTCATCCCGCTGGTGATGCTCTGGGTCGGCATCGACGAGTCGTCCAAGATTTCCATTATTTTCATCGGCACGTTTTTCCAGATGGTGCTGATGGTCGCGGAAGACGTGCGCCGCGTGCCGGTCGCGCAGGTCGAGGCGGCCCAGACCATGGGCGCGAATCGCCGGGAAATGCTGGAGCTGGTGTTGCTGCAATCGGCCAAGCCGGCGCTGCTCGATACCATGCGCATCACCATGGGCTGGGCCTGGACCTACCTTGTCGTGGCCGAGATCGTCGCCGCCAACTCCGGGCTTGGCTACGCGATTCTCAGGGCGCAGCGCTACCTCCAGACCGACAAGATTTTCGCCGGCATCATCATCATCGGCCTTATCGGGCTGATTACCGACCAGCTCTTCAGGCTCGCCCACCGCAAGGCGTTCCCATGGATGTATCGGAAGTCGTGAGCGCCGCGGCGCTTAGTGCGGAACCGAAGATCTCCATCCGGGGATTGTCGAAGATCTTCGGCGAAGGTACCGGCGCAACCGTCGCACTCGATAACATCGATCTCGACGTCGGCGAACACAGTTTCGTCACGCTGGTCGGCGCCTCCGGCTGCGGCAAGTCCACGCTGTTGCGCATCGTTGCCGGGCTCGAGTATCACACCGGTGGCGATGTCGTCGCCAACGGCAAGGCCGTGACCGGACCGGGCGCGGACCGCGCCATGGTGTTCCAGCAGTATTCGCTTTTTCCCTGGTTGAACGTGGCGGAGAACATCCGCTTCAGCCGCAAGCTCAAGGCCAACCGCGGCGATTTCACATCCGCGGAAGTGGAGGCGGCCTCGGGCCGTGCCGATACGCTGCTCAACCTGATGGGGCTGCAGGCGACGGATAAATCCTTTCCCGACCAGTTGTCCGGCGGCATGCAGCAAAGAGTTGCCATCGCGCGCGCGCTCATGCCGCGCCCGCCCATCCTGCTGATGGACGAGCCGTTCGGTGCGCTCGACGCGCAGACGCGCGAAGTCATGCACGACCTGATCCAGTACGTCTTCCACCTGGAAAGGACCACGATCGTGTTCGTGACCCATGACGTCGAGGAGGCGATCTACCTCGGCCAGCGCGTGGTGGTGATGGCGCCGCGCCCGGGGCGCATCGACAGCATCCACGACGTGCCGCTGCCGCTTCATCGCACGCAAGACATGAAGCTTTCACCGGAGTTCATCCGCCTGAAGCGGGAGATCGTCGAGCGCATCCGCGAAACCTCCGGCATGAAAACCGACCTGGAGCTGCTGGAAAAGCTCTGCGGACAACTGAGGACCTGAGGAGGAGATCCATGCTGGAAGCGACCGCCCGGGCGCCGGCCGGCCCGGTGCTGTGGGAGGAAACCTTGCCCGGCGGGGCGCACTGGTCCGGCGTCATGCGCCGCGGCACGGCGCTGCGCTTCACGGACATCGAGGGCGGGGCCAACCTTTCTGCGCTGTTCTGGAACTTCGAGGAAAAGAGCGAGCGTTACAACATGCCCGATACGCTCAAGGCCCAGCACACTGCGTTCCTTACGCGCGGGCACTGCGGTTTTTCCGACATGGGCCGCGTGCTGTTCTCCATCGTCGAAGACACGGCCGGCTGGAATGACACCATCTGCGGCGTCATCGACGATGCGACCATGACCGCGCGCTTCGGCAAGAAACGCTTCCAGGAACATCGCAACGACATGCACCGCAGCGGACGGGAAGGACTTCTCAAGGAAATGGGCCGCTGGGGGCTGGGCAAGCGCGACCTGCACGCGAACGTCAATTTCTTCAGCAAGGTCACCACGGACGCCGACGGCAACCTGAGCCTGTGCGCCGCGACGCGGCCGCGCGCTTACGTGGATGTTCGCTTTGACATGGACGTGCTGCTGGCGATCACCGCTGCTCCCCATCCCCTCACGGAGATGGGAGTCTACGTTCCGAAGCCCGTGAAACTCACTGCCTGGCGCGCCGGCATTGCCCCGGCCGACGATTATTGCCGCAACTCCCGCAGCGAGAACCAGCGGGCGTTCGTGAACACCGCGCGCTACTTCGCTGACTGAGAACCCCGAAATCATGCTGGTTGAAAGCAGGCTCGATCCGGAGGCCGCCGTCGTCAATGAGGTCTGCGCGGCAGGCGAACCCTGGATGAAAGAGATCCGCAAGGGACAGATCTTCCGCATCCTCGACCTGGAAGGAAACCAGGCGGTGGATACGCTGTTCTACAACGCCCACGATACCGAGGAGCGCTACAGCGCCATCGACACCATCCAGCGCCAGCGCAACCTCTATCTCGGCGTCGGCACGAGACTGATCTCGACCGAAGGCAACGCGATGCTGACCATCATTGCAGACAACTGCGGGCGCCACGATACGCTGGGCGGCGCCTGCGCGCAGGAGAGCAACACTATCCGCTATGCGCTCAACAAACGCTTCATGCACGCCTGCCGCGACAACTTCATGTGCGCGATCCAGCACGACTACCGGCACGGCATGAGCAAGCGCGACATCACGCACAACATCAACTTTTTCATGAATGTGCCGGTGACCCCCGCCGGCGGACTGACCTTCGAGGACGGCATCTCGGCGCCGGGCAAGTACGTCGAGATGCGCGCCGAGATGGACGTGATGTGCCTGATTTCCAACTGCCCGCAGCTGAACAATCCGTGCAATGCCTATAACCCGACTCCGATTCGATTGCTCATCTGGGACCAGCAAAGTGCGTGAATGTGTGAAGGCGTGAATGAGTGATCTCCACCCGGCCGTGCCGACCACCCTCCCCGTGGAGGGGAGGGTTTTACCCTTCACACCTTCACTCCTTCACCCTTCACCCAATTAGCACGCAACGATGTTCACCAAGGTCCTGATCGCCAACCGCGGCGCCATCGCCTGCCGCATCATCCGCACGCTGAAGAAACTGGGCGTGAAGGCTGTCGCGGTGTATTCCGAAACCGATCTGGCTTCGCTGCACGTGGCGCAGGCGGACGAAGCGGTGTGCATCGGGCCCGCGCCGGCGGCGGAGAGTTATCTGCGTGCGGACAGGATTCTCCAGGTGGCGCACGAGACGGGCGCGCAGGCGATCCACCCGGGCTACGGTTTTCTCTCCGAGAACGCTGACTTCGCCGAAGCCTGCGAGCGGGCGGGCATTGCATTCATCGGTCCCAACGCGGAGCAGATGCGCGCTTTCGGTCTCAAGCACCGCGCGCGCGACCTGGCTGCGAACAACGACGTGCCCCTGTTGCCGGGCAGCGGATTGCTGAACGGCATCGGACAGGCCCGGTCCGAAGCGGCGCGCATCGGCTACCCGGTCATGCTGAAAAGCACCGGCGGCGGCGGCGGGATCGGCATGCGCCTGATCCAGGGCGAGAGCGAACTGGGTGAGGCCTATGCTTCGGTCGAACGCCTGGCCCGCGCCAATTTCAAGGATGCCGGCATCTTCCTGGAGAAGTACGTCCAGCAGGCGCGCCATATCGAAGTGCAGATATTCGGCGACGGTCAGGGCAAGGTCATCGCGCTCGGCGAGCGCGATTGTTCCGTTCAACGCCGCAACCAGAAGGTGATCGAGGAAACGCCGGCGCCGAACCTGCCGCATGCCGTGCGCGCGGAACTACTCGAGACCTCCGTGCGCTTGGGGCAGGCGGTCGATTACCGCTCGGCGGGCACCGTGGAGTACGTGCTCGATGCCGCCACCGGCGAGTTTTATTTCCTGGAGGTGAATACCCGGCTGCAGGTCGAACACGGCGTGACCGAGGAAGTCACCGGCGTCGATCTGGTCGAATGGATGGTGAAGTGCGCTGCGGGCGACCTGCCGCCGCTTGAATCCATCAAGCCGGTCGCAAACGGTGCCTCGATCCAGGTACGGCTCTATGCCGAGGATCCGGGAAGGAATTTCCAGCCCTGCAGCGGCACGCTGACCGCCATGGATTTCCCGCGCGGTGCACGCATCGAGACCTGGGTTGAACAAGGTACCGACGTGCCGCCGAACTACGACCCGATGATCGCCAAGATCATCGTCCGGGCACCCGACCGGCGCAGCGCGCTCGGGCAGCTTTCCGCCGCGCTGGCGGATACGCGGATCGGTGGAATCGAAACCAACCTGGAATATCTGCGCCAGATTGTTGTCGACCCGGTCTTCGTCGAAGGGCAGCAGACCACGCGCATGCTGGCGGGGTTGCAGTACCGCCCGAGCACGGTCGAAGTGATCGAGCCCGGGGTACAGACCAGCGTGCAGGACTGGCCGGGCCGGCTTGGGTACTGGGACGTTGGTGTGCCGCCGTCGGGCCCGATGGATGCGCTCGCGCTGCGCCTGGCGAACCGGCTCCTGGGTAATGAACAGGGCGCTGCGGCGCTCGAATGCACGGCTTCGGGTCCGACGCTGAAGTTCCATTGCGACAGCGTGATTGCAATTGCCGGCGCGCCGATGGACGCCATGCTCGACGGCAAGCCGCTCGCGTCCTGGATTTCGCATGCAGTCAAAGCCGGGTCCATGCTGAAGATGGGCGGGATTACCGGCGCCGGCGTGCGTACCTATCTCGCCGTGGCCGGTGGTTTCGACGTGCCGGCGTATCTCGGCGCCGGCGCCACGTTCACGCTCGGCCGTTTTGGCGGGCACTCGGGGCGCACGTTGCGCGTCGGCGACATGCTTCATCTCGCAGCGAAGAAACTGCCGAAGCCGGGCGTGTCGCTGCCACGGGCCCTGCTGCCGCATTACACCAACCATTGGCGTATCGCCGTGCTCTATGGTCCGCACGGCGCGCCGGATTTTTTCACGCCGGAAGACATCGATACGCTCTTCGCCACCGGCTGGGAAGTGCACTACAACTCCAGCCGCACCGGCGTGCGCCTGATCGGGCCGAAGCCGACGTGGGCGCGGCACGATGGCGGTGAGGCGGGCCTGCACCCTTCGAACATCCACGACAACGCCTACGCCATCGGCGCCATCGACTTCACCGGCGACATGCCCGTGATCCTCGGTCCCGATGGCCCGAGTCTCGGTGGTTTCGTCTGTCCCGCGGTCATCGTCGATTGCGAACTCTGGAAAATGGGGCAGCTCAAGCCCGGCGACCGCGTGCGCTTCGTTCGCGTCAGCCAGGAGTGGGCCGCGCAGATGTCCGCCACCGCCGACAAAGCGATCGAATCGCTCTCCTTGCCTGCACCAGCGGCCTACCCTCGTCCCTCATCCCTCGCCCCTCGCCTCTCGCCGATCTTGCGCCGCGCCTCCGCAGGCAAGGCGCAAGTGGAGGTGACATATCGCCAATCCGGCGACCGTTACCTGCTGGTCGAGTATGGTCCGCTGGTACTGGACCACAACCTGCGCTTCCGCGTGCACGCCCTGATGCAATGGCTGCAGCAGCGGAAAGTCGCCGGCATCGTCGATCTCACGCCGGGCATCCGCTCACTGCAGGTGCATTTCGACAAGCGCCTGCCGCTGAAGAAGCTTCTCCAATTGCTGGCGGCTGCGGAGAAGGAACTGACCGCGATCGGGGACATGCAATTGCCGACCCGGATCGTGCATCTGCCGCTGTCCTGGGACGATACCGCGACGCGGCTGGCGATCGAGAAATACACGCAGTCGGTGCGCAAGGATGCACCCTGGTGCCCGAGCAATATCGAGTTCATCCGCCGCATCAACGGCCTCGATTCCATCGGCGACGTGCACAGGATCGTGTTCGATGCTTCCTACCTGGTGCTCGGCCTGGGAGACGTCTATCTCGGCGCGCCCGTGGCAACGCCGATGGACCCGAGGCACCGCCTGGTCACCACCAAGTACAACCCGGCGCGCACCTGGACGCCGGAGAACGCGGTCGGCATCGGCGGGGCGTATCTCTGCGTGTACGGCATGGAAGGGCCGGGCGGCTACCAGTTCGTCGGCCGCACGCTGCAGATGTGGAACCGCTACAAGCAGACGGACGCGTTCACCGAAGGCAAGCCCTGGCTGCTGCGCTTTTTCGACCAGATCCGCTTCTACCCTGTCAGCGAAAAAGAGTTGCTGAAGATCCGCGAGGATTTTCCTCTTGGCCGCTACCCGCTCAGGATCGAGGAAGCAACATTCTCGCTGCGGGACTACAACGCCTTTCTAAAGGACAACGCACAATCCATCACGGCTTTCAAATCTCGGCAGCAGGCCGCGTTCGAAGCGGAACGGGAACGCTGGCGCGCGGCCGGACAGGCGGAATACTCGGGCGATGCCGCGGCTGCTGGTGATGCCGCGGAAGCTGGCCGTATCCTGCCGGCAAATGGCCGCGCGATCGCCAGCCAGCTCGCCGGCAACGTCTGGAAGATTCCGGTGAAGCCCGGCGACAAGGTCTCGGAAGGCGACGCGCTGGTGATCGTCGAGTCCATGAAGATGGAGTTTCCGATCGCCGCACCCTTCGCCGGAAAGGTGTTGCAGGTGTTCTGCCGCGAGGGTTCGCAGGTTTCCGCCGGCCAGGACCTGATCATTCTCGAAGCCGCTTGACTGGAAAGACCGGCAGCAGGCACTTCAAGTCACTGTTGTCTGCGGGCTGCGCCGGCCTTGTTCCGGAAGCTCACAGAATATCTTCGCCTTCCCGCCATGGGAGTGTAGACAGCTCGATGCGCCAGGCCCCTGCTGAAGTGGTTCTGCCGAAGTTGATCTCGAAGTCGAGCAGCTCGCGCAGCGTGCTGGTGCTCGTATCAGCGGCCAGCCCGCTCATGCTGGACGCTGTCTGCAGCCGCGCTGTGCGCGGCCGCACGATCATGCGGAAGTCTCCGGTACCCAGCGACAGGGTAAGCGGGTCTTGCGAGATCTGCCTTGCGAAGCTTCCGCCCTGGCTGCCCGGCCAGCGTTCCCAGATTTCGAAATAGTCCGCTTCCAAGCCGTACTCCAGTACCCGGTCGGGTGTCTCGAACACCATGCGGCCGATATCGTTCGCCCCGTTCGGCGGCTGGAAGTCGTAGCGCCTCAACCAGCGGCAGATATCGGCTTCGACCACCGTGGTGCCCACGAAACCCTGTTGCCTAGCCAGGCCGAACAGTTCGTCGCGCGACAACTGGTCGAGCGCCAGCTTGCCTTTGCACGCCGGGCGGTTGGCCGGAACCCGGATGTCGGCGTGCCAGGAATGGGTCTGCATCCAGTACACCTGGGAAGTAGTGTCTTCGATCTTCGGCGTGCGCAGCAGCGCGCGCTTCCACACGCCGATGTACTCAAGCGGTACCGCTGGCCCGGGAACGAGGTCCTGAGTCATGAATTACATCTCAACGCAAAGACACAAAGGACGCGAAGAAAAGCGAAAGCAAGGAAGAAATTGTGTGTCGAGCATATTTGACCGATCTGGCATCCGTTCACCGACTGGACGGTTACGTTACGTGAACGACCCAGTTACTTTTCATTATCTTTCATATTTTTCCTTTGCGATCTTTGCGTCCTTTGCGTCTTTGCGTTGGGTGTAGAGATTTGGAGTGCTAGCTGCGAGATCACTTCGGCGGAGGAAACCACTTCGCCGAACACGCCGCCCTCGACGCCGACCATCCGCAGCGCCGCCTCGTGCAGGGCGGCATCGCCGGACGCGCAGGCATCGCGCACCGTGACGCAGCGATAGCCGCGGTCGGCGGCGGCGCGCAGCGTCGAACTCACGCAGACCTCGGTGGTGATGCCGGTGACGACCAGGGTGTCGATCCCGCGCGTGGTGAGCAGCGGCTGCAGCGTGGTGTGCTCGAAGGCGCTGTAACCCGGCTTGTCGATCACGATCTCGCCGGGGGCGGGGCGCAGTTCGTCCACGAAATCGTGGCCGAACTCGCCGCGGACCAACAGCCTTCCGAGCGGGCCTTTCGATCCGATTTCCGCGCCGGCTTTGCGGCTGCGATCGAGCTTGTAGGGCGCACAATCGGACAGGTCCGGCAGGTGGCCCTCGCGGGTGTGGATCACCAGCATGCCGGCGGCACGCGCGGCATCGAGCACCGCGCCGACCGGACCGATGGCGGCGCGCAGCGGTGCGATGTCCAGCCCGGCCTGCGCTGCATAGCCGTCCGGATGCAGGAAATCGCGCTGCATGTCGATCACCAGCAGCGCCGCGCGCTGCGGCGTCAATCCATCGAGAAGGCACACGTTCTTCTCCGGCGAATGATCCAAATCTCTAAACCCAACGCAAAGACGCAAAGGACGCGAAGAGCGCAAAGGAAAACATGAAAATAGGTGAAAGGGAACGATGGCTGTTCACGTAGCGAAACCGTCAAGTCGGATACTGATTGCCGAATAGCTCAATATGTGACACAAAATTTCTCCCTTGCTTTCGCTATTCTTTGCGTCCTTTGCGATCTTTGCGCCTTTGCGTTGGGGGTAATCATGTTGTCATTCACGAGAATTCCTTGTTTACTGCGGTGGCGATCAGCGCCGATAGTTCGGCGGCCATGGCCGTGCCTTTTTCCTTCGTCGCGCCTTGCGCCGAGGACAGCACCCCAGATTGCGGCACCCAATCGGTCCGGGTCGGGTAGATGTCGTAGGGCGGGAAATCCGCCGGCGGGTCGGCGGGGATGCGGTCGAGGCGCACCAGCTCGGGGTGGTAGTGCAGCATCATCGAAGTCTCGATCACCGCGGCGTGCTCCAGGGCGTAGCCGGGAAATCCGCCGGGGAACACCCTGGCCAACGTCGCCGGCGTGAAGAAGTCCCAGTACTCCAGGCGCATGATGGTAAGCGGGGTGCGCGGACCGAGCTCGCGCATCGCCAAGTCGATGCCCTCGATCAGGAACCACTGGTTTTCGTAATGGCCGTTCACGATCACCAGCTTTTCCACGCCGTGGCGGGCGAATTCCCGCACGGTGTCGCGCACCGTGTGCACCAGCGTCTGCGCGTCCAGGCTGGTGGTGCCGGGGAAATGCTGGCCGCTGCCGCACTTGGGCTGCGACTTGTAGCCGTAGGACAGCGCCGGCGCGACCAGGCCGGCGGTCTTTGCGGCGACGCTGACCGCGACCGCGGCGGACAGGATCGCATCGGTGCCGAGCGGCAGGTGCGGCCCGTGCTGCTCGAGCGCGCCGACCGGCAAGAACACCGGTGCCTTGCCGTCGCGGACCCGTTCCTGATACTCCATCCAGGTCAGGCGGTTCATAAGCGTTTCACTCATCCGCGGGGTCCTTTCCCGGTTGTGTCGGAGCGCGCCTCCAGCAGGGCTGCGCCTACGATCATTGCGGCGCCGGCCCACTCGAGCCCGTCGAGGCGTTCGCCGGCGATCCACATCGCGGAAACGACGGCGGCGACCAGTTCGAATACCAGCAGGATCGCGGCGCGACCGGCCTCGAGACGCGATACCCCCCAGGCGGTGACCACCATTGCGCTCAGCATCCACACGCCGGCGAAGACGAACAGTTGCCCGAGCAGCACGGGCGGCATCTCCGCCAACGGCTGTCCGCTGCCGAGGACCAGCGCGCCGGACATCAGCCCGCAGCCTACGAACACCACCAGCGCCTTGGCATCCAGCGGAGTGCGATCGGCGGCACGGGTGACGATGTTCTGCGAGGCATAGAGCATGCCGGAGGCGAGCGCAAGCAAGTCCACCACGCCCGGCGGCGCAGCGAGCACCGCAGGTCCACCCAGAAGCAGGACCGCGCCGATCACCGCGATGGCCACGCCGAGGAGCCGCAGCCGCGTCAGCCGCTCGCCGAAAAAAATCCGTCCGCCCAGCACGCCCCAGACCGGCGCGAGGTAGAACAGCAGCATCACCCGCACCACCTCGCCGCGAACGATGGCCGACAGGAAGCAGACATTGGCCAGGCCGCCGGTGATCGCGATTATCAGGACGAGATTGCGCTGCGGCCACCAGGACCCGCGGCGATGGAGAATCCACGGCAGCGCAAGGATTCCGACCAGTCCGTAGCTCATCATCGTCAGCGTGATGCCGTTCAATCCCTGGCTGCCGAAATATTTGATCGGGATCCAGGTCAATCCCCAGAGCAGTCCGGCCACCAGCAGGGAAACGACGGCAAGCCCCGAACGATCGTGAGCGGCCCCGCCAGTGTGAATGACGGCGCTCATACCACCGTGAGAAAGGACACGCCATCTGCACCTGCGGAGGTTTTAAGGGAGCCGAATCGGGTGGTATTGGTTTTCATGAATGTGTTGAGGGAAAGCAGGCACGAGGTGCGGGGCCCGAGAGAAAACCAGGCTCTGGAAGCGTTTACTCGTGCCTCGTGCCCGTCGTCATCCTATCCATGCCCCGCCGTTCGGGCTCAGCACCTGCCCGTAGTAGAAACTCGCCAGTCCGGAAGCCAGGAATACCGCGGTGCCCGCGATCTCCTCCGGTTCGCCGACGCGACCCGCCGGGATGGCGCGCTCACGCTCCAGCACTTCGGGACTCATGTTCTCCAGCGACAGCATCGGTGTATTCACCGGTCCGGGGGCGATTGCATTCACCCGGATCACCGGCGCGAACTCCCGCGCCATGGAACGGGTCAGGCCGATTACGCCGGCCTTGGCGGCGCAGTAGGGGCCGTACCGTTCCCGGCCGATGACGCCGAGTTCGGAAGCGATGTTGATCACCGTGCCGCCGCCGCGCTCGACCATGCCAGGCAGTACCGCGCGCGAGCAAAGGAAGATGCCCTTCAGGTCGGTGTCGACTACATAATCCCAGTCTTCTTCGGTCGTTTCCAGGAACGGCTTTTCCAGCAGCACGCCCGCGTTGTTCACCAGAATGTCGATCGGTCCCAGGGTATCGCAGACCTTGGTGACCATGCGCTCGATTTTGGCTGCCCTGGTCACATCGGCCTCGACCTCGATGGCGCTGGCGCCTGCCGCGGCGATGATCTTCACGACCCGGCGCGCCTCAGCGGCGCGACCCATGTGATTGACGGCGACTCGTGCGCCCGCGGCTGCCAGCGCCACCGAAATGGCTCGTCCGATCCCGGTCGCGGCGCCGGTGACCAGCGCGGTCTTGCCGGCGAGCGCATAGCCCGCCATGTCAGACCGCGGTGAGGAAGGAAACGCCCGCTGCGCCGAGAAAGCCGTCCGCGCGGTTCGATCCGCTGGTTTTCACTTCGCCGTAGTCGTTGGAAAGGATCCGGGCGACGCGGTCGCGGTGATAGCCCTTTAGCAACTCGAACATCGGGAGGGTCTGTACGTGCTCGCCCGGGAACAGGCGGGCGTGCAGTTTCGGCAGGTCGTGCCAGGGCACGATGGGGCGCTCGTGGTGCGCGTTGTGATAAGAAAAATTCAGCAGCAGCAGGTTGAGCGACGGATGCGCCACCGATACCAGGTTGGTATAGGTGTTCGCCTGCTCGTAGTCGCGGTCGCGCACCTTGTTGTCCGGCACTTCGCCTTCCTCGAGGACGGCGAACGCGTCGTAGGTATGCTGGTAGGCGTCGGTGAAGCGCAGCGCATGCAGCATGATCATGTAGGCGACCAGATAAAGCACCAGCGCCTTTACCGAAACCCATGCCAGCAGGGCAAAAGCGGCAATGCGGATCGCGACGATGGCGATGAGGCGTGGCCGCTCCAGCTTGCGCGCATCCTTGACGAACGGCAGCACGACGACGTACGCATGCATGATGAACTCGACCGCGGGAATCCAGGCCCATTCCGCGGCGATGACCAGCTTGCGCAACCAGGAGGGCGATTCATCGAGGAATTTCTTGTAATCGAAGGTCAGCACATCGGCGCGGTCGATGTGGTGGCGCATGTGCTTGCGGCGCAGCGCCTGGAAGGGCGCGTAGCAGCTGCCGTTGATCCAGCTCATCATCACGCCCCAGTTATTGTTCGCTTCGGCCGACGTGAAAATGCTCTGATGCGCGAACTCGTGAACGAAGTAGGCGCTGTAGATAAGCGTGTGCCCGGTCAGCAGGACGCCGGCCAGGTTCGCGTACCAGGGTTCCGCGATCATGAGCGCGATGCCGGCGGCGTAGCCCAGCAGCGTGTACGCCAGCGCGGCCACGTTCAGCCAGGTGCCCTCCGGCGTGCGGAAGTACGCCTTCATGGTCCCGTTTCTCCTCCGATACAAGGCCCGCCGCGTGGCGGGCCTTGTCCGTTTACTTCTTCATGCCTTTCAGGATCGAGTCGTCGTAGGTATCGTCGATCTTCGGGATGGCGTTGATCTGTCCCTTGGCCTTCAGGATGTCGCCGATCAGCACGCCGCTGACATAGAACGAAGTGGTGTCCTTGCCCTTCTTGTCGAACACCTTGGTCAGCTCCCCCGCCTCGAGGTTGTAGACGCCCGACAGCTGCTCCTTCACCTCGGCAGCCGATACGCCGATCGCCTTGCCGATGATCTCGGCGGCCTTGTCCGGGTTCTTCTTCATGTAGTCGAGGCCGTCAACGTAGCCCTGGATCAGCGCCTTGACGACATCAGGCTTCTCCTTG
>DASYUW010000104.1:0-27719 GCA_036000845.1 Burkholderiales bacterium
GCGGCGCAGCAGGTCGGCGTACTCCCGCTTGACCTCGCCCAGGATACGCACCCCCAGTCCAGGACCGGGAAAAGGATGGCGATAGACCATCGCATGCGGCAATCCCAGCGCCACGCCGAGTTCGCGCACTTCGTCCTTGAAAAGGTCGCACAGCGGCTCCAACAGTTTCAGGTGCAACGTGTCCGGCAAGCCCCCGACGTTGTGGTGGGACTTGATGTTGTGCGCCTTTTTGCTCCTGGCGCCGGCCGATTCGATCACGTCCGGATAGATCGTGCCCTGGGCCAGCCATTTGACCTGCGGCAGTTTCGCCGCCTCGCGCTGGAATACATTTACGAACTCGCGCCCGATAATTTTGCGTTTAGCCTCGGGATCGGTGACCCCCGCCAGTTGTTCGAGAAACCGATGCGAGGCGTCCACGTGGATGACTTTCATGTGCATGTGGTCGGCGAATGTTTCCATCACCTGCGCGGCCTCGTTGAGCCGCAACAGGCCGGTATCGACAAACACGCAGGTCAACTGCTCACCGATGGCGCGGTGGATCAGCGCCGCCGCGACCGTGGAATCGACCCCGCCAGAAAGCCCCAGGATGACCTCTTCCTTGCCCACAGCCGCTCGGATTTTCGCGACTGCCTCGGCAATGTAATCGGGCATGTTCCAGTCGGGCTTGGCCGCACAGATGTCGCGCACGAAGCGGGCGTAGATGGCCCTGCCCTGCCTAGTGTGCGTGACTTCGGGATGGAATTGCACGGCGTAGAAGCGGCGCGACTCGTCCGCCATGCCGGCGATCGGCGTGATCTCGTTGGATGCGATGACCTTGAAGCCTGGCGGTAGCGCGGTGACCTTGTCGCCGTGGCTCATCCACACGTCCAGCAGGCCGTGTCCCTCGCCGTTGACCCGGTCCCGGATGCCGTCGAACAGACGCGAGTGGTCACGGGCACGCACCTGCGCGTAGCCGAATTCGCGCACCAGGCCGGTCTCCACCGCGCCGCCAAGCTGGGCCGCCATGGTCTGCATGCCGTAGCAGATGCCAAGCACAGGTACGCCCAGCTCGAAAACCACCCCGGGTGCGCGCGGCGTTTCCTCTTCGGTGACCGAACTCGGGCCTCCGGAAAGAATGATGCCGCGCGGATTGAAGTCGCGGATGAACTTCTCGCTGACGTCGAAAGGATGCAGTTCGCAGTACACGCCCGCCTCGCGGACGCGGCGTGCGATCAGCTGCGCGTATTGAGCGCCGAAATCGAGGATGAGGATTTTGTCGTGCTGCATTTCATGATTGAGGATTGAGGATCGAGGACTGGGGCCTGAGGGAACCCCGGTTCGGTTCTAAGCTCAATCCTCATTCCTCAATCCTATTCGACGTGGTAGTTGGGCGCTTCCTTGACGATCTGTACGTCGTGGACGTGGGACTCCCGCACGCCGGCGCTGGTGATTTCCACGAATTCGGCTCGATCCCTGACTTCTCGGATGGTCGCGCAACCGAGATACCCCATCGCTGAACGCAGCCCTCCCATCAGCTGGTGCATGACCTGTACGACACTGCCCTTGTAGGGAACGCGGCCTTCTACACCCTCGGGCACCAGCTTGTCGGCGCTGTCTTCATCGTCCTGGAAATAGCGGTCGCTGGAACCCTGTTGCATCGCGCCCAGCGATCCCATGCCACGGTAAGACTTGTACGAACGCCCCTGGAACAGCTCGATCTCGCCAGGCGCTTCCTCGGTGCCGGCGAACAGCCCGCCGAGCATGACCGAATCGGCACCCGCCGAGATCGCCTTGGCGATGTCGCCCGAATAACGGATGCCACCGTCGGCAATCATGGGTATGTCGGTGCCTTTCAGCCCGCTGGCAACGTTGTTGATCGCGGTGATCTGAGGCACGCCCACCCCGGCGACGATGCGCGTGGTGCAGATCGAACCCGGGCCGATGCCGACCTTCACGCCGTCCGCGCCCTGGTCCACCAGCGCCTTGGCCGCAGCGGCCGTTGCGATATTGCCGCCGATAACCTGGGCGCCGGGAAACTTACGCTTGATCCAGCGCACCCGGTCCAGCACACCCTGCGAATGGCCGTGCGCAGTATCCACCACCAGCACGTCCACGCCGGCATCGACCAGAAGTTCCACCCGCTCTTCGGTGCCTTCGCCAACTCCGACTGCGGCCCCGACGCGCAGGCGTCCGAGATGATCCTTGCTGGCGTCCGGATGCTCGGAGGACTTGAGGATGTCCTTCACGGTGATCAGTCCGCGCAATTCGAAGTCTTCGTTCACGACCAGCACCCTTTCCAGGCGATGCTGGTGCAACAGACGTTTGGCGTCTTCGCTGCTCACGCCTTCCTTGACCGTTACCAGCCGCTGGCGCGGGGTCATGATGTTCTTCACCGGCTGATCGAGATTGCTCTCGAAACGCAGGTCGCGGTTGGTGACGATGCCGACCACTTTGGAGGCATCCACGACCGGAAGTCCGGAGATCTTGTGCTGGCGGATCAGATTCAGGACGTCGCGTACCGTCATGTCCTGCGAGATCGTGATCGGGTCTTTCACCACGCCACTCTCGAAGCGCTTCACCTTCGCCACTTCGGCGGCCTGTGCCTTGGGCGGCAGGTTCTTGTGCAGCATGCCGATACCGCCCTCCTGCGCGATGGCGATGGCGAGCCTTGCTTCCGTGACCGTATCCATGGCCGCGGAAACCAGCGGAATCTTGAGCGAGATGCTTTTGGTCAGGTGCGTAGTGAGACTGACGTCGCGGGGAAGAACGGTGGAATGGGCGGGAACCAGCAGTACGTCGTCAAAGGTGAGTGCCTTATGCAGGACTCGCATGCTTTTGATCCTTCACAAAGAGGCCATTATACCGATCGACTTTTGCATGGTAAATGCCGAACTCCGTGAGGGTTTTTCGTTGACCCGAAGGGCGTGAGCGGATATGTTTGACGGGGACGAAGTTTGCTGTGATGACACTGTGGGTTGTAAACACATGGGCAGGTATCGGCGTTTGGTGCACGTGACGGTTTGCATTATTGCGGCTTTCGGAATCGCGGCACGGGCCTGCGCATCGGGAGCCGCGGCCAGGCCCGGGCAGGCGTTCAACTCGGATGCCGTCCGCGCGGCGATCGCGCAGGCCGACCGCGCTGTCAGGCGTGCGGAAGCGCAGCACATGCTCTGGACCACCGCGGATGAGGCGTTGCGCGGCGCGCGGCGTGCGTTCAAGGCCGGAGACCTTGCAACCGCGGTCGCGCAGGCTCGGGTTGCCAAGGAGCACGCGGAGTTGGCGATCGCGCAAAAGCGCTACCCGCTGTTTCGCATTTAGGGAAGCTCTGATCAGGTTCCCTTAACCAAGGAGAGTTCATGCCAAGATTTCCCAAGATCACCGGTGTGCTGACAACGCTTGCCTGCGGTTGCCTGCTGGCGATACCGGCGCTCGGAGAGTTGTACAAGTGGACCGATGCGGAGGGCAAGGTGCATTACTCGGACCAGCCGCCACCGCCAAACGTCAAGCAGCCGGTTACGGTCAAACCCCGCAGTCCGGGGTCACCGACCGCGGCTCCGGAGGCGGGGGGCGCGGCCGCGGACACGCCGAAAAGTTATTTAGAACAGGATGCGGAATTTAACCGGCGCCGCGTGGAAGCCGCGGAGCGGGAAGCGGCCGCGAAGAAAGCGGCCACGGAAGCAGCCGAAAAGAAGAAGAATTGCGAGCAGGCCAAGGCCCAGCTGGCCCGCATGCAGGGCGGTGCACGTATCACCCGCCTCAACGAAGATGGCGAGACCGTGTACCTAGGCGACGACGAGATCGCGCAGGAAACTGCGCGTGCAAAACAGGTGGCGGACTCGTGGTGCAAGTAGCTCCGGAACATTGAGCGGCCCGGTATTGTCAAAATCCTAACGACGTCGGCGCTGGCCGCTTTCCGCGGTGGCACGACGGCGTCTTGCCTGTTTCGGATCAGCGCTCAGCGCCCGGTAAATCTCGACCCGGTCGCGGTCGCTTACCCTGGTGGCCAGCGTGGCGGGCCGGCCCCACACGCCGATCCGATTCGATTTCAGATCGATTTCCGGGTGGCGCGCCAGGATCCCTGAAGCGTTGAGCGCATCTTCCACCGGCGCGCCCTCTTCCAGCGCGATTTCCACGATTTCCTGCGCTTCGGGCAGGGCATAAACCACCTGGACGACGACTTTCATCGCTCGCCGTAGAGTTGCTGCGCACGCTTGACAAAGGCTTCGACGAAGGTGCTGGCGATGTAATGAAACACCGGCCCGACCAGTTTTTCCAGCAGTCTGCTGGAAAACTCGTAGTGGAGCCGAAGCTCGATCTTGCAGGCCTGCTCGCCGAGCGGCTTGAAATACCACCTGCCGTCGAGTTGGCGGAACGGCCCGTCCACGAGTTTCATTTCAATCAGTTGCGGCGGCTGCGACCGGTTCTCCGTGGAAAAGCGCTGCCTGATGCCGCGATAGTCGATCCGGATCGCAGCGTGAGTGACGTCGCCTTCGCGGCTGAGCACTTCGGTGCCACTGCACCAGGGAAGGAATTCAGGGTAGCTGACTACATCCTCCACCAGCGCATGCATCTGCGGTGCGGAATACTCGACCAGCACGGATTTTTCCACCAGCGCCATTGAGCAGAGAGTTCCCGCGAGAAGGGCTGGTAAAATACACGATCACCGCAAAAAAAGCACACGCATCTCCAAAGCCCCACCCGGAAATGAGCATCGTTCAGAACAAGAAGGCCTTTCACGATTATTTCGTCGAGGAGCGATTCGAGGCCGGTTTGGCGCTCGAGGGTTGGGAGGTGAAGGCGATCCGCGCCGGCGGCGTGCAGCTCAAAGAGGCCTACGTGGTGGTGAAAAGCGCCGAGATGTTTCTGATCGGCTGTCACATCAGCCCTCTTTCAGCGGCTTCTACTCATGTTCAGGCCGATCCGACCCGCACTCGCAAACTGCTGCTGCACGCCGAAGAGATCCGCAAACTGATCGGAAAGGTGGAGCGCGCCGGCTACACTCTGGTGCCCCTCGATCTGCACTACACCCGCGGCCGGGTCAAGTTGGAGATCGGGCTCGCCAAAGGAAAAAAACAGCATGACAAACGAGATGCCGAACGCGAAAAAGACTGGAAACGCGAGCAACAACGGTTGCTGCGCCAAAAAACTTGAGGCACTGAGTTTGCAGTGCAGGCTAACCTGCACTTGAGCAGGTTAAGGGCGTAAGCCCGGCCGGAACTACAAGCGCGACGCCGAAAAAGAGAAAGACTGGAAACGCGAACAACAACGTCTTATGAGGCACAAGGCGTGAATCACCCCTCTCGCCTCCAGCCTTACGTTTCACGCCTCACGAATAACTCAATCCCATCGCCTGGCGCACGTCGCGAATGGTCTCGCTGGCAAGCTTGCGTGCACGATCGCAGCCATCGGCAATGATGTTGCGTACCAGCGTCGGATCGTCGAGATACGCCTTGGCACGTTCGCGCATCGGCTCCTGTTCCTTGAGCACTGCGTCGATCACCGGTTGCTTGCACTCCAGGCAACCGATGCCGGCACTGCGACAACCTTTCTGCACCCAGTTCTTGGTGGCTTCATCGGAATACACCTTGTGGAACTCCCATACCGGGCATTTGTCCGGGTCGCCCGGATCGGACCGGCGCACACGCGCCGGGTCGGTTGGCATGGTGCGGATTTTCCTGGCGACGCTTTCGGCAGGCTCGCGCAGCGTGATGGTGTTGTTGTAGGACTTGGACATCTTCTGCCCGTCCAGCCCCGGCATCTTCGAGGCTTCGGTGAGCATTGCCTGCGGCTCGGACAGGATCATCTTGCCGCCACCCTCCAGAAATCCAAACAGGCGCTCACGATCGCCCATCGAGAGATTGGCGGCCCCTTCCAACAGCGCCTTGGCTGCCGCCAGTGCTTCCTCGTCCCCCTGTTCCTGGTAGCGGCTGCGCAGTTCGCGATAGAGCTTGCCGCGCTTGACCCCGAGTTTCTTGATCGCGGCTTCGGCCTTCTGCTCGAATCCGGGCTCGCGGCCGTAGACGTGATTGAAACGGCGCGCGATTTCGCGGGTGAACTCGATGTGCGGAACCTGGTCGTCGCCCACCGGGACGCGGTTGGCGCGGTAGATCAGGATGTCGGCGCTTTGCAGCAGCGGATAGCCGAGGAAGCCATAGGTGGCAAGATCCCTCTCGGCCAGTTTCTCCTGCTGGTCCTTGTAAGAAGGGACGCGCTCGAGCCAGCCAAGCGGCGTGATCATCGACAACAGCAGATGCAGCTCCGCATGCTCCGGCACCCGCGACTGGATGAACAGCGTCGCCTGCGACGGGTCCACACCGGTCGAGAGCCAGTCGATCAGCATGTCCCAGACGTTCTGCTCGATCACTTCCGGCGTGTCGTAATGTGTCGTGAGCGCATGCCAGTCTGCGACGAAGAACAGGCATTGGAATTCGTGCTGCAACCTCACCCAGTTCTTCAGCACGCCGTGATAGTGGCCGAGATGAAGGCTCCCGGTCGGTCGCATTCCTGAAAGCACGCGGTCGACAAACATTTTTTCCTCTAACGAATCCCGAAAATCCAGCCGATATCGAAAATTGCCGCCAGTCCTCCGATGAAGGCGCCGACGAACGGCATCATGACGGCGCCGAGCACGCCCAGGAACATCAGCACCAGCAGGATGATCATTCCATAGGGCTCGACCATCGCGAAGCGATAAGCCACCGCGCGCGGCAGCAGGCTCACCGCGATGCGCCCGCCGTCGAGCGGCGGCAGCGGCAGCAGATTCAACACCATGAGCACGGTGTTGATGATGATGCCGCCGCGCGCCATCAAAATCAGGGGCTCGGTGAAATAATTCGGCGGCATACTCTGCGCGAACTTGATCGCCAGCGCCCACATGATCGCCATCAACAGATTTGCGCCTGGGCCCGCCGCGGCGACCCACAGCATGTCGCGCTTCGGATTGCGCAAGCCGCCGAAGTTCACCGGAACCGGCTTGGCCCAGCCGAACGCGTACTTGCCGCCGCTCGCGATCAGGATCAATGCCGGAATCAATATGGTGCCTACCGGGTCGATGTGACGGATCGGGTTGAGCGTGATCCGGCCCGCCTGATACGCAGTCAGATCGCCGAAATGCCTGGCTGCGTACCCGTGCGCCGCCTCGTGCAGCGTAATCGCGAAAATCCCAGGTATCGCGTACAGCGCGATCAGACGTACGATGCTTTCGAATTCGGTCATGCGCTGACCCCGAACGGCGCTGCGCTACCCTTGCCCTGCCTAACGATCACCGGCGCCTGTTCGGTAAGATCCACCACAGTCGTCGCTTCCACGCCGCAGGGACCACCGTCAAGGATCAGGTCCACGTCGTGCTCAAGGCGGCTGCGGATCTCCTCACCGTCATTGAGCGGTGTCTCATCCCCCGGAAGAATCAGCGTCGAACTCAGGATCGGTTCGCGCATTTCTTCGAGAAGGGCCCGCACCACCGCGTGATCCGGCACACGCAGTCCGATGGTCTTGCGTCGGGGATTGAGCAGGCGTTTCGGCACCTCGCGCGTGGCCTTGAGAATGAAGGTATAGCTTCCCGGGGTCGCCGCCTTGAGGCTGCGATACTGCGCATTGTCCACCACCGCATACTGGCCCAGTTCCGACAGATCCCGGCATACCAGGGTCAAATGATGATGCTCGTCAACCCTGCGGATGCGGCGAATGCGCTCCATCGCGGTCTTGTCGCCGATATGACAGCCGAGCGCATAGCAGGAGTCGGTGGGATACACCATCAATCCGCCGTCGCGCACGATTTCCACTGCCCGGCGGATGAGGCGCGGCTGGGGATTGTTCACGTGGATGGAAAAATACTGCGCCATGGCCGGGTCAGGCTGCGGACCGCAATGCTTCCCGGTCCTGCCATATTCCACCCACGCCATCCGGGATGGGCGGAATATCGCCCAGATCGGCAGCCCCCTTTGCCGCCACGTGGAAGTCGGAGCCCGCGGACAGACTGAATCCGAAGTGCTTTGCCAGCCGTAACATCGCTAGAGGATTTGCGCGAAGGCCACCGCAGATTTCAAGCGCCTGGCCGTCATGCTGTTTGAACTCGTCGAGCAATGCGTACATCTGCAGCGGCGCAAGACGGTATCGGCCCGGGTGCGCTAACACGGCGTGGCCACCCGCACCACGGATCCAGCCGATCGCGTGCCCGAGGGAAACCCACCGATGGGCGACGTAACCGCACTTGCCGGGCCTCAGGTATTTACTGAACGCGGCCTTCGTGTCGGCGGCGCGGCCCTGCTCTACCAGAAAGCGGGCGAAGTGGCCCCGGCCTATGACGGCTGTGTCTCCGGCAAGCCGGGAGGCACCAGCCAGACTCTCCGAAATACCCGCGGCGCCCAGTTGCTGCGCGATCTGTTCAGCACGAACACGGCGCGAAATACGAATTCCCGCCAGACCGCGGACGAGTGCTGCGTTGCGCGGGTCTATGCCGAGTCCGACCACATGCACGGTCAGGCCGGCCCAGGTGACCGAAACTTCGACTCCCGGCACGAAGTCGATGCTGGCCTCGCGAGCCGCCGCTGCTGCCTCCGGCAACCCGCCGACTTCGTCATGGTCGGTGAGCGCGAGCATGGTGACCCGGTTGCGGGACGCGCGCTCGATCAGCGCTGCGGGAGTCAACACTCCATCGGAATACGTAGAGTGGCTGTGTAAGTCGATGCGCAAGGATTGCACTGCTGGGGGAGTAAGCTTTGCATCATAACAAAACCCCTCGCCCGAAAAAACTTTTCTCCACCGGAGGTTGTAAGCAAATGAAAGCAGTGACCCGGAAAATTCGTGCGACGACCGCGATGTGCGGTAGTGCCGGCCTGGCATTGGCGGTGACTTGCCTGACGATTGCCGGTGCGGAACCAGACTGCCAATCGCACAGCACTGCCAGGCGCGTGGCGGTGATCGAGTTGTATACCTCCGAAGGCTGCAACAGTTGTCCGCCCGCGGATCGCTGGGTGGGCAGCCTGCCGGCACGGGGTTTCAATGCAGACCGCGTGGTGCCGCTCGCGTTTCATGTAGATTACTGGGACTACCTCGGTTGGCGCGACCGTTTCGCGCAGGCAAGTTTCAGCGCGCGCCAGCGTGCGCAAGCCGATCGCGGCGGCGCGCGCTTCGTCTATACGCCGCAACTTCTTCTCAATGGGGCGGACATGCGCCAGCCTTTGCTCGACTCGGGTTTCCCGGAACGGTTGGCGCGAATAAACAGCGGGGCCGCAGCCGCCGAATTGCGCCTGGCGCAGCGCGCCGGCGTCACTGGGGTCAGCATCGAACTCGAAAGTCGCGTGATCGAACCGTCGGCACTAAAATTCTCCGAGTCCTATGTTGCATTGTTTGAAAACAACCTTGGCAGCGAAGTGCACGCCGGCGAGAACAGCGGCAAGGTACTGTCGCACGACTTTGTGGTGCGGGAAATGATCGGGCCCTTGCGTGCCGATAGCACGGGCCGCTTGCGCTGGAGCGGCACCATCGCGTTGCACGGCCATTGGAAACGTCCCGATCTCGGCATCGCGGCGTTCGTGCAGGATGTCCGGAACGGCGACGTGCTGCAGGCGCTGCATGCATCGCTGTGCAGCAAACCCCGATGACTTTTTCGCGCTGCGGTTTGCCCACAGAGGAAGGCTTGTGAAAGAATAGCTCTCACCCCGTCTCGCAACACCACAAAAACACACGGGCAGGAGATGAGCATCAGCATTCGCAGTCCCCGGGATTTTTGCGCCGGCCTGATTTTCCTGTTCTTCGGTACCCTCGCGGCCTACATCGCCCGCGACTACCCGATGGGAAGTGCGGTGCGCATGGGCCCCGGCTACTTTCCCTACGTTCTTGGCATCCTGCTCGCGCTCCTCGGCGTCGTGGTCTGCATCAAGAGCCTGCTGATGCACGGCGAGCGTATCGAGTCCGCGAGCCTGCGCGCGCTGTCGCTGGTGCTCGGCGCAGTCGGTGCCTTTGCCGGCACGATAGAGGGCTTCGGCATCGTCATCGCCACTGCCCTACTGGTGGGGATTGGGGCCGCAGCCAGCCCCGAGAGCCGGCCCCGTGAAGTCGCGGTCCTGATCGCGTTCTTGCTGGCGCTGGCGGTCGGCGTGTTCACCTACGGCCTTGGCCTGCCGTTCAGGATCTTCCCCGTCTAATGGAGTTGCTCGCCAATCTGCAATTGGGGTTCGATGTCGCCCTGACGCTGCAGAACGTCCTGTACTGCTTCCTGGGCGTATTGTTGGGCACTTTGATCGGCGTATTGCCCGGTATCGGCCCGGTGGCAACCATCGCGATGTTGCTGCCTGCCACCTTCGCCCTGCCGCCGGTATCGGCGCTCATCATGCTCGCCGGGATCTACTACGGCGCGCAATACGGCGGCTCGACCACTGCGATTCTGGTGAATCTGCCCGGCGAGGCCTCCTCGGTCGTGACCTGTCTCGATGGATACGCGATGGCGCAACAGGGCCGCGCCGGTCCGGCACTCGCGGTCGCCGCGCTCGGCTCTTTTTTCGCCGGGACGGTGGCCACACTGATCCTGGTGTTGTTTGCTCCGCCGCTTGCCGAAGTCGCGTTCAAGTTCGGGCCGGCAGAGTATTTCTCCCTGATGGTGTTGGGACTGATTGCCGCGATCGTGCTGGCGCGCGGCTCACTCATCAAGGCGATCGCGATGATCCTCCTGGGCCTGCTGCTGGGGCTGATCGGGGCCGACACCAATACCGGCCAGTTCCGTTTCACATTTGGCTTGCCGCAACTGGCCGACGGCATTGGTTTCGTAGTGGTGGCGATGGGTATGTTCGGTTTCTCCGAGATCATCGCCAACATCGAGCGCCGCGCCAGGCGCGAAGTGGTCATGGCGAAAATCACCAGCCTGTTTCCCACACGGGAGGACCTGAAAGCTTCGTGGAAAGCAGTGCTGCGAGGCACCGGAATTGGAGCACTGCTGGGAATACTGCCGGGCGGTGGCGCGACTCTCGGGTCATTTGCCGCGTATACGCTGGAAAAGAAAGTGGCCAAGGATCCGTCGCGCTTCGGAAAAGGCGCGATCGAAGGCGTGGCCGGGCCGGAATCAGCGAACAATGCCGGCGCCCAGACCTCTTTCATCCCGTTGTTGACGCTCGGGATACCGGCAAACGCGGTAATGGCGCTGATGGTAGGCGCAATGACCATCCACGGCATCACGCCCGGTCCGCAGGTGATGACCGAGCGCCCTGAATTGTTCTGGGGAATGATCGCCAGCATGTGGATAGGCAATCTGCTGCTGGTGGTGCTGAATCTTCCGTTGATCGGAATCTGGGTAAAGCTACTGTCCGTGCCTTATCGGATCCTCTATCCAGCCATCCTGCTCTTCGCCTGTATCGGCGTTTACAGCCTCAACAACAGCGCCATCGACGTCGCGCTGGCGCTGGCCTTCGGCTTCCTCGGATATCTGTTCATCAAGCTCGACTGCGAGCCCGCGCCGCTGCTGCTGGGGTTCGTGCTCGGCCCCATGATGGAGGAGAACCTGCGGCGGGCGCTGCTGCTGTCCCGAGGGGATCCCACCGTGTTTGTGACGCGCCCGCTGAGCCTGACGTTACTGGTGGTCGCAGCGGCGCTATTGATTATCGTGGTGGTGCCGGCGGTGCGCAAGAAGCGCGAAGAAGCCTTCCAGGAGTAGGCTGTGGCAGAATTCTTCCGGAGTCATCCGTGCCCATCGCGACGCAGCTGGCTGCGCGCGGTGCCATACGTGTTCGGCGCATTTGTGGCGGGCGCAGCGCTGCCGCAGGATTATCCCAGCCGGCCGATCCGCATCATCGTGCCGTTTCCAGCGGGCGGCACCGCCGATTTGTTGGCGCGCCAGATCGGGCAGACCATGAGCGAGGCACTGCGCCAGCAAGTCGTCATCGAGAACCGCACCGGCGCCGGCGGCAACATCGGCGCAGATCTGGCAGCCAAGTCGAAACCCGACGGCTACACGCTGCTCATGGGTACGGTCTCCACCCATGCGATCAACCCGAATCTCTATCCAAGGATACCTTATGATCCGGTGAAGGATTTCGCGCCGGTAACGATGGTGGCGAAGATGCCGAACCTTCTGGTGGTCCACCCTTCGGTGCCCGCGAAAAATGTCGCCGAACTGATTGCGCTTGCGAAAGCCAGGCCCGGAGCCCTCGCCTTTGCATCAGCAGGCAACGGCACCTCTCAGCATCTCTCAGGCGAACTGTTCAAGAAGATGGCGGGCGTCGATATGATCCACGTACCTTACAAGGGCAATGCCCCGGCGGTAACCGATCTGGTCGGAGGACAGGTGCAGGTGATGTTCGACAACATCCCGGTATCGCTGCAACAGGTGCGCGCCGGCAAGCTGCGCCCGCTCGCGGTGACCGGTCCCCTACGTTCGCCGGTGCTGCCGGGGTTGCCTACCCTTGCCGAA
Organism: Burkholderiales bacterium; assembly: GCA_036000845.1. GTDB lineage: Bacteria > Pseudomonadota > Gammaproteobacteria > Burkholderiales > JACQAP01 > JACQAP01. Next base: position 12,380 of record DASYUW010000104.1, read on the forward strand.
GCCGCCCTGCCCGGCTACAGCATCACTTCGTGGTTCGGGCTCTACGTGCCGTCGGGCACCTCGCCACAGATCATCGAGCGCCTGAACCGGGAGGCCAACAAGGCGCTGGCAAATGCGCAGTTCCGCCGGCGGCTGAGCGATCAGGGCATCGAGCCCGCAGGCGGCACGCCAGGGCAGTTCGCGGACTTCATGCGCGCCGAACTGGTGAAATGGGGCAAGATCGTGAGGGAATCCGGCGCGCGCGTGGAATAGTGATTTGCCTAGCGCCCCGCCTTGAGCGCCTGCTCGCGAATCGCGGTGAGACTGGTGCGCGTGGTAATGGCCTCCGGGTCGATTCGCAGTTCCAGCAACGCCGGTTTGCCAGAGGCCACCGCCCGTTCGAAGGCCGGTGCGAATTCCGCGGTCCTTTGCACCGTCTCCCCGTGCAATCCATAGGCGCGCCCCAGCGCCGCAAAGTCAGGGTTGTCGAGCGCGGTCGCGTACACCCGCGCCGGATACTCACGTTCCTGGTGCATGCGGATGGTGCCGTACATGCCGTTGTTGATCACGACGAACACGACTGGCAGCCGATATTGCACGGCTGTCGCCAGTTCCTGACCGTTCATCAGAAAACAGCCGTCGCCGGAAAAACTCACCACCGCGCGGTCGGGGTGCACCACCTTGGCGGCGATCCCTGAGGGCACCCCATAACCCATCGCACCGTTGGTGGGGCCCAATTGGGTACGGAAACCGGTGTACTGATAGAAACGCTGCACCCAGCCCGAGTAATTGCCCGCGCCGTTGGTGATGATGGCGTTTTCCGGCAGGCGACCGCGCAGGAATGCCATCACCTCCCCGAGATCAAGATCGCCGGACATCGGGCTGGGCTTGAGGTTCTTCAGGTAATCCTCGCGGGCCCGATGAGTCCACTCGCGCCAGCGCGAGGAGTCCACGGAGGGAAAGTTTGCCGCCGCCTGTGCAAATTCCCTCATCCCGGAGTTGATCATCAAATCGGCCTGGTAAACCCGCCCCAGCTCTTCGGTCCCCGGATGCACGTGAACGAAGCGTTGCAACGGACGTGGGATCGGGAAGAGCGTGTATCCACCGGTTGTCATCTCGCCAAGCCGTGGACCGATCGCCAGGATCAAATCGGCGCTACGTATGCGTTCCCCAAGCAAGGGATTGATGCCGATGCCCACTTCTCCGCAGTAGTTCGGGTGGCGGTTGTCGAGCAGGTCCTGCCTACGGAAACTGCATCCCGTGGGCAGGTTGTTGGCTTCGATAAACGCGCGAATGTCGTTGCACGCCTGTGCCGACCAGTCGCCACCACCGAGAATGACCATCGGTTTGTGCGCCTGCGCCAGCATGTCGCGCAGCTGCTCCATGTCAGCCACGCCCGGATGCGGCTTCACCCTCTTGTAAGGCTTCGCATCCGCGACCACCGCCTGGCTCGCCAGCATGTCTTCAGGCAGCGCCAGCACCACCGGACCGGGGCGCCCCGACACGGCAGTATGAAACGCATGGCTGACCAGTTCGGGAATCCGATCGGCGCGGTCGATCTGCGCCACCCATTTCGCCATTTGCCCGAACATGCGCCGATAGTCCACTTCCTGAAACGCCTCGCGCTCGACCACGTCGCCGCCGACCTGACCGATGAACAAAATCATCGGAGTCGAATCCTGGAACGCGGTGTGCACGCCGATGCTGGCGTTGGTGGCGCCCGGCCCGCGGGTGACGAAGCAGATCCCGGGTTTGCCCGTGAGCTTTCCGTAGGCCTCGGCCATGAACGCGGCGCCGCCTTCCTGGCGGCAGACGATCAGGCGCACGCGCTCACGCGCGTCGTAAAGCGCATCCAGCACCGCCAGATAACTCTCGCCCGGAACGCAGAAAGCGGTGTCGGTTCCGTGGAGCCGCAACTGATCCACCAGAATTCGGCCGCCGTTCCGAAAAGGCATGTTCTCGTTCATCGCGCCTGTCTATGTAGTCTGAGCGCCGGATTATACCCAAGGCATCCGCATATCCAGATCCACAATTCGAGCCGCGCGTCGAAGTGATCGATTTGGATATAATGGGCTGGATTTCAAAGCATTACGCGGACCGTTCGCACTCGTCGGCCGGGCGCTATACGAATAACAACAGGGAGGTCACAACTCATGGTCTGGTCCCAGGTATACGATCCGCTGAGCAATGCCGTGCTCAGCACGATGGTCGCTGCCATCCCCGTGTTGGTGCTGCTCGGCGGGCTCGCGTTCCTGCGTCTCTCGGCGCACGTGGCCGCGCTGCTCGGACTGGCTGCGGCGTTGATCATCGCGATTTTTGTCTACGGCATGCCGGCACCGATGGCTGGTGCTTCGGCGATGTACGGCGCGTTCTTCGGTCTTCTGCCGATCGGCTGGATCGTGCTGAATATCATTTTTCTCTACCAGCTGACCAAGGACAAAGGCTACTTCAAGATCCTGCAGGACAGCATCGCCGGCGTTACCGAAGACCGGCGCCTCCAGTTGCTGCTGATCGCCTTTGCCTTCGGCGCCTTTTTTGAAGGCGCCGCCGGGTTCGGCACGCCAGTGGCGGTGACCGGCGCAATTCTCATTGGCCTGGGCTTTTCGCCGCTGGCGGCTTCGGGGCTCTCCCTGATCGCCAACACCGCGCCCGTTGCCTACGGCGCGCTGGGCACGCCGATCATCGCACTGGCCGCAGTCACCGAACTCGATTTGTTTCAGTTGTCCGCCATGGTCGGACGCCAGCTACCCTTCTTTTCACTATTGGTGCCATTCTGGCTGGTGTGGGCTTTCGCCGGGTGGCGGGGTATGAAGGAAATCTGGCCGGCGATCCTGGTGACCGGCGTGAGCTTCGCTATCCCGCAGTTCCTGATCTCGAATTACCATGGCCCATGGCTGGTCGATGTCGGCGCAGCGATCGTCTCTATGGCCTGCCTGACGGCTTTTCTGAGAATCTGGAAGCCGAAAACCGTGTGGAAGACAACCGCGCTCAAGCGGCACGAGAAGGATAGCGGTACGGTGGAAAATGGCGCCGGCAACATGCAACCGGTCAGGCATGACCGCGCCGTCGTAGTGAGGGCTTGGGTGCCGTGGATCGTGCTGTCGGTATTCGTGTTCCTGTGGGGCGTGCCTCAGGTCAGGGGATTCCTCAATGGCAGTTATGCCGTCACCAAGGTCGAACAGACCGCGACCGGTCCGGTAAAGACCGAGCAAAAGAAAATTTATCCCTGGGACGGGGTCACTAAACTCGACTTCAAGGTGGCCGGCCTGAATGATCTAGTGGAAAAAGTGCCGCCGGTCGTCGTCAAAGCGCATACCGAGAAAGCGGTCTATAGCTTGAACTGGCTGTCTGCAACCGGCTCGGGGATTTTATTGGCTGCGCTGCTGGCGGGGCTTTATATGCGTTACTCGTTCGGCGAACTGCTGCGCAAATACTGGCAGACTCTGAAGCTGGTGAAATTCTCGCTGCTGACCATCGCCGCAATGCTGGCCCTGGGATTTACCACCCGGTATTCCGGCACCGATGCCACGATGGGACTGGCGTTCGCCTACACCGGGGCGATGTATCCATTCTTCGGCACCATGCTCGGCTGGCTCGGGGTAGCGCTCACGGGCTCCGATACCGCGTCGAACGTGTTGTTCGGCGGATTGCAGAAAGTCACGTCCGAGCAGTTGGGACTCAACCCGAACCTGATGGCCTCGGCCAACAGCTCCGGCGGCGTGATGGGCAAGATGATCGACGCGCAGTCCATCGTGGTGGCTTCCACCGCGACCCGCTGGTCTGGCCACGAGGGCGACATCCTGCGCTACGTTTTCTTCCACAGCGTGATACTGGCGATGCTGGTCGGCGGCCTGGTGATGCTGCAGGCCTATGTTTACCCGTTCACGCTGCTGCAGATCATGCCTATGACGCCATAGCGCTACCGGCAACGCGGCCAACAAAAAGCCCACCGAGGGGTGGGCTTTTTTTGTCCGTCGAACCTTGCTAGCCGGCGGCCTTGGCCTCTTCGGCGACCGCCTTCATAGACAGCCGCAGCCGTCCCTTCTCGTCGGCCTCGAGGACCTTGACCCGCACGGCCTGGCCTTCCTTGAGGTGATCGGCAACGCTGTTGACGCGCTCATTGGCAATCTGCGAGATGTGCAGCAGCCCGTCCTTGCCGGGCAGCACACTGACGATCGCGCCGAAATCCAGGAGCTTGAGCACGGTGCCATCATAGACGCGGCCGACTTCAACTTCCGCGGTAATCTCCTCGATTCGGCGTTTGGCCGCCTCGCCGCCCTCCGAAGAAACGCAGGCAATGGTCACGGTGCCGTCGTCGTTGATGTCGATGGTCGTGCCGGTCTCTTCGGTGATGGCGCGTATCACCGCACCGCCCTTGCCGATCACGTCCCGGATTTTTTCCGGCTTGATCTTGATAGTGATCATGCGCGGCGCGTAAACGGAGAGTTCCGAACGCGGCGTGGCCAGTGTTTGCCGCATCAAGCCGAGAATGTGCATCCGTCCTTCGCGAGCCTGCAGCAGCGCGACGTTCATGATTTCCTTGGTGATGCCCTGGATCTTGATGTCCATCTGCAGTGCCGTGATGCCTGACTCGGTCCCGGCGACCTTGAAATCCATGTCGCCGAGATGGTCCTCGTCACCGAGGATGTCGGTCAGCACCGCGAAGCGGTTGCCTTCCTTGATCAGGCCCATGGCGATGCCCGCAACGTGCGCCTTGAGCGGCACCCCGGCATCCATGAGCGCCAGACAGCCGCCGCACACCGATGCCATCGAACTCGAGCCGTTGGACTCGGTAATCTCCGAAACCACACGCATCGAATAGGCAAATTCCTCGGGAGCCGGCAGTACCGCCAGCAGCGCGCGCTTGGCAAGCCGCCCATGCCCGACTTCGCGCCGCTTCGGAGTGCCGACACGGCCGGTTTCCCCGGTCGCGTAAGGCGGCATGTTGTAATGAAGCATGAAGCGTTCGCTGTACTCGCCCTGCAGCGCGTCGATGATCTGCTCATCTCGTGCGGTACCCAGTGTGGCCACCGCCAGAGCCTGCGTTTCGCCGCGGGTGAACAGCGCGGAACCGTGGGTGCGCGGCAGCGCGCCGGTGCGAATCGTAATCGGCCGGACGGTGCGCGTATCGCGTCCGTCGATGCGCGGCTCGCCATTGAGAATCTGGCTGCGCACGATTTTCGACTCGATATCGCTGAAGATCGCCTTCACCAGGTTGACGTGCGAGGTGTCCGAGCCTTCCGGCGCCACTTCGGTCAGAACCTTGGCACGGATTTGCTCCAGCTTCTCGCTGCGCGCCTGTTTCTGCCGCAGGCCATACGCCTCACGCAGTTCCGCCTCGGCAATCTGGGCAATGCGTTCAGCGATGCTGCTGTCCTTCTGGGGAGGTGCCCAATCCCACAGCGGCTTGCCGGCTTCGTCGGCAAGTTCGTTGATGGTGTCGATCACCGCCTGCATCTGCTGGTGGCCGAACACGACTGCGCCCAGCATCACGTCTTCGGAAAGCTCCATGGCCTCGGACTCGACCATCAGCACCGCCTGCTTGGTGCCGGCCACGACCAGGTTCAACCGCGAGGACTTGAGTTCGGTTGCGGTGGGATTGAGAACGTATTCGCCGTTCAGGTAGCCCACGCGCGCCGCGCCGATCGGTCCGTTGAAAGGAATGCCCGAGATCGCCAGTGCGGCGGAAGCGCCGATCATCGCCGGGATGTCGGAGTCCACCTCGTTGTTCGAGGAAACGACCGTGGCAATGACCTGGATTTCGTTGAAGAAGCCCTCCGGGAACAGCGGACGGATAGGACGGTCGATCAGCCGCGAGGTGAGCGTTTCTTTTTCCGATGGCCTGCCCTCGCGCTTGAAGAATCCGCCAGGGATCTTGCCGGCTGCGTAGGTCCGCTCCTGATAATCCACGGTCAGCGGGAAGAAATCTTGTCCCGGCTTGACGTCCTTGTTGCCGACGACGGTGACCAGCACCACGGTACCGTCCATGTTTACCATGACCGCGCCGTGAGCCTGGCGTGCAACTTCGCCGGTTTCGAGCGTCAGCGTGTGGCGCCCGTAGTTGATGTTTTTCCTGGTTACGTTCAAGAAGGTTCCCTCTGATGCTGAATTGCGAAGGAGCGCGGACCGCTCCTTGACGCGGTTGATGGGCTCGGGATTTCCGGTCGGAGCATCGCTGCCAGTCCGGATTACGGGAAATGCCTGAGACTGCCCGGAGTTACCGAAGGAGATGAATTCCTTACTTGCGAAGCCCGAGGCGATCGAGCAACGAGCGGTACCGGTCGCTGTCCGCCTGGCGCAGGTAGTCCAGCAACTTGCGGCGGCGGCTCACCATTCTCAACAGCCCCCGACGGGAATGATGGTCTTTGACGTGAGCCTTGAAATGATCGGTCAGGTCGTTGATGCGAGCGGTAAGCAGCGCCACCTGCACTTCGGGAGAGCCGGTGTCGGCCTTGGCCCGCTGATGCTCCTGCAGAATCTGAGCCTTCTGGCTCGTTGTTATCGCCATTACCCTGTCTCCGAAAGAAAGGCCGACATTCTACCCGCGGAATCCGGGGTTTCCAAGCGTTTCTAGGGGGTTAATTGCTCATTTGCCGGCTTTTCCGGAACCGCCGTCGGGTCGGCCAGCATGCGTTTCGGGGCGACGATTCCGCCGGAGCGGCCTTCGCCCACTCCCAGGAAAATTCCCGTCGGTCCATACAACCTGACGGGTCCCTGCGGCACGACCTCAACGGCGGGCCGCACGTCGAGGCCGGTGCTCATGCGCTTGGTTTCCGCGCTATCGAGACGCAACGCCGGATATGCGCTTACCAAGAGATCGACGGGCAGTACACGGATTGCACCGATCGCAGGCCCGGACCTTTCAAGATCCTCCAGCCCAATTGCCGAGGCGACATCCAGATCGGCAATCCGGGTCCGCCGCAATGCCGACAAGTACCCGCCACAACCCAGCGCGTCACCAATATCCTGCGCCAATACCCGGATATAGGTCCCTTTGCTGCAGGTCACTTTTATGGACAAAGAATTAGTTTTCAGATCAGTTATTCCCAGATCCTTTATAAGGACGTTTCTCATGCTGCGTTCTACCTCGATTCCGGCCCGGGCATACGCATACAACGGTCGACCGTCCTTCTTCAGCGCGCTGTGCATCGGCGGCCGCTGCAGGATCGGCCCGATGAAAGCGCGCACGACCTCCTGCAATTTCTCGTCGTCGAAATCGGGCCCACGGGTTCCGCGTATTGCGCCTTCGGCATCCCCGGTCGAACTGACAAAACCCAGTCGAATCACCGCCTCGTAAGTTTTGTCCGCATCGAGCAGAGAGTGGGAAAACTTGGTGGCCTCACCAAGGCAAATTGGCAGCAGACCGGTGGCCAGCGGGTCAAGCGTACCGGTATGTCCCGCCTTGATCCGGCCGAACAGGCGCCGTACACGCTGCAAAGCGGCGTTTGAAGTCACGCCGGCAGGCTTGTCGAGGAGCAGAACACCATGAATCATGGGACGGAAACTGCCGACGGCGCATTCCGACTTCGCCAAGGCCATCAGCTTTGGTCTTTGCCAGGCTTCTCCGAAGGCCAGGAGGCCACAGCCTCATCGATCAGCTTGGACAGGCGCACGCCGCGCTCGACCGACTCATCGTGGACAAAATGAAGTTCGGGAACGATGCGCAGCTTGAGGCCGCCGGCAAGCTGGGAGCGCAGGAATCCGGATGCGCGTTGCAGGCCCTGTTGTGTCTGCGAAACGACATCCGAGCCACCCAGGGTCGTGAAGAAAATCTTCGCGTGCCGGAGATCGTTGCTGACTTCCACCCCGGTCAGCGTAATCATGCCGACCCGCGGGTCCTTGAGTTCGCTGCGTATCAGGTCCGCCAGATCCCGCTGGATCTGGTCCGCAATACGCCCAAGTCTGGAAGCGTCCTTTACCATGCGCTGCCCAATGGATATACCTGACCGACCGGGATCGGCGCAGCAATGCGCGGATGCAGGGGACGTACTCTACAGAGTACGCGCGATCTCGACGACTTCGTAAACTTCGAGCTGGTCACCGACCTTGAGATCGTCGAAGTTCTTGACCGACAGACCGCACTCGAAACCCGCTTTGACCTCGCGTACATCGTCCTTGAAGCGCTTGAGAGAGTCCAGTTCACCGGAATGGATGACCACGTTTTCCCGGAGCACGCGCACCAGTGACCCGCGACGCACCACGCCTTCGAGCACGTAACAGCCGGCCACTGTACCGACCTTGGAGATCTTGAACACCTGGCGGATCTCCACCATACCGATGGTGCTTTCCTTCTTGTCCGGCGTAAGCATTCCGGACAGCGCCGCCTTGACCTCGTCGACCGCCTCGTAAATCACGTTGTAGTAGCGCAATTGGATGCCATGCGCCGCAACCAGTTTCCTTGCCATGGTGTCGGCGCGGGTATTGAAGCCGATGATCACTGCGTTCGATGCCAGAGCCAGGTTGACGTCCGACTCGGTAATCGCGCCCACCCCGGCGTGGACGATGTTGACCTTCACCTCGTCGGTGGAAAGTCTCGTCAGCGCGTGGGCCAGCGCTTCGTAGGAACCCTGTACGTCGGCCTTGATGATCAGCGACAGGGTCTTCACCTGCCCCGCAGTCATCTGGTCGAACATTCCCTCGAGTTTTGCGGTCTGCTGTTTCGCCAGTTTGACCTCGCGAAACTTGCCCTGCCGGAACAGCGCGATCTCGCGTGCCTTGCGCTCGTCGCCCAGCACCACCATCTCCTCGCCGGCGATCGGCACGTCTGACAGGCCCTGGACTTCCACCGGGATGGAAGGGCCGGCCTCCGGCACCGGGTGCGCGGCCTCGTCGAGCATCGCGCGGATGCGCCCAAACACTGCGCCGGCCAGGACGACATCGCCGCGCTTGAGCGTTCCCGACTGCACCAGAATGGTGGCGACCGGACCACGACCCTTGTCGAGCCGTGACTCGATCACCACACCGTGCGCCGGAACGTTCTTGGGCGCCCTGAGCTCGAGAACTTCAGCCTGAAGCAGAATGCGTTCGAGCAACTCATCGATGCCTTTGCCGGTTTTTGCCGAGACGTCCTGGAACATCGTGTCGCCACCCCACTCTTCGGGCACGACCTGCTCTCCCGCGAGCTCCTGGCGGATTTTCTCCGGGTTGGCCTCCGGCTTGTCGACCTTATTGATGGCCACCACCAGCGGTACCTTGGCAGCCTTCGCGTGGTGTATTGCCTCGATTGTCTGCGGCATCACGCCATCATCCGCGGCGACCACCAGAACGACCAGATCGGTCACTTTCGCACCACGGGCACGCATTGCGGTGAATGCTTCGTGGCCGGGCGTGTCGAGAAAAGTGATCATGCCGCGGGGCGTGTTCACGTGGTAAGCGCCGATGTGCTGGGTGATTCCGCCAGCTTCGCCGCTGGCTACGCGGGTACGGCGGATATAGTCCAGCAAAGATGTCTTGCCATGGTCTACGTGGCCCATGACGGTCACGACCGGTGCGCGCGGTTCTGCCACTACATCGTGCTTTTCCGCTTCTTCGGCGAGGAAAGACTCTGGATCATCGAGCTTGGCGCGCTTGGCGATGTGGCCCATCTCGTCCACCACGATCATCGCCGTTTCCTGGTCGATCACCTGGTTGATCGTCACCATGCTGCCGAGCTTCATCAACACCTTGATGACTTCGGCGGCCTTTACCGACATTTTCTGAGCCAGTGCCGCGACGGTGATGGTTTCCGGTACCAGCACCTCGCGCACGATCGGTTCAGTCGGCGCGTTGAATGACTGGTCAGTCGCGACCACCTCGCTCTTGTGTTTGGTGCTGCGACCCATGCGGGCATGCCAACCCTGGCCTCCCCGCGAATCGTCGCCGCGAGTCTTGAGCCCTCGGCGCCTGGCGGATTCATCCTTCCAGGCCGTATCGGATTTCTTGGCGGCTTTGGGTTTGGCCGGCTTTTCTCCCGGCTTCGTGGCGGGTTTGTGCAGCGTGCCTTCGGTGGTCGGCTTCTTCGCAGCCGGTGCTTCAGCGGGTTGCGGCGCCTCCGCGACGACAGGCTTCTCGGCTTCGGCCACGGCGGCCGGCGCCGCATCTTTGGCCGTCTTGCGCTTGCGTTGTTGCTTTTGCACCGCTTCGGCGCTCTGCCGGGCGATCAGCTCGGCCTGCTTGCGCGCCTCTTCCTCCCGCAATGCCGTCTGTTCCGCATCGATCGCGGCAGGAGCGGCGGCTTCGGCAACCGGCGTGGGCGCCTCCGTAGCCGCGGCATCACGCTTTACCAGAACGCGTTTTTTCTTGACTTCGACTTGGATCGTTCGCGCCTTGCCGGTACTGTCGGCTTTCTTGATTTCCGTCGTCTGGCGCCGGGTCAGGGTGATCTTGTTCTTGGTATCCTTGGCACCATGAACGCGTCGCAGATAATCCAGGAGCTGGGTTTTGTCCTGCTCGGTGAGCACGGTATCTTCGGCGAGCGCCTTGCCTACTCCCGCTGCTTGCAGCTGTTCGAGGAGCAACGCCGAAGGCAGTCCCAGCTCCTTGGCAAATTGTGAGACGTTCATCTGCGCCATAGTTATGTCGTTATCCCTAGTTCGCCGCGAACCACGGTGCACGCGCCGTCATGATCAGTTGTTTGGCGCGCTCCGTATCGATTCCGGTCAGTTCCACAAGGTCGTCCACCGCCAGGTCGGCCAAGTCCTCCTGGGTGGTCACGCCTTTCGCGGCCAATACGCGTGCCGTCTCGTTGTCCATGCCCTCGAGCGTGAGCAGGTCACTGGCCACGTTTTCGACATGCTCCTCGCTGGCAATGGCCTCGACCAGAAGCGCATTGCGCGCGCGGCTGCGCAGCTCGTTGACGGTATCTTCGTCGAAAGACTCGATCCCCAGCATCTCGTTGATCGGCACATAGGCTACTTCTTCGAGCGTCGTGAACCCCTCCTGGATCAGAATGCCTGCAACTTCCTCGTCCACATCGAGTCGTTCCATAAAGAGCTTGCGTATGCTTGCGGATTCCACTTCGTTCTTCTTCTGGGACTCCTCTTCCGTCATAATGTTGAGCTCCCAGCCGGACAGCTCGCTCGCCAGACGCACGTTCTGTCCGTTGCGGCCGATCGCTTGCGCGAGATTCTCCTCATCGACGACAACATCCATGCTATGCGATTCTTCATCAACCGTGATCTTGCTCACCTCGGCGGGCGCTAAGGCATTGATGACGAACTGCGCAGGATCCGGCGACCATAGGGTGATATCCACCCGTTCCCCTGCGAGTTCGGCTGTCACGGCCTGTACCCGTGAACCACGCATCCCGACGCAGGTACCGATCGGATCAATGCGTGGATCATTGGATTTCACCGCAATCTTCGCGCGCGATCCGGGGTCGCGCGCCGCCGCCTTGATTTCCAGCAGGCCTTCCTCGATCTCCGGCACTTCCATCTCGAACAATTTGATCAGGAACTCCGGCACGGTCCGCGACAGTATCAGTTGCGGGCCACGATTGTTACGGTCCACCTTGAGCAGAAACGCCCGTACACGATCGCCGATCCGAAGGTTCTCCTTAGGGATCATCTGGTCCTTGGGCAATGCCGCCTCGATACGTCCGGACTCGATTATTGCGTTGCCCCGCTCCATGCGCTTGATGGCACCAGTGACGATGAATTCCTTGCGCTGCAGGAAATCATTGAGAATCTGCTCTCGCTCCGCGTCACGGATCTTCTGCAGGATGACCTGCTTGGCGGTTTGCGCGCCGATGCGCCCGAACTCCACCGGTTCGAGCGGCTCTTCGACGAAATCATTGATCTGGAGATTCGGGTCCCGCTCATGGGCATCCGTCAAGGCAATCTGCTGCGCCGGGATCTCGTGATCATTGTCTGCAACGATCTGCCAGCGCCGGAACGACTTGTACTCGCCGGTCTCGCGGTCGATCTCAACGCGCACATCCACGTCGTCTTTGAAACGCTTCTTCGTAGCCGAAGCCAAGGCAAGCTCAAGCGCGCCGAAAACAATGTCCTTTTCGACATTCTTTTCGCGCCCCAGGGCATCAACAAGCATCAACAGCTCGCGGCTCATTTCCGATTTCTCCAGTCAAATATTCGGGACCAGACGGGCTTTATCGATGTCGGCAAATGCTATCGTCAATAGTTCACCATCGACATCCAGTTGAAACCCGTCTTCCCTTACGTTCTGCAGGATCCCGGCCAGTTGCTTGCGACCGTTGACCGGGATGCGCAATTTCAGTTGAACCTGTTCCCCGGAAAAGCGTTCGAAGTCTTTCGATCGCTTCAACGGCCGGTCCAGTCCCGGGGACGAAATTTCCAGCCGGTCATAGTCCACGTTCTCGACAGCGAGCAGTCTGGTAAGGTGATTGCTGATCGCTGCACAGTCGTCAACATTCACACCACCGACCTTGTCGATGAAAATTCGCATCAGCCTGCCGTGGTTGGCAAGCTCAACATCGACAAGCTCGTAGCCGAGTCCGCCTATCGTCTTTTCGAGCAGTTCAATCAGGTCCACTAAACCGTTCCCACAAACAAAAAATGGGCACTCGGCCCACCTTGTTTTTGAATCGCGGGGATTTTAGCAAAATCCCCGTTAAAATCAAACAGCAACAACACGCGTCGTCATACGAAATGCTTCCGGATCGACGCCCTGATGCCCCTAAATCCAATGTGTGTTGGCAGTTCGGACTTTGCAAGTACTTGGATGCATACGCTAATGCAATGACATAGGTAGGCTTCGTCGAACCAAATCGAGCTCGCGACCTTCTCGACGCCGCTGGGTGAAACTCGGAGATTTCCGCTGCGTTCGGGAGAAAAGCAAGGCATGAGGTTCGGAGTTCTGCTCAAGCTCGATCCAAGTTGACAGTTTTGCTGCACCGAAACCGGTTCCGCGTACGAGGTTGCCGACTACGATTGCAAGTGCTAGCAAGGCATGGCGGGGCGGAGAGTTGTTTTGGCTTCCACGAATCTGCTGCGCAGGCCAAGGGTCTGCAGATCTTTAGCGGTGACCTACTTTAGTTCCGGCCGCCCGACCGGAGGGTCGGGCTTAACCTGACCACGCCGAGGGGGTCAGGTTAGCCTGCACTGCCCGACCACTCAAGGCGCGCGGCACCAGGGCATGCCGCTTTGAGTGGTCGGGTCGGACCTCAGTCAGTCACCCATCCAGTACACCAAATAAAAAGACCCACCCCTTGCGGGATGGGCCTTTTCATTTGGGGCGCCTGGCGGCGACCTATTTTAGTTCCGACATAACCTCCGCCGGAGGGGCGGAGATTAGTCTGCACTGAAACGCGCTCTCGGTACGATTGTGTTCCCGCGGACGACTGGAATCTGTCGTTGGTTCAGAATTTTTTCGGGTGAGCGCGTTTTCGTTCCGAAATCAGGTCAGCCGCAAAGACCGACCGCTGTAAACAACAAAGCCCTCACGAGGAGGGCTTGGTTGTTTATGGGGCGCCTGGCGGTGACCTACTTTCGCGCGGGCAATCCGCACTAGCATCGGCGCTGAGGCGTTTCACCGTCCTGTTCGGGATGGGAAGGCGTGGGTCCAGGCTGCTGTGGCCGCCACATAGAAGAAGAAATAAGGAAGTGAAGCTTTATCTGGATAGCGAGTGCGCCAAGCGCGTTCCTTGAAACCTGAGCGCGATGTTCACGGTTATAGGGTCAAGCCGCACGGGCAATTAGTACGGGTTGGCTCAAAGGCGCACGCCTCTTGCGCATCCCGCTATCGAGGCCCTGATAGGCATGAATGGTTTCGTGGGGGTGCGACGCATGTCGGAATCCTTTACAGCGCGACTGCTCGGAATCAGTTTGGCGCGTCGTTCTTGACCATAACCCCATGAAAACACGATAGAAGCCGTTAATGGAACGGTTCATGCGTAGTAGTGTACTTAGTAGTGTAATAGGTCTCTTTCGGAGGGCTCGCTATGGACGACCACAGCCGTTTGACGCCTTGCCGCATAGCGCTTGCCGCCCTCCTGCTTTCGGCCGTTGCAACGGTTTCCGCCGCAGAGATTTTTACTCGAGCGATCCTCGGCGGGGGCGAGATCCCTGGCACCCCCCCGATTCCGGTCCCTGGCGGCAGTATGACTTCCACGACCGGATTGAGCGAATTCCTCTGGGATGCGAATAACCTCGCGCGCGCAGACGCCTCGGTCGGCGCGCAATTGGGAAACCTCCGCGTTGAAGTACGTAGTGTGCCCCCTACCACCGGCGGTGCCTCGGCGGAAGCAAGATTTGGCGACTCCTGGCACCCTATTGTTGGGTCTATATTCTGCGACACGGCCATTAACTGCGCAGCCTTTTTCAGCATCAAACCCGTACTGCACATAGAGGGAACCATCGGCCCTACAGGGATACCGAGCGGAGACTTGCAATTGGAGTACGACCTGATCGGGAGCTTTGGTTCTGGTACCCTGAGCCTTGCGCACCTGGATTTCTCCATCTTTCAAGACGGCAGCTCGAGCGGCGAAGTTTGCACGAACGTCGCTTGTAGTCCTCTCGGCATCGCCGGCGTACTCCAGCCGGATGGATCTAGGGTCTTTCTCGCAAACATTTCCTTGCCGAACTTAGGTTCGAGCGGCGTAGACGTTATCGACCTGGCAGCGCGCTTCGGATTTGACGGAGTAACAGAAGCCGTCAGATTGTCCGCTCAACTCGACGAAGGACGCTGCTGTCTGGCTGGCTTTGTTGACTTCTTCAATACTGTCACCGTGGGCCTTCAGGCAGGCGACCCGGGCTCTGAATCCCTGTGGGTCAACAATTCCGGTCGGGTGCTCGTCGTAGCTGCGGACAACGCTGTTGACGAACCCGGCACGTTGCTGCTTTTGGTGAGCAGCCTTGGCTGGGGCGCGCTCATTTTTTCGTGGCGCAAAAACGGCGCTCGTCGTCGCCCGTTACCGCAGACGTAGAGCCGAAGGTACAGCAGAACAACGAGAGCACAACGCGGGTTCATTTTGTTTCAAGCCCGCCACCAACAAAAAACCCCGGCACTCTCTTGAGCCCGGGGTTTTGGTTGAAGATGGCCTGGCGGTGACCTACTTTGGCTTCCACGTCACCGAGGCGTACGTCGCGGTGACCTACTTTAGTTCCGGCCGTCTGACCTGAAGGTCAGACTTAACTTGGGCCAAGGCCCAAGTTAGCCTGCACTGAAACACACCCCGTACCAGCGTAGGCCTCGTGCGAGCCGGAGGGGTCAAACTCCGATTGAGATTACCAAGGGGTGTGTTTTCGCAAGCGACGTAGGTCAGCCGCGAAGAGCCTAAAAAAACAAACCCCCAGGGGTGAACCCCGGGGGTTGTTTTTTGGGGCGCCTGGCGGTGACCTACTTTCGCGCGGGCAATCCGCACTAGCATCGGCGCTGAGGCGTTTCACCGTCCTGTTCGGGATGG
>DASYUW010000105.1:0-6507 GCA_036000845.1 Burkholderiales bacterium
CTGTTCGATGGAGCGCGCCGCGTCCTGCATCGTGGACTGCAGCTTGCGCAGCTCGTCGAGTTCGATTTCACGGTTGATGTCCGCCTTGACCTCGGACACGTAGCGCTGCATGCGGCCGAACAGAAGGCCCACGGTTTTCGCGACGCGCGGCAGACGCTCGGGGCCGATTACGACCAGCGCAACGACCCCGATGACGAAGATCTCGGTGAAGCCGATGTCGAACATGACTCAAGCCAAGAAGCCGCCGCCTCCGGCTAGCTCTTGGTCTTGTCTTTGACTTCGCCTTCGATGGTCTGACCGGCGCTGCCGCTTTCGATCTTGGCGGTCGTCTTCTCGTCGTCCGCGCTCTTCATTCCTTCCTTGAAGCCGCGTACCGCGCCGCCAAGATCGGAACCCATGTTGCGAAGCTTCTTGGTGCCGAAAATCAACAGCACCACCAGAAGTACGATCAGCCAATGCCAGATACTGAAGGAACCCATCTTTTCACTCCCGATACGAAATATTTACTTTGACCGCTGAATCATTCCAGGCAGCGGATCCCTGCCGCCCAGCACATGCACGTGCACATGCAACACGTCCTGCCGTCCGACCCGCCCGGTATTGACGATAGTGCGGAACCCGTCCGGCGACCCCTGCTCGCTGGCCAACCGGTGCGCAAGCATCAGCATCTTCCCCAGCACCTGCTGGTGCCGAACCTCGACGTGCGCGAGCGATGCCACGTGCTCCTTGGGGATCAGCATGAAGTGTACCGGCGCCACCGGATTGGTGTCGTGGAATGCCAGAATCTCGTCGTCCTCGTACACCTTGTGACTGGGGATCTCGCCTCTGACGATCTTGCAGAAAACGCAGTTCTCGGCGGCCATTTTTCCGATTGATTATCCCGGAGGTTTTTCCGTAACGAGCCAGCCCGCTGGCCGGATTACTTGGGTCGGGATGACTTCTCGTCTATCCCGGAAATGCCTTCCCGGCGCCGCAGTTCGGCAAGCACGTCGTCGGGCCCGAGACCGTGCCATGCAAGCATGACCAGGCAATGAAACCACAGATCGGCGGTTTCGCGAACGATATGGAGTTTATCACCGTCCTTCGCGGCGAGCAGTGTCTCGGCTGCCTCTTCGCCAACCTTCTTGAGCACGGCGTCGTGTCCTTTTGCAAACAGGCTGGCGACGTAGGAGTTGCCCGCATCGCCATGCTTGCGGCTTTCGATGATTTCCGCAAGCCGGCGCAGGATGTTGGCGTCTATCATGGCTTCGACTCGTAGATTTCCCGCGGATCCCTGATCATCGGCTCGGTGATAACCCATGCTCCGTTGTCGAGCCTGCGAAAGAAACAGCGACTGCGGCCGGTGTGGCAGGCGATGCCGCCGACCTGTTGCACCTCGAGCACCACCACATCGCCATCGCAGTCGAGCCTGATTTCCCTGACATTCTGGACGTGGCCGGATTCCTCGCCCTTGCGCCAGAGTTTGCCGCGCGAGCGCGACCAGTATACTGCGCGGCCCGACCGCACGGTCTCGGCGAGCGCTTCCCGGTTCATCCACGCGAGCATCAACAGCTTCCCGGTGCCCGACTCCTGGGCAATCGCGGGAACCAAGCCATGTTCGTCCCAGGCCACCTCGTCGAGCCAGGCGTCGCTCACCGCCGTACCTCGATGTCGTGTTGCGCCATGTACTGCTTGGCTTGCTGCACAGTGAATTCTCCGTAATGGAACACGCTGGCGGCGAGCACTGCATCGGCCTTGCCGAGGACGATTCCGTCCACCAAGTGCTGCAGGCTGCCAACGCCGCCGCTGGCGATCACCGGAATATCGAGGGCCTCGGAAAATGCGCAAGTGAGCCCGACATCAAATCCCGCCCTGGTGCCGTCCCGGTCCATGCTGGTGAGCAGGATCTCCCCCGCGCCAATGGCCTGCATTTTTTTCCCCCACTCGACCGCATCGATTCCGGTAGCGCGGCGTCCTCCGTGAGTGAATACCTCCCAGCGCACGCTACTCGAGTCCGGAACGCGCTTGGCGTCCACCGCGACCACGATGCATTGTGAACCAAAGCGTCCCGCCGCATCTTCCACCAGTAGAGGGTTCTGCACTGCCGCCGTGTTGATACTGACCTTGTCTGCGCCAGCATTGAGCAGCCGGCGCACGTCATTGACCTCGCGTACGCCGCCGCCGACCGTGAGCGGAATGAACACCTGCGATGCAACCTGCTCGACGATGCCGAGGATGAGCCCGCGGTTGTCCGAGCTCGCGGTGATATCCAGGAAAGTCAGTTCATCGGCGCCCTGCTCGTCATATCTGCGGGCGATCTCCACCGGGTCGCCGGCATCACGCAGCTTGACGAAATTGACCCCCTTGACCACGCGCCCTTCGGTGACGTCGAGGCAGGGGATGATGCGTTTAGCTAGGCCCATATGCGTGGGAGGTGAGACGAGAGGCGTCAGGCGAGAAGAAAAAGGGCGATGAAACGCGGCGCAGCGGCGACTGGGTCGCGGCGGGTCGAAGTGAATCGAATCAAGGATGGACGCGCGGATCGAGTCCGCGGCCGATGCGGGTGCCGCATATCCGCAACGCGTGCCTCACCTCTCTCGCCTCACGCCCCTCCCTCCTTTGCCTTGGCCTTCTTCTCCGCCATCTTGTCGGCGACTTTCTGTGCCTCGGTGAAATCCAGTGTGCCCTCGTAAATTGCGCGGCCGGTAATCGCGCCCACGATTCCTTCCGATTCGACTTCGCACAGCGCCTTCACGTCCTTGATGTTGGTGATCCCGCCGCTGGCGATTACCGGGACCGACAATTCGCGCGCGAGCTCGACCGTCGCGCTGATGTTGACCCCGGTCATCATGCCGTCGCGGCCGATATCGGTATGAATTATCGCCTCGACGCCATAATCCTGAAATTTCTTGGCCAGGTCGATCACGTCGTGTCCCGTCACCTTCGACCACCCGTCTACCGCAACTTTGCCGTCTCTGGCATCGAGCCCGACCATGATGTGACCGGGAAAGGCGTAACAGGCATCGTGCAGAAATCCCGGGGTCTTCACCGCGGCCGTGCCGATGATGACGTAAGCAATCCCGTCGTCGAGATAGCGCTCGATGGTATCGAGGTCGCGGATGCCGCCGCCCAGTTGCACCGGAATGTCCGCACCAACGGCCTTGAAGACGGCCTTCACGGCCTCTTCGTTCCTGGGCTTGCCGGCAAAGGCGCCGTTCAGGTCCACCAAGTGCAGGCGCCGGGCTCCGAGTTTCAGCCAGTGGCGCGCCATGGCACCGGGATCTTCGGAAAAGACCGTGGCGTCAGCCATCGAGCCTTGCTTCAGACGGACACAGTGTCCGTCCTTGAGGTCAATCGCCGGAATGATCAGCATGGTATGGATATCACTCGCTGCAGGCGGCGCAAGCCGCGCGCGCCCGTTGAGACCGTTGCGACAGACAAGGGGATCCTTACGGGTTACAAGGGGTTAGGCGCTCGCGGTGGGGATCGCCCGTCTTTGGCTGGATGCACGGCTCGTCCCGTCCCAGGAGACGAAATTCGACAACAGGCGCAGGCCGGCAGACTGGCTTTTTTCGGGGTGGAACTGCACAGCGAAAATGTTATTCCTCGCAACGGCGCAGGTAAAGCTGAAAGGATAACGAGCGGTACCCGCCACCAAAGGCTGTTCGCTCGTATCCACATAGTAGCTGTGCACAAAATAGTAGCGGCTGCCATCGGGAATGCCCGCCCAGATCGGGTGGGACACAGCCTGATACACCTGGTTCCATCCCATGTGCGGCACCTTGAGCTTCTCGCCGCGGTCGCCCACCATGCGTTCGGGGGGGAAGCGAACAACTTTGCCGGGCAGTATGCCCAAACCCTCGACGCCACCCTCCTCGCTCGACTCGAACAACATCTGCAAGCCTATGCACAGTCCCAGAAACGGCTTGCTGCGCGCCGCCTCCAGCAACGGCGCGCGCAATCCGCGCGCGTCCATCTCACGCATGCAGTCCGGCATCGCGCCCTGGCCCGGAAAAACCACTCTGGAGGCAGAGCGCAGCACCGCCGGATCGCTGGTCACGGTAACGACCTTGCCCGGGGCAACATGCTCCAGGGATTTCGCCACCGAACGCAGGTTGCCCATTCCGTAGTCAACTACAGCAATATCGGTCATACAAGAGTGGTTCGTGACCCGTGGTTCGTGTTCAACAGTACTTGCCGACGCATATGCGGCCGGAAACCCGATCCGCGAAAACGCTCAGAGGCTCCCCTTGGTCGAGGGCAACGCGCCGGCCGCCCGCGGATCCATCTCGGAGGCCATGCGCAACGCACGCCCGAAAGCCTTGAAGATGGTCTCGGCCTGGTGGTGCGCGTTCCTTCCTTTGAAGTTGTCGATGTGCAAAGTCACCAGCGCATGGTTGGCGAAGCCCTGGAAGAATTCATGGACGAGGTCGATGTCGAATTCGCCGACCAGCCCGCGCGCGTAATCGACCGCGTATTCGAGCCCGGGACGGCCCGACAGATCCACCACCACCCGCGACAACGCCTCGTCGAGCGGGACGTAGGCATGGCCATAGCGGCGCACGCCTTTCTTATCGCCAATCGCCTTGGCGAATGCCTGACCGAGCGTGATGCCCACGTCCTCGACGGTGTGGTGGGCGTCGATGTGCAGGTCGCCCTTGGCTTCAATCTCCAGGTCGATCATGCCGTGGCGCGCCACCTGATCGAGCATGTGATCGAAGAATCCGATGCCGGTGGCAAGCTTGGACTTGCCGCTGCCGTCGAGATTGAGCTTGACGCTGATCTGGGTTTCCAGGGTATTGCGGGTGACTTGGGCTTGGCGCATACGATGGGCGTCAAAAATTGCTTCATCCTAACCCAATTAGGGTATCGCCGACGAGGCGACACCCGCGTCGAGAAAGATCCCGCGCAAGGCACCGAGCAGCGCATCGCACTGCTCATCCGTTCCCACCGTAATGCGCATGAACGGGGCAATACGGGCCGGATTGCGGAAATGCCGCACGATAATTGCTCGCTCGCGCAGCCTTGCCGTCAGCGCCGCGCCTTCCCAGCGCGGATGCCGGGCGAAGACGAAGTTTGCCGCGGAGGGCAGAACCTCGAAGCCAAGCGTCTGAAGTCCGGCAACCAGGCGCTCGCGGCTACGGATCACCTTGCGACATGCCGCTTCGAAATATTCCTGATCCTCCAACGCCGCCACGGCCCCGGCCTGCGCGAAGCGGTCCATCGGATAGGAGTTGAAACTGTCCTTGACCCGGATCAGCGCCTCGATCAATTCTGCATGCCCGATCGCATAGCCCACGCGCAGCCCCGCCAGCGAGCAGGATTTGGACAAGGTGTGCGTCACCAGCAACTGGGGGTAGCGGTGCACCAGCGACACGGCGGATTTCCCACCGAAATCCACGTAAGCCTCGTCGATCACGACCACGGACGCCGTATTGCCCCGCAGGAGCCGCTCGACTTCGGACAAACCCAGCAGGCGCCCGGTCGGCGCATTCGGATTGGGAAAGACTATTCCGCCGTTGCTCGACTGCAAATAGTCATCGATATCGATCTCGAGCGAATCCGTCAGCGGAATCTCGCGATAAGCGATGCCATACAAACGGCAGTACACCGGGTAGAAGCTGTAAGTGACGTCAGGGAACAACACCGGCTGGTCGTGCCGGAGCAGCGCCTGGAAGGTGTGCGCAAGGACTTCGTCGGAGCCATTGCCGACAAAGACCTGACCGGGAGCAACCCCGTGCCGGGCGGCTACGGCCTCAACCAGTCTCTGGCTCGTGGGATCGGGATACAGGCGCAGCGAATCCGCCGCCTCGCCCCGCAGCGCCTCCAGCACTCGTGGGCTGGGACCGTACGGATTTTCGTTGGTGTTGAGCTTCACCAGGTTGGCCAGCCTGGGCTGCTCACCCGGTACGTAAGGCGTCAGGCCGTGGACCACGGCGCTCCAGTAACGGCTCATCTGCGCAATCGCAACTGGGCGGCACGCGCATGTGCCGGCAGGCCCTCGCCGGTCGCGAGCTCGGTGGCAATTGCACCGAGCTTGCGCGCGCCGTCCGCGGAAACCTGGATCAGGCTGGTGCGTTTCTGAAAGTCGTATACCCCGAGCGGCGAGGAGAAACGCGCGCTGCGCGCCGTCGGCAGCACGTGGTTCGGTCCCGCGCAGTAGTCTCCCAGCGCCTCCGAGGCGTAACGGCCCATGAACACGGCGCCCGCATGCCTGATTTTCTCGACCCAGCGCTGCGGCTCTTCCACGGACAACTCCAGGTGCTCGGGGGCGATCCGATTGGCGATCTCGCAGGCCTCGTCGAGATCGCGGGTTTCGATCAGCGCGCCTCGTCCCTCGAGCGCAGCGATAATCACGCCGGCACGCGGCATGTCCTTTATCTGCCGCTCGATGCTCGCCGCCACCTTGTCGATGAATGCGCGCTCCGGGCAGAGCAGGATCGCCTGCGCCATCTCGTCGTGCTCGGCCTGCGAGAACAGGTCCATCGCCACCCAGTCCGGATCGGTGCCGCCGTCGCAGATCACCAG
>DASYUW010000106.1:0-9124 GCA_036000845.1 Burkholderiales bacterium
GCTGCAGGACCTGGTGGGCGAGGATGTGGGCGCCGACTTGCTCGCCGAGGCCGCGCCCGAGGAGGAACCGCCCGCCGATGCAACAAACGAGGTCGATGATGCGCCGATCGTGCGTTATATCCAGAAGATCCTGCTGGACGCAATCGGCAGCGGCGCCTCGGACGTCCACTTCGAGCCCTACGAAAAGTTCTACCGCATCCGCTACCGCATGGACGGCATACTCTACGAAATCGCCCAGCCGCCGCTGTCTCTGAAGGAAAAGATCGCCTCCCGGATCAAGGTCATTTCGCGTCTGGACATCGCCGAGAAGCGCATTCCCCAGGACGGGCGGATGAAGTTGATTCTGTCCAAGAACCGCGCCATCGACTTTCGTGTCAGCACTCTGCCGACGCTGCACGGGGAAAAGATCGTGATGCGCATACTCGATCCGTCGAGCGCGACTCTGGGCATCGAGGCGCTGGGCTACGAGGCGGACCAGAAGGACGCGCTGCTGTGGGCGATCAATCGACCCTACGGAATGATCCTCGTGACCGGTCCGACCGGTTCGGGCAAGACAGTCTCGCTGTACACCTGCCTGAACATGCTGAACGAGCCCGGCATCAACATCGCCACCGCCGAGGATCCGGCCGAAATCAACTTGGCGGGGATCAACCAGGTCAACGTCAACGACAAGGCCGGGCTGACTTTCGCCGCGGCATTGAAGTCGTTCCTGCGCCAGGACCCGGACATCATCATGGTCGGCGAAATCCGCGACCTGGAAACGGCGGAAATTGCGGTGAAAGCGGCGCAGACCGGTCACCTGGTGCTGTCGACCCTGCACACCAACGACGCCCCGACCACGCTGACGCGGCTGTTGAACATGGGGGTGGCCCCATTCAACATCGCCAGTTCGGTAATCCTGATTACGGCGCAGCGACTGGCGCGGCGGCTGTGCAAGGAATGCAAGCAGCCGGTCGACATCCCCAAGGAGGCGCTAATTCGGGCTGGGTTCAAGGAAACCGATCTTGACGGCAACTGGACGCCGTACAAGGCAGTCGGCTGCGACGTCTGCAAGGGCACCGGCTACAAGGGCCGGGTAGGCATTTACCAAGTCATGAAAATCAGCGACGAATTGAACCGCATCATCATGACCAACGGCAACGCTATCGACATTGCCGAGCAGGCGCAGCGCGAGGGTATCCGCGACCTGCGGCAATCGGGATTGCTGAAAGTGCGGCAGGGCATGACTTCACTAGAGGAAGTCGAAGCCGTCACTAACGAATAAAACTTGAAGAGGTAACAGTATGGCTACCGCAGCAGCGGCAACACGGGAAAAAATCAGGGAATACCAGTTCTCCTGGGAAGGCAAGGATAAGAGCGGCAAAGTCGTAAGGGGCGACATGCGCGCCGGCGGCGAGGCGGTCGTCAATTCAGTACTGCGCCGCCAGGGCATTACCGTACTCAAGATCAAGAGGCAGAGGGCGGGGATGGGTGGCAAGGTCTCTGACAAGGACATCACGTTCTTCACCCGCCAGCTGGCGACCATGATGAAATCGGGCGTGCCTTTGCTGCAGGCCTTCGATATCGTCGGCAAGGGGCACTCCAATCCCGCAGTCGCCAGACTGCTTATGGACATCAAGAACGAAGTGGAAACCGGCAACAGCCTGAACGCCGCTTTCCGCAAGTATCCGCTGCATTTCGACGCGCTGTTTTGCAACCTGGTGGGCGCCGGCGAGCAGGCCGGTATTCTCGACAGCCTGCTGGACCGTCTGGCTACCTACAAGGAAAAGATTCTTGCGATCAAAAGCAAGATCAAGGCCGCGCTGTTCTATCCGGTGTCGATCATCGTGGTCGCATTTATCATTACCGCGATCATCATGATTTTCGTGATCCCGGCGTTCAAGGATCTGTTCTCGAACTTCGGCGCCGACCTCCCCGCGCCTACGCTATTCGTGATGGCGATTTCGGACGTCTTCGTCAAATGGTGGTGGGCGATATTCGGCGGCGTGGGCTTCGGCGTGTGGTTCTTCTTCTACACCTGGAAGCGGTCGGTGAAGATGCAAATGGTAATGGACCGGCTGATCCTCAAGGTTCCGGTTTTCGGCCCCCTGGTCCGCAAGGCGACCATCGCGCGCTGGACCCGCACGTTGTCCACCATGTTCGCAGCCGGCGTGCCGCTGGTGGAGGCGCTCGATTCGGTAGCCGGCGCCGCAGGCAACTACGTGTATTACGAGGCGACCAAGAAAATCCAGAAGGAAGTCAGTACCGGCGTAAGCCTCACCAGCGCCATGACCAACGTCAACGTCTTTCCGAACATGGTTCTGCAGATGGTGTCGATCGGCGAGGAGTCGGGCGCGCTGGACGGGATGCTCAGCAAGGTCGCCGACTTTTTCGAGCAGGAAGTGGACGATGCGGTGGAAGCCTTGTCCAGCCTGATGGAACCGATGATCATGGTGGTTCTGGGTGTGCTGATCGGCGGCATGGTAATCGCCATGTATCTGCCGATCTTCAAGATGGGTCAGGCCGTATAATCGGCGACCGAATCGATCAATTGCGCGCCCGACGAGCTCGGGCGCTTTTTTTGTCAGCACCGCATCGTCGAACAGCCTGATGCGCAATGCGCCTGCGATGCCGGAAACCGCATGTACAACTGTATACCCCAGTGCCGGCATTCCCAGGTCCGACGACACGATGCGCATAATTGACCATAAACATGGACTTCATAGACATCATGAATGAACCGGCAATTGTGATACTGGTCTGCGCCCTGCTCGGACTGGTGGTCGGGAGTTTTCTGAACGTGGTCATCCACCGGCTTCCCAAAATGCTCGAACGTGAGTGGGACGCGCAGGCGGCCGACCTTCTGGAGCAGAAAGGCTCTGCTGATGCGGCGGCAAAATTGAGAAGCACGGGTACCA
Source organism: Burkholderiales bacterium (assembly GCA_036000845.1). Lineage (GTDB taxonomy): Bacteria > Pseudomonadota > Gammaproteobacteria > Burkholderiales > JACQAP01 > JACQAP01. The sequence goes on from DASYUW010000106.1 coordinate 2,898, forward strand.
CCAAGCGCTACAACCTGGTAACGCCGCCCTCGACCTGCCCGCGCTGCGGCCACCGCATACCAGCCTGGGAGAATATTCCGATCCTGAGTTATCTGTTCCTGCGTGCACGTTGCTCGGCGTGCAAGGCGCCAATCAGCATCCGCTACCCGATCGTGGAGGCGCTCAGCGGCATCCTCTCCGGCTATATCGGATGGCGCTATGGGCTGACGCTGGCGACGGCGGGCGCATTGTTCCTGACGTGGTCGCTGATCGCGCTCACGGTGATCGACATCAACACTCAGTTGCTGCCGGACGACATAACTCTGCCGCTGATCTGGCTCGGACTGCTGGTGAACCAGACCGGAACTTTCGTGCCGCTGCAGGGCGCGGTTATCGGCGCCATTGCCGGTTACCTCTCGCTGTGGGCCGTGTACTGGCTGTTCAAGCTCGCCACCGGCAAGGAGGGGATGGGTTACGGCGACTTCAAGTTGCTCGCCGCGATCGGTGCGTGGCTGGGTTGGAAAATGTTGCCGGTGGTGATCCTGCTGTCCTCCCTGGTGGGCGCGACCGTCGGCATCGGCCTGATCGTTTTCGCCCGCCATGGCCGCAACACGCCGATTCCGTTCGGACCGTACATTGCCGCGGCGGGATTGATCGCGTTGTTCTGGGGCGAGACGATCAACCGGACTTACCTGCAGTTGTTGTGACGATGCCATTTGCCGTTGGTCTCACCGGAGGGATCGGCTCGGGGAAGACCACGGTTGCCGAACTGTTCGCGGACCTCGGTGCTGGGGTGGTGGACACGGACGAGATTGCACGCGCGCTGACAGGGCCGGGCGAAGCGGCGATGGGCGAGATTTCGCGGCGCTTTGGTCCGCACTACGTAACGGCAGACGGCGCCATGGACCGGGCGCGGATGCGCAAACTGGCATTCGAGGATGCACGCGCAAAGAAGGACCTGGAGTCCATCCTGCATCCGCTGATCCGACGCGAAGCCGAGCGCCGGGTCGCCAATTCGACCGCACCCTACGTCATCCTGGCGGTCCCGCTGTTGTTCGAGTCCGGCGCTTACGAGACGCTGGTGCGACGCGTGTTGGTTGTGGACAGCGATCAGGAGACACGGATCGAACGCGTCAGGCGACGCAACAACCTGCCGCGCGAAGAAATTCTGGCGATCATGGCCTCCCAGGTCGGTCAGGCCGAACGCCTGCGACGGGCCGATGACGTGATTCGCAACGACGGCGGCCTTGCAGCCCTGGCGGCGCAAGTCGCCGCTTTGCATCGCAAATACCTGGATCTCGCCGCAGAAGTATAGCGGCAGCGCCGCCTGCAGGCATTGCCGGAATACGGTTATCGTGCATTCGGCTTTATTTTTAGAGTCTTTTCGGGAATACTTGCCTCTACTCCGGTAGCCGCGCCCGCATTGTGATCAGCTACGAGTTCCCGCTAAATGAGAGGATTCGCACCCTGCTGCGCTTGGAGGATCTGTACAGGCGCGCCCACTATTTCGCCTCGAAAAGCGATCCGGAGGAACATCACGTTGCGCTGACGTCGCTGTTCGAGATCCTCGATATCGGCGGCCGCGCCGATCTCAAGTCCGACTTGATGCAGGAACTCGAACGCCAGAAACATCACCTCGATACGCTTCGCCACAATCCGGCCATCTCGCAAGAGGCCCTGAGATCGGTGCTTGCCGACATCGAGAAGGCAATTTCCGACATGTTTCTTTCAGCGGGAAAAACCGGCCAGGAGTTACGCGAGAACGATTGGTTGATGAGCATCAAGCAGCGTTCCGCCATACCCGGCGGCGTGTGCCAGTTCGATCTGCCTTCGTATCACTTCTGGCTCAACCAAAGCGCCGAAACGCGCCGTCTCGATCTCGGCGAGTGGCTTGCGCCCTTCCTGCCGATCCGCAACGGCGTGCAGATCATCCTGAGACTGCTGCGGGAAAGCGGCAAGACCGCCACCCAGCTCGCGCATCAGGGCGTGTACCAGCAGACCATGGCGGGTCGGCTGGCGCAGATGCTGCGCATCCGCCTGGACAGCGCGTACGACTGCGTACCGGAAATCAGCGCCAACAAGTACGCGCTCAATGTGCGCTTCACCACCGCCATCGGTTCGCAACGACGCACCAGCGTCGACGACGTAAAATTCGAACTGACGTTCTGCAACCTGTAATGAATGCTTGACCGAGATGAAGACCGAGGCGAAGAAAACGCGCATGGTGAACTGCCCGCGGTGCGGGACCGCCACGCCGTGGAGTGAGGCGAACGCCTACCGGCCGTTCTGTTCCGAGCGCTGCAAGCTCATCGACTTGGGCCAGTGGGCCACCGAGGGCTACCGGATTCCTCAGGAGGAAGCAGACGCCAGCAAGCCCGAAGGCGAGGAGCGTTAGCTCCGCCGCGCGTGCCGCCTACCAGGCGCCGCGAATCATGGCCACCCCGTGCGCACCGCGCGCACGCGTGCTGTCGAGATCGGACAATCTCATCCCGCCAAGAGCAAACACCGGCAGCGGGCTTCCACCTGCGAGATCGCCGAAGCGCTGCAGGCCGATCCCCGGCAGGTCCGGCTGTCCGGGCTTTTCCAGGACCGGCCCGAGCACCGCAAAATCAGCACCGAGTTCCGCTGCGCGCGCAAGTTCGGCCGCATCGTGACAGGACGCGCCGCACCATTCGAATTGCGGCCGCTGCCGAGCCGCCATCAACGCTTGCGCGGGCAGGTGCAGGCCATCCGCACCGATGCCTCGGGCCAGTTGTTCGTCGCCGTTGACCAGAACGATGCCTCCCAGGGCATGCACGCGCTGCACGACTTGTGCCGCGAAAGCCTCGCGCGCTGGTCGTTCGAGTTTTCCTTCCCTGATCTGCACCAGACGCAACCCCTTCGCGAGTGCGTCGTCGAGCTGCGCCAGCGCGCGCCCGATTCCCGTTTCCCACGCATGGGTGATGGCGTACACGATCGGCAGCGACAGTGCTTTCAGGACCGGCGCATTGGCCGGAAGCATCGGCGCGACCGACAACGCGCCGCAGCGTTGCCAGGCCAGCGCCTGCTCTTCGTGCGGATGCGGTTCGCCTTGCCATTTCAGCACGCGATGAAAGTGCAGGCGCACGGTAGCGTGCGGGTAGCTGTAAACGCGGGTAATCCAGGGATAGGCCTGCTCGAGGTCGATGCCCAGCTCCTCGTGGAGTTCGCGCCTGAGCGCCTCGGCGACAGGCTCGCCGGCTTCGACCTTGCCGCCGGGAAACTCCCAGTAGCCGGCGTAGGCCTTGCCCTGCGGTCTCTGTGCCAGGAGAAAGCTGTCGTCGTCGCGTTCGATCACCGCGGCCGCAACGTCCACCACCTCCGAAGGATGAAGGTTGAAGGATGAGGGATGAGCGGAATTCCCGGCCTTGGGGTTGGAGCGCTTACTTCCGCCTTCCGCCTTCACCCTTCATCCTTAGTCGTCCCGCCCAGTCGCGCGCGAAATGCCACGCCACGCGCCCGCTGCGCGAGCCGCGGGTAAGCGCCCATTGCAAGGCCTCGTTACCGGCCTTCGCGCGATCGCCTTCACCCACGCCGAGTTGCCCGAGCCAGTAATCCACGATCGCCAGGTATTCGTCCTGATCAAAAGGATAGAAGGAAACCCAAAGACCGAAACGCTCGGACAGCGAAATTTTTTCCTCGACACTCTCGCCGGGGTGGATTTCCTCGCCAAGGTACTTGGTTTCGAGGTTCTCCTGCATGTACTCAGGCATCAGGTGGCGGCGGTTCGATGTGGCGTAGATCAGCAGATTCTCCGAAGTCGCCGAGATCGAGCCGTCGAGGATGACTTTCAGCGCCTTGTAACCCGGCTCGTCGGCGTCAAAGGACAGGTCGTCGCAGAACAGGATGAACTTGTAAGGCGCATCGGCCACCAAGTCGACGATGTCCGGCAGATCCATCAGATCCTGTTTTTCCACCTCGATCAGGCGCAGGCCCTTCGCCGAGAATTTGTTGAGAACGGCCTTTACCAGCGAGGACTTGCCGGTGCCGCGAGCGCCGGTGAGCAGCACATCGTTTGCGGTCAGCCCTTCGAGGAACTGCCGGGTATTCTGTTCGACCAGGCGGATCTGTTCGTGAATCCCTTGCAGATCGGTGAGCCGGATCTTGTGCGGATGCGTCACCGGCTTCAGGAAGCCGCGGCCGTTGCGCTTGCGCCAGCGGTACGCCAGCGCCGCCTTCCAGTCCGGTGCCGGCAGCTTGGGCGGCAGTGCGGCCTCGAGGCGCTCCAGGACCTGTTCGGCGCGCTTGATCAGTCGGTCGAGATCACTCATCGCTCAGCTGCGGTAGTCGGCGTTGATGCTCACGTAATCGTGCGAAAGATCGCAGGTCCACACCGTGGCCGCTGAAGCCCCGCGGTTGAGTCCCACGCGCACCGTGATCTCCTGCTGTTTCATCACCCGCTTGCCATCTTCTTCGCGGTAGGCCGGCGCGCGACTGCCGCCCTCCGCCACCATTACATCGTCCAGGTACAGATCGACATTGGCAACGTCGAGATCGTCGATACCGGCGTAGCCGATCGCCGCGAGTATGCGGCCGAGATTGGGATCTGAAGCGAAAAACGCCGTCTTCACCAGCGGCGAGTGGGCAATGGCGTAGCCGACCTTGCGGCATTCGGTCTCGTTCATTCCGCCTTCGACGCAGATGGTGATGAACTTGGTTGCGCCTTCGCCGTCGCGCACCAGCGCGTGCGCCAGAATGCCGGCCACCTCGGTCACCGCATCGAGGAACAGCCTGAATTCCTGCGAGTCGGAGCTGGCGATCTCGGGCGCGCCGGACCGGCCGGTGGCCGCCAGAATGAAAGCGTCGTTGGTGGAGGTGTCTCCATCGACGGTCACGCAGTTGAACGTGCGTTCCGCGGCGTAGGCGGTCGCTTGCTGCAGCAGCGTCTGGTCAACCGCTGCATCAGTGGCCACGAAGCCCAGCATGGTCGCCATGTTCGGCCGGATCATCCCCGAACCCTTGGCGATACCCGTTACGGTCACCCCATGGCCGCCAACGTCGATACGCTTCGAGTACGCCTTCGGCACGGTGTCGGTGGTCATGATCGCCTGCGCCGCCTCCGCCCAGTTTGTCTCGGCGAGCGCGGCGACGCAGCGCGGCAGCCCGGCGGCGATGCGATCGACCGGAAGCGGTTCCATGATGACGCCGGTGGAAAACGGCAGCACCTGTTCCGGTGTGCAACCGAGCAGCGCGGCGACCTCGTTGCAGGTCTGCCTGGCACGCGCCAGACCGTCCTCACCGGTGCCGGCGTTGGCGCAGCCGGTGTTGACGACCAGAGCCTGAATCGAGCCGGTCTGCAGATGCGTCTTCGCCACTGTGACCGGTGCGGCACAGAAGCGGTTGCGGGTGAACACGCCGGCAACCCGCGTCCCCTTGGACAGGGCCATCAGCATCAGGTCCTTGCGATTGGCCTTGCGGATACCCGCTTCGGCGATTCCGAGGCGCACGCCCTTCACCGGCAGCAGCGTCGCAGAAGCGGGAGCGGATAGATTTACCGCCATTTGCTGGCTCCGGCCTGTCCACTTTCGGTATTTGCCGGCGCGCCGTGCACGGTGGCTCGACCCTCGCGCATCCGCTTCGCTTAGCCGAGCTTACCGTGGCACTGTTTGTATTTCTTGCCGGATCCGCACGGGCAGGGGTCGTTGCGCCCGACTTTCTGGCCGCCGCGCACGAACGGCTGGACTTTGGTTTCGGCGTTTGCCCTTTCCAGCGCCTCGTCGTGATCGGCATGCTGGTACTGCACGTTCTTGAGTTCGGCCTGTTCCTTCACTGCGACGGCCTCCGCCTCCTCGGCCGTCCTGATCTTTACGGTCATCAGGATGCGTGTGACCTCGGTACGCACCGCTTCGAGCATCAGCGAAAACAGCTCGAAGGCCTCGCGCTTGTACTCCTGCTTCGGATTCTTCTGCGCATAGCCGCGCAGATGAATGCCCTGGCGCAGGTGATCCAGCGCGGCGAGGTGCTCGCGCCAGTGACTGTCCAGCCGGTCCAGCATGATCGCGCGCTCGTAGTGGTGCACGGCTTCCGCGTCCACATTGCTGAACTTGTCCTCGTAATGCTTGTTGGCGGCCGTGATGATCCGGGTGCGCAAACTTTCCTCCTCGAGGCTCTCGTCCTGCTTCAACCATTGCTGCAATGGCAGTTCCAGGCCCAGTTCACCGGCCAGCGTCCTCTCGAGGCCGGGAACATCCCACTGCTCCTCGACACTCTCCGGCGGAATGTGCTGCGAA
>DASYUW010000107.1:0-7823 GCA_036000845.1 Burkholderiales bacterium
CGCCGATGCCCCGGACTACATGACCGCCGAGCGGCTGAACCTGAGCGGCGGACTCGACAAGGACTGAACGCGACGAGCGGACCAGAACATGGCGCGAACCAGTGGACCTGCCGGCAATCCCGATCTGTCTTTCCTGCGGGCCAAGGCGCATGCCCTGCGCCGGCACATGGTGGATATGGCGTCCGGGCTCGGCCAGGGATACATCGGCCAGGGTCTGGGAATCGCGGACATACTTGCCGCCCTCTACTTCCACGAGATGCGTCACGATCCGGTAGACCCCGGCTGGGAAGATCGCGACCGCTTCGTGCTCTCGACCGGTCACTACTCGATTGCACTATGGGCGGCGCTCGCCGAAGCCGGAACCATTCCGCCCGAGGAACTCTGCACTTACGGCGCGGACCAAAGCCGCCTCGACATGAGCACGCTCGACACCACGCCGGGCGTAGAGATGATCGGCGGTTCGCTTGGCCAGGGACTGGGACAGGCTGTAGGCATGGCGCTGGGACTGACGCTGGCCGAAAAGTCGGCCCGTGTTTTTGCCGAGTTGTCCGACGGCGAGCTCCAGGAGGGTGCTACCTGGGAGGCCGCAATCGCGGGTGCGACGTTCGGGCTCGACAACCTGGTCGCAATTATCGACTGCAACGGCATCCAGGCCGACGGGCGCATCGTTGTCAATATCGAACCGGTCGCCGATAAATGGCGCGCATTCGGCTGGGAAACCGCCGAAATCGACGGCAACGTCATGAGCGAGATCGTCGGCGCCCTTCAAGGTGCCCGCAGCGCGAGCGGCCGGCCCAAGGCGATCGTCGCGCGAACGTTGCCGGGCAAGGGCGTGCCGATGCTCGAGCGTCGCGAGAAGGCGCACTTCATGCGCATCGATGCGCAGGAATGGAACGCAATCCGTGCGGAACTGGAGGCGACTTATGTCTGAAATCCGCAACCGCGCTCCCGGTCGTACCCTCGGCATGGGCGAAGTCACCGCCGTCAGGGATCGCGCCTCGATCGCCGCGCCGTTCGGCCAGGCCCTGGTCGAAGTCGCGAATGCCGACCGCCGTATCGTCGGTCTCAGCGCCGATCTCGCCAGGTACACCGACATTCAGCCCTTCGCCGAGGCATTTCCCGACCGCTTCTTTAACGTCGGCATGTCGGAGCAGAATCTCATTGCCGTCGCTGCCGGCCTGGCAAAAACCGGATGGATTCCGTTTGCGACCACCTATGCCGTGTTTGCAACCCGGCGCGCGTATGATTTCATCGCCATCGCCTGTGCCCACAGCCATGCGAACGTGAAGATCATCGCCGGACTGCCCGGACTCACCACCGGCTACGGTGGGACGCATCAGGGAATTGACGATCTCGCGCTCATATGTGCGGTGCCGGGACTGGTGGTGATCGACCCCTGCGACGCCACCGAAATCATGCAGGCGACACGCGCTGCCGCCGCGTACGATGGACCTGTTTACATGCGGCTCCTGCGGGGCAATGTGCCAAAGGTGCTGGATGACGCCAGTTACGCGTTTCGGATTGGGGCCGCCGCCGAGCTCACAGCCGGCGCGGATATCGGTATCGTCAGCACCGGACTGATGACCGAGAGAGCGCTCGACGCAGCCACCGCGCTTGCCGCGGAGGGTATCGCGGTCGGCGTGCTGCACGTTCCCTGCCTCAAGCCGCTGGACCGCGAGGCCATCTGCCAGTTCGCGCACAAGGTCAAGCGCCTGGTTACGGCGGAGAACCATATCGTAACCGGCGGGCTCGGCACCATGGTGGTGGACACACTCTACGCTGCCGGCATCTGCCTGCCGCTGCGGAAAGTCGGCATACCCGACCAGTTCGTAGAGTGCGGCTCTTTGCCGTACCTCCAGGAAAAATACGGCCTGTCGACGGCGCGTCTCATCGAAACCGTCCGCGCATGTGCGCGTCAACGCGAGGTCGCCTGACATGGGCGTTCGACGCGATTGCCGAGTCACCCGCATCGACACTTACGTGGTGGGCGCAAAGTGGTGCAACTGGGTATTTGCCCATGTTTTTACCGACGACGGGATCGAGGGTGTCGGAGAGGGGACCTGCGAATTCCAGCCGAAGGCGGTCGAGGCGGCAATCCAGCAGCTTGCGCGCCGGGTGGTGGTGGGACAGTCGGCCTTCTCCATCGAGCGCCTGTGGCAGGAAATGTTCCGCAACGAATTCGCCCGCGGCGGACCGATCCTGAACTCCGCGATCGGCGCGATCGAAATCGCGCTTTGGGACATCGTCGGCAAGGCGCTCGACCGCCCGGTGTACGACCTGCTCGGCGGTCCGGTGCGCGACCGGCTGCCGGCCTACGCCAACGCCTGGTATGGCAGCGGCGCAACATTGGATGAGATCGGCCGCGCGGCCGCGGCCGTGGCGCGCAAGGGTTATCGAGGGCTCAAATTCGATCCATTCTCAAACGCCGGGCGCGATCCGGATTCGAAGCTGGTGCGCGGGGCCGTAGAGATGGTCGCCTGCGTGCGCGACGCGGTCGGAGCGGACATTGACGTGCTGATCGACTGCCACGGCCGTTTCAGCCCGGGCTCCGCGATAGCGATCGCGCAGGAGCTCGAACCGTACAAGCTCTACTGGTTCGAGGAGCCGTGCGACCCGGAAAACGTGCAGGCGCTCGCCAAAGTCGGCCGTTCCATCCGCACCCGGCTCGCGACCGGCGAGCGTTGCTACACCAAATACCACCTGCAGGCGCTTCTTGCCGGCAACGAAATCGGCGTTTTGCAGCCGGACCCCATCCACGTCGGTGGCATTCTTGAAGCCAAGAAGATCGCCGCGATCGCCGACGCCGCGTATACGCCGGTCTCCTTTCACAATCCGTTCGGGCCGGTCGCCACCGCCGCCGCCATCCAGCTCGACGCCTGCACGACGAATTTCATCATGCAGGAGTCGTTCTGCGAGTACTCGCCGGCCTGGCGATTCGACCTGGTCGAACATCCACCCCGACCGCGTGATGGCGGCTACGATGTCTCGTCACGCCCGGGCCTGGGCGTCGGCCGCTTCGTTGTCGAGGCCGCGAAGGCGCACCCTTTCGATCCCGATGCCTTCCTGCCGATGTGGGTCGCCGAGTGGCGATCGAAACTGTAGGTCGAATCATGTCGCCGCCGCAGTCCATCGACGCAACCCCTTCATGGCAAAGCGCGCCGTCGAACAGACCATTAAAAGCTAACGTGATTACACCCAACGCAAAGGCGCAAAGGACGCAAAGAAAGGCAAGAAAGTTACGGTCAAAATACTGACCGATAGTTATTCTGAATGCCAGCCTATCCTTGTGCGCATCTAATTCTCGATTTTCTTTGCGACCTTCGCGTCCTTTGCGTCTTTGCGTTGAGGTTCTGAATTACTGCTTCATATGAGCCAACATTCCACAACCGTCCCAAATTCGATAGACGAAACGCTGGCGCTGCTCACCCGGGGTGAGTACGTCGCCGAGCGATCGCTGGCAACGGCGGTGTTCCTCGCGCTGCGCATGCAGCGGCCGCTGTTCCTCGAAGGCGAAGCGGGGGTGGGCAAGACCGAGATCGCCAAGGTGCTGGCAGCCGCGCTCGGCCGCCGCCTGATCCGCCTGCAGTGCTACGAAGGCCTGGACATCGCTTCCGCAGTTTACGAGTGGAACTATCCGCGGCAGATGATCGAGATCCGGCTCACGGAGGCGGAAGGTGCCGCATCGCGCGGCAAGCTGGAGAAGGACATCTTCAGCGAACGATTCCTGATCCGCCGGCCTTTGTTGCAAGCACTGGAAGGACCGCAGAGTTCACCGCCGGTATTGCTGATCGACGAGCTCGACCGTACCGACGAGCCTTTCGAAGCCTACCTGCTGGAGGTGCTGTCCGACTTCCAGGTCACGATTCCGGAGATCGGCACCATCAAGGCCGCAGAACCACCGATCGTGGTGATCACATCCAATCGCACCCGCGAGATCCACGACGCGATCAAGCGGCGCTGCCTCTACCACTGGGTTGACTATCCGTCCGCCGAGCGGGAACTGGAGATCGTCGGCCGCAAGGTGCCGGAGGCGGCCGCGAAACTTTCAAGTGAAGTCGTGGCCTTTGTTCAGAAATTGCGGGCAATGGAATTGTTCAAACGTCCGGGCGTGGCGGAAACCATCGACTGGGCAAAAGCGCTGGTCGAACTGGACCGCCAGTCCTTGGACGCAACCGTGGTCAACGACACGCTGGGTGCGCTGTTGAAGTACCACGACGATATTGCAGCCGTGCGCGGCAGCGAAGCCGCCCGCCTGTTGGACGAAATCCGGGACGGATTTCCAACCTCCTAAACCCAACACAGAGGCGGAGAGGACACAGAGGACACAGAGGACACAGAGGAATGGACAATGAGCTCTCCGGAGAGATAATCGGTGCAGCGATCGAGGTTCATCGGATCCTCGGACCGGGGCTCCTGGAATCACTGTACGAGGAAGCGCTGATATTGGAGCTTCAACAGCGAAAAGTAAAAGTATTCCGACAGGTTGAGGTACCTGTCGAATACAAGGGTTACCGGCTCGCAAACCAGTTGCGTCTGGATCTGCTTGTCGACGACCTGATTGTGGTCGAAGTGAAGTCTGTCGAGCGTATTCTGCCGGTTCACGAAGCGCAGTTGCTCGGATACTTAAGATTGACCGGAAAACGACTCGGACTTTTGATAAATTTCAACTCCGCCGTGCTAAGTAGGGCCGTACGCCGAATCATCAATCAGTTTTAACTCTGCGTTATCTGTGTCCTCCGTGCCTATGCATTGGGTATAGGTTTTAAGCCAACGTAGCGGCCTGCGGAAGAGACATCTAAACCTAACGCAGAGGCGCAGAGAGCACAGAGAGCGCAGAGGGAGAATCCGATAGATGAGCGGCAACGAAAAACAATTTGGGCATGGATGGCTAAGTAGCAACCCTTGGCTCTTTCACTTGCTATCGTTTTCTTGTTTTTCTCTGCGTCCTCTGTGTCCTCCGTGCCTCTGCGTTGGGTGTTGCCTTAATTGAATCTCGCCGAGAACGTAGTTCATTTCGCGCGCGCGTTGCGTAAGGCAGGCGTGCCGGTGGGTCCCGACCGCGTAATCGACGGTTTGCGCGCACTCGATTTCGCCGGCGTGGAAAACCGCGACGATTTCTACTGGGCATTGGCCTCGGTGTTCCTCTCCCGCCGCGAACAATTCGAGCTGTTCGACCAGGCGTTCAATCTGTTCTGGCGCGATCGCCACCTGCTCGACCGCGCGCTGCACGACGCTCCACTGGTTTCTTCCGCGAAGGTGCCCACAAAAGTTTCCAACCGGATAGCCGAGGCGCTGGGGCTAATCGTGGAGACCACGCTCCCCGTCGAAAGGGCGGCACAGGAAGAGACCGGCGCAGGCGCCTCGCAGACGGAGAAACTGCGCAAGCAGGACTTCGACACGATGACTATCGAGGAACTGGCGCAGGCGAAGACGCTGATAGCCGGATTGCGACTGCCGATCCCCGACATATGGATCCGCCGGCTTCAACCCCATGCGCATGGGCAGTTTGTTGACTTGCGCGGCACGTTGCGCGCCAGCCTGCGCGGCAACGCCGACGTCATCCCCTTGCACCGCCGCTCGAACCAGCGCCGCCATCCGCCGCTCGTGATCCTGTGCGACATCTCCGGCTCGATGAGCCGGTACTCACGCATGTTTCTGCATTTCATGCATGCGATCACCAACGATCGCGACCGGGTGCACACTTTCGTGTTCGGCACGCGGTTGACGAACATCACCCGCCATCTCCGGCATCGCGACGTGGACCTGGCACTTGGCGCCGTGTCCCGGGCGGTCGCCGACTGGTCGGGAGGCACGCGCATCGGCGCGACGTTGAAGGAGTTCAACCTGCGCTGGTCGCGCCGCGTGCTGGGCCAGAACGCCGAAGTGCTGCTGATCAGCGACGGCCTCGATCGCGACGCCGGCGTGGACCTTCCGCAAGCGATGGAGCGGCTGCACAAGTCCTGCCGCAAGCTGATCTGGTTGAATCCGCTGTTGCGTTTCGATGGCTTCGAACCGAAGGCCACCGGCGTGCGCCTGATGCTTCCGCACGTGGATGCGTTCGTTCCGGCACACAGCGTCGAATGCCTGGCGGACCTTGCGCGAATTCTGGCACCGGCGCATCAGAATGAATGGGGACAATAGAAAATGGAAATGACCGGCGAGCAGCTCATTCCTCTTCCACAACAACGAGTGTGGGAGGCGCTCAACGATCCCGGAATCCTCAAGGCCTGCATCCCCGGCTGCGAGAGCATCGAGAAAGTCTCGGACACCGAATACAAGGTGGTGATGACTGCCGCGATCGGCCCGGTCAAAGCGAAATTCAACGGCAAACTGCTGCTCACCGACCTGAATCCTCCCAATTCCTACTCGATCGCATTCGAGGGGACAGGCGGCGCGGCCGGCTTCGGCAAGGGAGCTGCGCAGGTCTCGTTGCTGCCCGAGGGCAGTGCGACCCGCCTTACCTACAAGGCCACCGCCACGGTGGGAGGCAAGCTCGCACAGATCGGCTCGCGGCTGATCGACGGCGTAGCGAAGAAAATGTCCGATGATTTCTTCGCCAGATTCAATGCGACAGTCGCTCCTGAACCCGCCGATACGATCGCACTGCCGCAGACGGCGGGCAGGGGCGGCGTGTCGGCACGGACATGGGCCATCGGCGCCATCGTCGTATTTCTGCTGCTCCTCTATTACTTCACGAGGTAATCCCAGCTCGACGCAATACCGGAGAATTCGGCCACAGCCGGAACAGGCCGGGTTGGTCGGGGTCTACCAATCAATTAAAATGCCGGTTTTCCGCGGCGGGCGATCGCAACCGCGTGGTCACTTATTCCAATCCAAAGGGGGAGCAATGAATCAACTCGACATGAAGGGCCGCAGCGCCATCGTAACCGGCGGGGCTTCCGGCATCGGTCTGGCCATCGCCAAGCGGCTCGCGCAGTCGGGCGCCAACGTCGCCATCTGGGACATGAACGAGAAGAACATGACGGACGCCGCCAAGTCTCTCGGCGCGCCGAAGACTCATACCGCCAGGGTGGACGTCACCAAGCTCGACCAGGTGGAATCTGCTTTCAAGTCCACGCTCGCTGCATTCGGCAAGGTCGACGCGCTGGTGTGCTCCGCGGGCATCGCCGGCATGAACGCGGTGAGCTGGGAACTGCCGGCGGATGACTGGCTGCGCGTGCACGACATCAATCTCAACGGCGTGTTCTACTGCTGCCGCACCGTCGTGCCGCACATGATCAAGAACAACTACGGCCGCATCGTCAACATCGCCTCGATCGCCGGCAAGGAAGGCAATCCCAATGCCGCCGCCTACAGTTCGTCGAAAGCGGCGGTGATCGGGCTCACCAAATCGCTGGGCAAGGAAACCGCCAAGAACGGCATCACCGTCAACTGCGTGACGCCGGCCGCGGTAAGAACGCCGATCTTCGAGCAGGTCCCGCAGAGCCACATCGACTACATGCTCGCCAAGATCCCGATGGGTCGTTTCGGTACGGTCGAGGAAATCGCCGCGACGGTAACGTGGGCCTGCACCGAGGATTGCTCGTTTACCACCGGCGCGGTGTTCGACCTTTCCGGTGGTCGCGCGACTTACTAACGCGAATCCCGATCCAGAACATGAACCACGGAGGACACGGAGAACACGGAGGAAGAACAAGAACGAGGAAGATCAATTCGGGGTTAAGAGCCGGCCGGCCGTTCGATAATCTATGCGGCCAATCTTCGCTGCATTGGGATTGTCAGCCTATGCAAAACCTTAACCCACAAATCTTCTCTTCTTAATCTCCTGCATTTTCTCCGTGTCCTCCGTGTCCTCCGTGGTT
>DASYUW010000108.1:0-20839 GCA_036000845.1 Burkholderiales bacterium
TCGAGCCGGCGGTGCGTGAAGGGAAGCTGGTTCGCCTGCTGCGCGAGTGGGATCCGCCTGGCCCGCCCATCTCGGTCGTCTATCCCTCGAGACGATACGTTTCCACGCGCGTGCGCGCATTCGTAGAGTTCGTACGTCAAACGCCGCGCGCATCTGGCAACGCGTAAGCGCGCTGCTCGCAGCGCAAGGACGATTCGACCGGTTCTGCCTCCTCGCTCCATGATTTCCTGTGGGCGGGCGATCTCGTTGAGCGTCAAGCTTGTTCATTGTCTGTCGGATGGAGTCGCAACTACTACAACTTGGAGCTCTTTCCCTCTTCCCTCGTCCCACGCCCCTCGCCCCTCGCCCCTCGTCCCTCGCCCCTCGTCCAACGCCCCTCGCCCCTCTCCCCTACTCGATCGCCGTCTCCGCTTCTTCCCGCCCGCTCCACTTCAGTGCCGGCTCGTAAGGTTTCGGCCTCTGTTCCTGTCTATTCCTTCAGAAGCCTCGGATTGCCGGGGCGCCGGCCGGACCCGATCAGGCGCAAGGCGATCCGAAAGCAGCTTCACAGGAATCTCTGAAACCAATCAGGAGGCTTTATGAACGCGAAAAAGGATATTCGGAGTGCGCTTCTGGTGGCAATGCTGACTGTCGCTGCGGGCGTGTTTTCCGGCAGCAGCTTTGGCATGCCGATGCCTGCCGGCATAGACGCCCTGGGCCGCTCGATCGACTGGATGCTCCAGCACGGTTTGGCTAAGGCGCCGAGGGTTGTTGCTGGGCGCGACGTAAACGTCGTCTTCGGCCGTGCGAGCGGCCACGCGCTGCCGAGCGGAACGGCCCGGGGGGCGGTGAAGGCGGTCACAATCGAGCCCGCGGCATCGCGACTTTCGGGCGGGCGTGAACGTGCCGGCGGTTTCAACCGGGCTCGACGGCTTTAGGCCGCCGGGCCCATGCATCCGAGTTGGCATTCGTGCCCGTATAAGTGCGGATATACCCCCAGGCCGTGCCGGCCTAGGAATCCGCGGAATGGACCACACGGCCTTCGAGATGGTGGTAAGAGCGTATTCGGCGGACCTGTATCGGTTCGCATTCTGGCTCTGCAGAAACCGCTGGCAGGCGCAGGATCTCGTTCAGGAAGCCTTCGCCGCCGCGTGGAAGGCGCGCGATTCCCTCCGCGACAAGTCCGCGATCAAAGCCTGGCTGTTCACCATCCTGCGCAACGAGCATTTTCGCGTGCACCAGCGAAAGCGCCTGCAAATGGAAGAGGTGGAGCTCGACGAACTGAGCCAGACCGAGAGCGATGGCGCATACGAAAGAGTGGAATTGGAAGAATGTCTGCGGGCGCTGCCTGAGAACTACCGCGAGCCGCTCATGCTGCAGGTTCTGGGCGGTTTCAGTTGCCGGGAGATCGCTCAGATGATGAATATCAGCGAGCAGAACGTGATGACGCGGCTGACTCGCTCACGGCAGATGCTGCAGCGTCTGGCCAAGCCGAAGGCGCGAACAGGTTCTTTGGCAGACAGAGGTTGATTATCATGGATTGCCTGACCCTACGACGAATCAAACTGGCCACGCCGCAGGACGCGCGGCCCGAGGTCATCGAGCATCTGCGCGGTTGCGCGGACTGCGACGCCTTTGTGCGTGAGCTCGAGAATTTCGAGCAACACCTGCATGAGGCGGCGAGCGTTCCCGTACCGGAGGGCCTCGCGGAGCAGATCATTCTGCGCCATGCCGAGCAGCAGCGGCCGACCCTGTCCGATCGCAAACCCCCGTGGTTCTCCCGTACAACGTTGGCGCTGGCAGCAAGCGTGATGCTGGCGTTGTCCGCGATCGTCGGCTACAACACTGTCCAGTCCTCCCGCGAAGAACTGGGCGCGAGCTTTATCGCGCACGTGCTCTCCGAGCCGGAAGTGTTGCAGGCCAACGAGCATGTCGAGCTGGCGCGGCTGGAACAGGCATTCTCGCGCTATGGTGGCAAGCTCACCGGGACGATCGGAGACGTGCGGCACCTCGGCCGGTGTCCAATCGACGGAGTGCTCGCGGACCATATCCTGGTCCAGACTGCTCACGGTCCGGCTACGCTGATTCTTATCCCCGAGCGTCGCGCGAGTCTGAGCAGGCCGATAAACAGGGACGGCTACGCCGTGGTGATCCTGCCGCTGCGCAGCGGCAGCGTGGGTATCGTGACCGACTCGCCGAAGCGGGCCACAGAGGTGGGAAGGCTCATCAAGGCCCTGGTGCGCTGGCAGAGCTGACGACCCGCTTTACGGCCTCGGCATTGTAAGGTTTGCCCCGCAGCACGTGTCTCTATCGTGGAGCGGCGCTTCTGCCGTTCTTGGATCAACCACCGACTCGAGGAGATGACATGAAAGCAACAGATCTTGTAGTTCATTCCGCAATTGCCAGCCTTTTGGCGCTGGGTGTTTCCGGCACGGCGCTGGCTGCCAAGGAGGGAATGGAAAAATGCGGCGGAATCGTTAAAGCCGGCATGAACGACTGCGGCACGGCAAAGCATTCGTGCGCGGGTCAGGCCACCAAGAACGGTGACAAAGAGGAGTGGGTTTACCTCCCCCAAGGCACCTGCGAAAAGATCGTGGGCGCCGCACTAGTCGCCAAGAAAGAGTGAAACTGGGGCCGCTCAGCGAGGGCTCAGCAACTCCGGGAGGCGGAGCGGGCCGGGTCCGTCTCTCCGGAATCGGCCTGCGATCCGAGCATTACCGCTCCCTGCTCGCCCAGACCCCGGACGTCGCCTGGCTCGAGGTGCACAGCGAGAATTACTTCGGCGACGGCGGACAGCCGCTGTATTTCCTGGAACGTGCACGAGCGCTCTACCCAGCCAGCCTGCACGGAGTGGGGCTTTCGCTCGGCTCCTGCGATCCGCTCGACCGTCAGCATCTCGAACGTCTGCGCACCTTGGCGGATCGGGTCGATCCGATGTTCGTGTCGGAGCATGTCTGCTGGTGCTCAGTCGGCGGCCGTTTTCTCAACGATCTGCTGCCGCTGCCTTACACCGAAGAGGCGCTGGCCCACGTGGCGGAGCGCATTGCCGCGGTACAGGACTTTCTGGGCCGCGAAATTCTCGTCGAGAACGTCTCATCGTACCTGCGCTACCGCCACGATTCGATTCCCGAGTGGGAGTTTCTCGCCGAGTTGTCGGCACGCAGCGGCTGCGCCCTGCTGCTTGACGTCAACAATATCTACGTAAGCGCACAGAACCACAGCTTCGATCCGCAGCGATTCATCGACGCCATCCCGGCGCAGCGCGTGCGCGAAATTCATCTCGCCGGCTTCGAAGAGGCAGATGGGATCTTGATCGATACACATAGCCGGCCAGTGCACGACGCAGTCTGGGACCTCTACCGTTATGCGATCAGACGGCTTGGCCCCAGGCATACCCTCATCGAATGGGACGCTGATCTTCCGCCTCTGGAGACCTTGGTGGCTCAGGCACAGCAGGCCGAAGACATCATGTTGCAACACTATGCTGTCGCTGCCTGAAATCCAGCGAATGTTTGCGCACGCCGTGTTCGACGACGCGGCGACCGACCTAATGTCCGAAATCGCGGGTGAGGCGGCGCAGCGTCGAATTGCTGTCTATCGCCGCACGGTGTTCGCCAACCTGCGCGGTGCGCTCCAAGGGGTTTACCCGGTCTTGCTGCGATTGGTCGGTCTGGAGTTCTTCGCCTCGGCCGCCACTGCATTTATCAAAGCGGTCCCGTCGCGAAGCGGGGATCTGCACCGTTTCGGAATGGAATTCCCGAGCTTCCTGACGGATTTTCCCCCGGCGAGATCGCTGCCCTACCTGCCGGATGTGGCGCGACTGGAATGGACGGTGCACGAGGCGTTTCACGCCGCCGACGCACAGTCGTTTCCGTTTGCCGAACTGGCAAGACTCGACCCCGCAGATTACGGGCAACTGCGGCTCTTGCTGCATCCCGCCTGCCGGCTCATGCGTTCGCAGTTTCCTGTTCACCACATCTGGCAAGTCAACCAGCCGCAGTGGACCGGCGACCATACGGTCTCGCTGGACGAGGGGGCCGTCAACGTGCTCGTGTCGCGGGCAGGGTTCGAGGTCCAGGTCTGCCCGCTCGGTAACGGCGATTACGCGTTGCTGGGCACCCTGTTAGCAGGCCGGACAGTGATGGAAGCCATCGGAGCCGCGTTGTCGATCGAGCCTGGTGTGGATGTCGCCGCGATCCTGCGACGCGCGGTCGAAAACAATGCGATCGCCGGCTTTTCCAGAGATGCAATCCCGAACGAATCCCAAGGAGGCCATTCGTGATCATCCAGCACTTGAAATGGTATTCGCGCGCGGTGGCGGGACTGGAACAGTGGATCGCCCCGATTTTCGACCTCGCCATCCGACTTTATATTGCGAAGATCTTTTTCTGGTCAGGGCTCACCAAGATTCAGAGCTGGAGCACCACACTCGCGCTGTTCGAATACGAGTACGATGTCCCACTGCTGCCGACAGATGCCGCGGCGGTGCTCGGAACCGGTGCCGAACTTATCCTGCCGCCGCTGCTGGCGATAGGCCTCGGGACTCGTCCCGTCGCCTTTGCCCTGTTCGTATTCAATTACATCGCCGCCACTTCATATCCGGATATCTCCGATGCCGGACTCAAGGATCATTTCTACTGGGGCTTCCTGATGCTCGTTCCTCTCTTCCACGGGCCGGGGAAGCTGTCAGCGGATTACTGGATCTGGCGTCGGGTGGAAAAAGCGGTGACCACCTCACCCGGCCGCGCGGACGCGTCACCGACGTAGTCGGCCGTTTGCGGGTAGCGCGCCACGCTCCCCCTCCCGCACAACGGTTGCTACGCAACTAACGGGTCGGCGGAAAAAGCGGGCGACCATCTGGTCGCCCGTACTGCTCACCACTCCTTCTCCACCCGCTGGCGGGGGGAGAAGGCTGGGATGAGGCGGGTGGTGGGTCGGTAATTATTCAATGGCCGTCTCCGGCTCTTCCCGCGGCTTGAATCGATGGCCGAGCGCCACGTACAGCCCGCTGGCGACGATGATGGCCATGCCGATCAGCGAATGCGCATCCGGCAGATCGCCGAAGGCGAGGAATCCGAACAGGATCACCCACAGCAACTGGATATACCCGAGCGGCGACAGGAAAGATGCGTTCTCCAGTTCCAGCGCCTTGATCAGCATGAAGTGACCGAAGCCTGCCACCAGGCCCAGCAATATCAAGAGCGGCACATGACGGATATCGGGCGTTTTCCAGTACAGCGGCACGACGCAACTCATCAGCACGCAGCCCACAAGCGCGGTGTAGAAAAGCGTGGTAAACACATCCTCGGTCTCGCTGAACTTGCGGGTCATGATCTGGTAGAGGCTGTAGCAAAACGCAGCGCCCACCGCCAGCAGCGCCGGCCACTGGAGCATGGCACTGCCCGGGCGGATGATGAACAGCACACCGAGGAACCCGGCCACCACCGCAAGCCAGCGCGTGCGGCTCACCCGCTCGCGCAGCCACCAGACCGCCAACACCGTTACCAGCAACGGGGAAATGAAACTGACGGCCTTGACTTCCGCCATCGGCAGGAAACTCAGCGCACCGAAATAGCAGGCGGTCGAACCCATCAACAGCGCCGCCCGCAATACCTGTCCGGCAGGTTGCGTTGTCCTCAACAAACCGGCGCCGAACTTTGGCGCAAACAACAGCAGCATCAGCACCGTATGCACGGTGTATCTGGACCACACCAGCATGGGCACCGCATAGAAACGGCTGAGATATTTGGCGGTGGTCTCCAGCACCGAAAAGCACAGCACCATCACCATCATGTAGAGGACGGCGCGAGTGGCGGGCCGGAGCGTACGAAAGCGCGTGACGAAAGCGACGGTCAATGACGGCGCGGTCAGGGCTGAGGGGAGCCGCGAATTCTAGCCGAACTCACGCACACCGGGGGCCCCACATCCCGGGCGCTCGGCAGGCGCATACTGTCATCTCCCCTTGCGCGGGTTTCGTGGAGCCAGGCAAAAGCCGTATCATACGGGGCCAGCCCCGATTCATTCAGTTCCAGGAGTTTGCAGCAATGCGCATGGAAGTCCACGTACATGGAACCGTCCTGTTGAGAGCCGGCACCACCACCTCGCAAATCGAGGAAGCGCTGCGTCCGTGGCTTGACTACATGGACGAGGACAATCTGGCCGACGCGAAGAGCGTGCACCCGGATGAGCCCGGCGTGGTGTTCGACAAGCGCCGGCGCGTGCTCGAAGTCTGCTGGACCGGAGACGTGGGGCGCAGCTTCCATCAGATAGTCTCCGAGGCGCTTGCCTCGCTCAACCCGTTCAGCGAGGAAGCGGCGGCCTTCGAAGTGAGCTACTACCTGGAGGACGGCCAGGACGAATTCAGCATGGTTTTCGTCGGCCCTACGCCCGAAACGATCTACGAGGCGCAACGCCGGCGCATGATCGAGGATGTGCAGAACCTGTTGTCGCGCCAGTTCACCGAGCCCGAGGTCGCGCAGGTCTCCGCGCTGATCAATCAGCTTTTCGAGCGCAACTGGAAAGGCGGCACGACCGCGGCGCAGGCCGGCAGCGGCTCTTCCGAAGTAGTGCCGATGCCGCCTGGAAGAAAGCATTTGCACTGAAAGGCGGTGAAGGCGTGAAGGGTGAATGAGTGAAGAGGTAAAAGAACAGGAACTTCCAGCGTGCGCCCGGGCTTGTCCCGGGCGCGTTTTTTATGAAGAACCGATCACCCCCTTCCTGATGAATTCCGCAACAGAATCCGCCGCCCCGTTGCGCCGACTGCCCGCAGTCAGGGTCGACCCGAACGGCAACCGCAAGGTTGACCTGCGCGCGGTGGTGGCGCTGGCGATTCCGCTGTTCGTCAACAGCAGCATCCAGGCGCTGCTCAATCTCACCGACACCTGGTTCATCGGCCGCCTGTCCACGGAGGCTACCGCCGCGGTCGGCGCCTCGTACTGGTTCCTGATCGTCGCGATCCTGCTGTTCGGCGGCGCAGGGCTGGCGGTGCAGACCCTGGCCGCGCAGGCCTATGGCGCGGGCGACAACCGTGCGGCCGCGCGCGCAGTGTGGGCCGGCATGTGGGGCATGCTGCTGGTGGCGCCGGCGTTCGTCGCGATCGCATTCTGCGGCCCGACCATCATCGGCTGGCTCGGGCTCGAGCCGAACGTGGCGCATCTCGCCGGGGAGTACTGGTTTCCGCGCATGCTCGGCGGCATGCTCGCAGTCGGCATCTGGGGCGCGACCGGGTTCTTCAACGGCATCGGCCGCACCCGCGTGACGCTGGCGATCATGACCTTCGTGGCCGTGTTCAACGCCGTCCTGAACCAGATATTCATCTTCGAATTGGGCTGGGGCATTTCGGGCTCCGCGTGGGCCACCACCGCGGCAATGTTCGGCGGATTGATGCTCGCACTCGCGCTGTTCACCAGCAGCGCCATCGACCGCGAGTATCACTCGCGCCGGACCTGGCGCCCCGACGCTGCCGAACTGGCGAGACTGTTCCGCATCGGCATCCCGATTGGCCTGTTTCCGGCGATAGACGTGGGCGGCCTGGCGATGTTCCAGGCCATGCAAGTGGCTGCCGGCGCGGTCGGCGGGGCCGCCACTCAGATCGTGATGATGCTCACTTCGCTCGCCTACCTGCCGACCATGGGTTTCGCGCTCGCCGGAACCACCCTGGTCGGCCAGAGCATCGGCGCCGAAGACAAGGACTGGGCCACCCGGGTGGGCAACGCAACCATCAAGCTGGCGGTGGCATACATGGGACTGGTGACGATGTTCCTGGCGGTTATCGGACCGTGGCTGATTCCGCTGTTCGTCAACCCTTCCGATCCGAACGCTGCCGCGGTCATCGCGCTGGGCCGCACGCTGCTGTGGTTCGCGGCCGGCTACCAGATCTTCGACGGCCTAAACCTCGGCGCCGGCTTCTGCCTGCGCGGTGCGGGCGACATGCGGGTGCCGACGGTGGCAATCATCTTCCTGTCCTGGTTCGGTTTCGTGCCTTTCACCCACATGTTCACGTTCGCGCGCGGACAGGGCTGGGTGGATTTCCTGCCGCAGTTCGGTTACGGCACCGTCGGCGGCTGGGCGGTTGCGCTGGTCTACACCTGCATTCTCGGCAGCTTGATCTACCTGCGCTGGCGCTCCGGAGCCTGGCGCAAGATAGACCTGCGGTAAGATGGCAGCATAAACGCTACAGGCTGCGATCCCAGGCGGCCCACCACAATATCTGGAGGAGTTCCATGAACAGACTCAATCGTTCGGCTGCCGCGTGCATTCTGGCGGCGGCTGCATTCACTTCGCACGCCGCCGCGCTGCCGGAAGCAAAACCGGAGGACGTCGGCCTGTCCTCGAAGCGTCTCGCGCGGCTCGACGTCACCATGCAAAAAGCGGTGGATTCGGGCGAACTGCCCGGGGTGGTCATCCTGATCGCGCGCGACGGCCGGCTCGCCTATGCCAGGAGCTTCGGCTGGCAGGACCGCGAGAAGAAAATACCGATGCGCAACGATTCGATTTTTCGCATCTACTCGATGACCAAGCCCATCGTCAGCGTCGCGGCGATGATGCTGGTTGAGGAAGGCAGGCTTGGGTTGCACGAGCCGGTGTCCAAGTTCATCCCCGAGTTCAAGGACATGAAAGTCGGCGTCGAGGTCAAGGACGCAGCTACCGGCGCATCCACGTTGTCGCAAGTGAACGCAAAGCGCCAGATGACGGTACAGGACCTGTTGCGCCATACCTCGGGCCTCACCTACGGCATTCTCGGACAGGACACGCCGGTCAAGAAAATGTACCGCGACGCCGGGATTTTTTCGCAGAAGTGGGTGCTGGCGGATTTCGTCAAGGCACTCGCCAAGCTGCCGCTTGCCTACGAACCCGGCACCACCTGGGAATACGGGCACTCCACCGACGTGCTCGGGCGCGTCGTGGAAGTCGTTTCCGGTCAGACCCTGGATGTGTTCCTTGCCGAGCGCATTCTCAAGCCGCTGAAAATGGTCGACAGTGGCTTTCACGTGCCTGCCGACAAGCTCAATCGCCTCGCGCAAGCGGCGCCCGACGTGTACACCGGCAAGACCCCCGAACTGCTCGACGTCACCCAGCCGGCGACCTTCTTCGCCGGCGGCCACGGCATGGTGTCCACCGCGGGCGACTACCTGCGCTTCGCGCAGATGCTCGAGAACGGCGGCGAACTCGACGGTGTGCGCATCCTTGGGCCGAAGACAGTGGAGTATATGAGCGCCACCCATTTGAACCCGAACATCAGCCCCGGACCGACCTTCCTGCCCGGTCCCGGCTACGGCTTCGGACTCGGCTTCGGCACGCGACTCGAGTCGGGACAGTCGGAATGGCCCGGCACGCCCGGCGAATATTATTGGGGGGGTTACGCCGGGACCTATTTCTGGGTCGATCCGCTCGAGGATTTGGTGCCAGTAATGATGTCGCAGGAACCCGTGCGCCGCCCGCACTATCGGGTGCTGCTGCGCAATCTGGTGTACCAGGCGATCATCGAATAGTGCGCCGGGCGCGGGCACATGGTTGGGGTGTTGGAGTATGGATTTTCTTCATCCCTCCGCCTTGCTCGTGACGCCGACGGTCCAGAGGCGCGCAAGGCATAACGATATTCCGAGCATGGAGCTGCGCGCTCTGGGCGTTGGAGTATAGTTTTTCTTCATCCTTCCGCCTTCATCCTTCCGCCTTGCTTTCGTTCCTCCGCCCTGTTCTCCTCCTCACCGCCGCTTTGTTGCCCGCGCTGCCGCCAGCGCTGGCGCAGGCGGAAGTAGCGCGTACTTTCCTGCTGGTGGCCCAGCCGGATATGCTTGATCCGAATTTCTCCCGGACGGTGGTGCTGGTCATGCGTCCCGAAGACGGCGGCCCGCTCGGCGTCATTCTCAACCGCCCTACCCCCGTCCAGTTGCGCGAGCTGTATCCGGAACGCGCGGAGCTGACTGGCCGTAACGATCTCGTCTTCTTCGGCGGGCCGGTGCAACCAGATGCGCTGCTGTTTGCCTTCCGCTCCGCCGTGAAACCGCCGAAGGGGCTCAACGTAACCGGGGACATCTACATCAGCGGATTCAGCGATGTTCTCGACGAAATACTCAAGCATCCGGAGAACGCCAACGAACAACGTTTCTTCGCCGGCTATGCCGGCTGGGCTCAAGGCCAGCTCGAGTTCGAAATCGCCCGCGGCGGCTGGTACACGCTGCCACTGGACGCGGACGCGATCTTCAAAATGAACCCGTTGACGATCTACGATGAACTGTTGAAGCGCGCGACCGTGCGGCGCATTGAAACCCGGCGCGAGTTCCGCGACGGGACAACGGCTGCCGCGGGCCGGTACTGACCGCAGGGCCGTTGTTGCGAGCCATGTTGCCCAATCCGCGCCTGATTCCCATGGGAGACCGGGCACTGGTCATCGAATTCGGCGACCGGCTCGATCCCGAACTGAGCGCCCGCATCGCCGCCGCCGCGCAACATCTGCGCGCATCCCCGCCGCCCGGTGTGCTCGACATCGTGCCGGCCTATACCACGCTGGCGTTGCACTACGACCCGGCAGTCATCGGCGCCGGCACCACGCCCTACGAGGCCCTGATCGAACAGATCGGGGCGTGGTTGCACGCGCAGGCCGATGCGGAACTGTCGCCGGGCCGCCTGGTGGAGATTCCGGTCTGTTACGGCGGCGGATTCGGCGAAGACCTTGAAGAGGTAGCGCGCCAGCATGGCCTCACGCCCGAGGAAGTTGCCACTATTCACTGCGGCAAGGATTACCGCGTGCACATGCTCGGTTTCGTGCCGGGCTTCGCCTATCTCGGCGACCTGGATTCCCGCATCGGCACGCCGCGCCGTGATACGCCGCGCCCGCGCGTTCCCGCAGGTAGCGTAGCCATCAGCGGCGACCAAACCGGTGTGTATCCGCTGGAAACGCCGGGAGGCTGGCATCTCATCGGGCGCACGCCGGTGAGAATGTTCACCCCGGAAGCCGAGCCGCCCTGCCTGCTCGGTGCCGGCGACACGGTGCGCTTCGTGCCGATCTCGCGCGCCGAGTTCGACGCCTTGTCGGGGACCGGTGCGTGAACATTCGAGTCCTCAAACAGGGCGTGCTCACGACGCTGCAGGACAGCGGCCGCAATGGCTATCAGCACTACGGCGTACCGGTTTCCGGCGCGATGGACCTGTTCTCGCACCGGGTCGCCAACATCCTGGTCGGCAACCCCGGGGACGAAGCCACGCTCGAAATGACGCTGCAGGGCCCGCGCCTCGAGTTCGATCAGGACACGGTAATTGCGATCTGCGGCGGCGACCTGTCCCCCGCGATCGGCGGCGCCGAGGTTCCCGAAGGCAAGGCGGTACGGGTGCGCGCCGGCAGTGTGCTCGACTTCGGCGCGTGCCGCGCCGGCTGCCGCGCCTATCTCGCGGCGCGTGGCGGCTTCGACGTGCCGCTGGTGATGGGCAGCCGCAGTACCTACGAAACCGCGCAACTCGGCGGCATGCACGGGCGGGCACTTAGAAAGGACGACCGGCTGCGCATCGGCGAATCAGCCGGGGACATCTATCCTGATTTGGACGCGGAACTCGCGCGTTCCAGGCGTGCATTCGCGTTTCCGAAATGGGCGGTGAATCAGCACATCGAGAAACTCGGCCGCACGCCGCAGGTGGTGCGGATCATGCCCAGCCGTCACTGGGAGGCGTTCCCGGCCACGGCACGCGATGCGCTCACCGGGACCGAGTTCCGCATCAACCCGGATTCCAACCGCATGGGCTTTCGCCTCGACGGAGCCGCGATCGAACCGGAGAAACCGCTGGAAATCCTGTCAGAAGCCGTGACCTTTGGCACAATCCAGATTCCGCATGGAGGCAAGCCGATCGTGCTGATGGCGGACCGGCAGACGGTGGGCGGCTATCCAAAGATCGCAGAGGTGGCGAGCGTGGACCTGCATCTGCTCGCGCAGCTCAAGCCCGGCGACCGGCTGCGATTCGAGTTGGTGTCGCTGGCGCAGGCGCAGGCACTATGGCTCGCGCGCGAGCAGGAAATCATGACCATCCGCGAAGCAGTGGAAAAGCATCTGAACGAATAAGTTCGTCAAGGGCAAAATTAGCCAAAGAGGACGCAGAGGACACAGAGAAAAACAAAGGCGGGAGCTGTGAATGAAGTGAGAGACAGCGTGCACGTTCGAGCGGAATAGTCGAAATATGATGGCAGCCACCACACACATGATGCCTTTCCCCCAAAAATTGTCTCGTTCCGGAATTCCTCTGTGCTCTCTGTGTCCTCTGTGGCTAAACTGCATTTTTAGTTGATGAAGACACTCGACCTCAACTGCGACATGGGCGAAGGCTTCGGCACCTGGGAAATGGGCGACGATGCGGCGCTGCTGGATCATGTCACCTCGGCTAACATCGCCTGCGGCTTCCATGCCGGCGATCCCGGCACCATCCATCGCACCGTGAAGCTGGCGATCGAAAAAGGCGTGGCCATTGGCGCGCATCCGTCGCTGCCCGACTTGCAGGGCTTCGGCCGCCGTGCCATGGCGGTCAACCCCAGCGAAGTCTACGACATGGTTCTGTACCAGATCGGCGCGGTGGCGGGATTCGCCCGCTCGCTGGGCGGCCGGCTCTCGCACGTGAAACCGCATGGCGCGCTCTACAACATGGCGGCAAGGGACGGCAGCCTGGCACGCGCCATCGCCGGGGCGGTCAAGGATTTCGATCCCAGGCTCGTGCTGTTCGGGTTGGCGGGAAGTGAACTGGTCCGCGCCGGCCACGAGACGGGGCTCAAGGTTGCCAACGAAGTATTTGCCGACCGCACGTATCAATCGGACGGCAGCCTGACACCACGAAGCCAGCCGAACGCTGTGATCCACGACGTCGAGGCCTCGATCGCACAGGTGAAGCGCATGGTCGGCGAAGGCAAGGTCACAAGCGTTCAGGGTGCGGATGTCGAGGTCATGGCCGACACGCTCTGCATTCATGGTGACGAACCGACCGCGGTCGAATTCGCCCGCCGCATCCGGCGCGCACTCGCCGACAGCGGCATCCGCGTCGCGCCCGTGACCCACTAGCACGGAAGAGAAAACCAACCGCGTTCAACGCAAAGGACGCAAAGGTACGCGAAGGAAGAACAAAGAAAAAAGGGAATCAATTAAATTGATCGTTCAGAACGAATTGGCTGCCCGCGTTCCTACGGAAGCCTGCACACGGTCAAATGAGGTGACGAGAACCAGATCTCGACGACATTAATCACTTTTCCCTGTACCCCAGCCGGTGCTTCACAATTTAGTCTTTCCATTGCGTACCTTTGCGTCCTTTGCGTTGAACGCGTTTCTTTGGTTGTTATGTTGAAAGAATTCAGAATAACGGGAGAGGAAAAAATGCAGGACAAGCTATTCGACGTTGCAGATCAGGTGGTGCTGGTATCCGGCGGAAGCCGCGGCATTGGGCGCGCCCTGGCGGAAGGGTTCGCCGAGCGCGACGCGCAGGTGATCATCGCCGGGCGGGAAACAGACACGCTGAAACAAACGGCGAAGGAAATCTCCAGGGGCAAGCACCCGGCCGCCTTTGAGGTGTGCGACGTTGCCAAGCCGGAAGACGTGGCCAAGCTGGTTGGGAGCGTCCTGAACAATTTCGGCCGCATCGACACGCTGCTCAGCGTGGCCGGCGTGAACAAGCGCATGAAAGCCGAGGACTACACGCTGGAGGAATACGACCGCATCGTGAACATCAACCTGCGCGGCGCATTCGCCATCGCTCAAGCGGTCGGCCGGCACATGATCGGTCGCAAGGCCGGCAGCATCATCAACATCGATTCGCTCAATACCTACGCCCCGCTCGCGGGCGTCACGCCTTACGCGATCAGCAAGGCCGGCGTGCTGATGATGACCCGTGCGCTCGCGAACGAGTGGGGCAAGCACGGGGTCCGCGTGAACTCCATTGCGCCGGGTTTCTTCCCCACCGACCTGTCGAAGAAACTGTGGGCGCAGGAAAAGATGAGCGCCTGGGGCAAGACGGTTACGCCGCTGGGCAGGCTCGGCGACGTGAAGGAACTGGTCGGTGCGGCGATTTTCCTGGCATCACCCGCCTCCGTATTCGTCACCGGGCAGACGATTCGCGTGGATGGGGGCGTGACGGCCGGGATCAGCTGGCCTATTGATTTGTGACGACCAGGCCGAGCGATGGGATGCAGCAAATGCAGCGACATTGTCCGGCGACCGTGCCCACTGATCGGGAAGCAAACGAAAGTCTGGCCCGGTAACGAAGCACCTCTATCCGGGATTTTCGACACCTTTCATGCGCAAGCTCATCCTCTTCATCGCCACCAGCCTCGATGGTTACATCGCTGGACCGAATGGCGAGATCGACTGGCTGTTCACGGATCAGGATTACGGCTACTCTGAATTCTATGCATCGATCGATACGGTGGTCATGGGCCGGAAAACCTATGACGTGTCACTGTCTTTCGCCGAGTATCCCTACCCGGGAAGGCAGGCTTTGGTATTTTCGAGAACGCGCCATGGCGAGCGCGATGACCACGCCACCTTCGTATCGGGTGACATCAGCCGCTTCGTCAGGACACTGAAGTTTCAACCCGGCAGGAATATCTGGCTGGTCGGCGGCGGCGAAATCATCCGCCCGTTGCTGCAGGACGACCTTATCGACGAGTCCCGTATCTTCGTGCATCCGATCGTGCTGGGCGCGGGCGTGCCGCTGTTTCCCGCGCCGCTTTCGATGAAGAGGCTGAACTTCAGGGACTGCCATGCATTCGACACCGGGCTGGTGCGCTTGACCTACGAACGTTGAACGCTTGACAGCGCGCCGCGGCCCCTGCCGCGGTGTAGACTGCCGACTCCGAATTTTGCACCGGGGCGCCAATCATGAAAAAACTTGTGACCGCGCTGCTTCTTGCCTCGTTGACGCTTGGCGCACAAGCGGCCGACGACAGGATGCTGTTTGCCGAGTATCGGGTGGTCTCGGCAAATCTCGCCGCTTCGAGTCCCGAGACGCAGCCGAGAAAGATCTGGCGGCTGGGAAAGGAGTTCCTGCGCTTCGAGGACGTGCCAAACCCTGAAACCAAAGTGCACGGACTGATCATCGTGGATGAGCCGGATATCTGGATCATCGACCGCAACAAAGGCCAGGGACAACATGCGACCGACCCAGGTCCGCAATACGTGGTCCACTTTCCGATCTTTCCACGGGAGCAATCGGAGAAGCTGAAGCAACTCGAATTCGGCTCTGAGCTCAAGTTCTTCCAGGACAATGACGCCAAGGAAATTGCATCGCAGACCGTGGACGGGATCAAGTGCAAGCTTTACCGCCTGGAGCTGGATGACCGTGAATTGACGCTGTTCCTGAAGTCCGACAATCTGCCGCTGCAGATCGAAGTGCAATCGACCAGCGTCAAATACGCGGTGCGCTTTCTCAGGTACGATCCCAACCAGAAGCCGGACATGAGCCTGTTCAGGGTACCGCCCGGGATCAAGATGATAAAGCCGTAAACCTGCAACGACGCGGACGGGCCGCAGGTAGCGCCAGGCGCCCGGCACGGCAAGAACAGAACTATGGACGCGTGGCTTTTCTGGAAATCGCTCTCCATCGGTCTCGCGGTTGCCGCTCCGGTCGGCCCGATGAGCCTGCTGTGCATCCATCGCACGCTGGAGCATGGACGGCCTGCCGGACTCACGTTCGGGGCCGGCATCGCGGCCGCCGACCTCACCTATGCGGCGATCGCGGCTTTCGGTATCACCGCCGTGTCATCGCTGCTGCTGGCCGGCACCTACGGGATCAAGCTGATCGGATCACTGCTGCTGATCGCGCTCGGCGTCAGGATCGCCCTGATGAAACCGGCCACCGACTCGCGCAAATCCGTCACCGGGTCCTGGCTGCGTGCATTTGCCACCGCTTACGGCCTGACGCTTGCCAATCCGCCGACCATCCTGTTCTTCGCCGGCATCTTTGCCTCGGTCGCGTCGCTGGTCACGGCCTCGCAGTCGGTCATTTTTTCCGCCGGCGTATTCGCCGGCTCGATGCTGTGGTGGATCATCCTCATCACGCTTGTCACCAAATCGGCCGCGCTGATGAAGCCACCGGTCATGGCCTGGATCAACCGCCTGTCCGGCCTGGTACTGATCGGTTTCGCCGTTTACGGACTGGCAACATTGGCGTGAACAACAGTCACGAGATTCTTGCGCCCAGCCATTAAACTTCTGTCTTGCTGACGGCAGTGCCAACGAGGCCGATGTGCGCTTTTCACTGTTACTGTTTCTGTTCCTGATTGACTGGTCGGTGGCGGGTGGCGCCCGTGCCGATTTCCTGCTCGTACCGGAAAGCCCGACGGTCGCTCCCGGTGGCCGGATCGAAGTAACGCTGTTTCTTCCGAACGACTCCGAAGAGGAACGCAGTTTCGACTTGCCGGCACGGCTCACGCTGCGTACTCGCGGCAGATCAGACGCGCCGGCGGTGGTGCTCGAGGCGACCGAGCCGCGACAGACTCGAGTGCGACTCGCGCCGGGCGCGTTCCATCGGGCGCGCTACGCCGGCACGGTGCCCGAGGGCCTGATCGGCGAGATCGTGCTGGACCCGGTGGACTTCAAGGGCCCGCCGCTGGCGTTCACTACCAGCGCACCCGGAGTCTTGCCTTCAGAGATGCCGCCGCCATCGGCGGCGGCACAGGCTGTGTCCGCTCCGGAAACCCCTGCTCCGGCCGCAGCACTCGATCCGGACGCCGCCAGGTTTGCGTCCGCGTTTTCACCTTACGAGCCGAACTACTTCTCGGCGGGCTCGCACGGGCCGACCAATGCGCGCTACCAGGTCAGTCTCAAGTTCCGGTTCTTCAATCCGAATACCAAGACGCCGTTCCTGGAGAAGATCTTCCTCGGCTACTCGCAGACCTCGATCTGGGATCTCAATTCGACCTCCAAGCCGTTCCGCGATTCCAGTTATCGCCCGAGCCTGTTTTTCCTCGACGATACGGTGTCGCAATGGCGGTTCAGGCAAACGAAGCTGGGAATCCAGGGCGGATTCGAGCACGAATCGAACGGCAAGGACGGCACTTCCTCGCGTTCGATCAACATCGCCTTCGTGCGACCCACACTTACCCTTCCGATCGAGGGAAACTATTTCATCTCCGTGTCGCCAAAGGTATACAGCTACCTCGACAAAGCGGAGAACCCCGATATCTCCCAGTACCGCGGGTATGTGGATTTGCTGGTAAAGATCGGCGAACCGGACGGGTGGCAGGTTGCCTCGACCTTTCGCAAGGGTAAGCTCTCCGACCCGTACAGCGTGCAATTGGACGTGTCCTACCCGCTGAAGAAGCCGACGTTCGGCAACCTGGGCGGCTACCTGCATCTGCAGTACTTCAACGGTTACGGCGAAAGCCTGCTCGATTACGACCGGCATGTGCGCCCGCAGTTCCGCATCGGTCTGATGATCACCCGTTAGCGGTCAATTTCGGCGGCACCGGAGGCTATACTGATGCACAGCGAGAATTAAGACTTGAGGAGGATAGCGACCATGGGCAACGGACGCAGGGATTTTCTCAAGACCACAGGTCTGGGCGGAGCGCTTGCCGCCGCGCCGGCGCTGCTGGCGGCGAATCATGCACGCGCCGGGAAAGACGAGCCCAGGAAGTTGCGTGCCCACGATGAAATGGATCTGCCCAAAGGGCTGTCGCTGTGCACCCTGCAGCGCGGCGGCGAATGGGGCCTGGGCGTGAAGACGGAGCGCGGCGTCCTCGACATTGAAGCCGCCTCCGACCACTTCGGCGTCGACGACGTGCCCGGGACCGTAGACGACTTGCTGCGCGAAGGCGGCGGCAAGGAAGTTGAAGAAGTCGTGGAGAGGGCGCTGTCCACCAAGGGCGTGCAGCGGCTTTCCCTGAAGGAGGACGAGATCATCTTCGGACCGGTGGTCACGGAACCGGAAAAAATCATCATGGTCGGGCTCAACTACCGGCGCCATGCCGCCGAGATGAAGGCCAAGGTTCCGGAGCTGCCGATCCTGTTCAACAAGTACAACAATGCACTCCTGGGTCATGGCCGCACGGTGCGCCTGCCCACCAGGGTGGCCAAAGAATTCGACTACGAAGTGGAACTGGTCATCGTCATCGGCCGGACTGCCAGGGACGTAAGCGAATCCAGTGCACTGTCGTACGTCGCTGGCTACTGCACCGGCAACGATGTCACCGCGCGTGACCTGCAGCGCAAATCCAGCCAGTTCATGCTCGGCAAGACTCCCGACGACTTCGCGCCGCTCGGACCGTGGCTGGTCACCGCCGACCAGATTCCGAATCCGAACAGCCTCGAAATCTGGTGCGACGTCAACGGCGAGCGCCGCCAATCGTCGAACACTGCCGACATGGTGTTCAACTGTGCACAACTGGTGAGCTACTGCTCGCAGCACATGACGCTCGAGCCCGGCGACATCATCTACACCGGCACGCCCGAAGGCGTGATCGCGGGCATGCCGGAGGGCAAGCGCGCGTGGCTCAAGCCGGGAGATCGCATCAGTTGCGCGATCGAAAAGCTCGGCGAGTTGAAATTCACATTCGCGTAGAAGCGCGACACGAGTCCATGCCTGGTTTCCAACGCTCCATCGGCATCGTTGGTACCGTGGTGCTGGCCGCCGCCGGCTGGCTGGCTGCGGCAGGGGAATTGCGATTGGCGGCGCTGTCGGGCGGATCGTTCACGGTGCAGGACCAGTCCGAACAGGCCTACTCTGCTCCCGGCCCCACGCTCAGCGCAGAACAGCTTCAGCAGTTCGCCGTTGGCAGGTCGGAATTTCACCAACGCTGGGTGGTGCCGCTCGCCATCGGCGGCAACTGGGGCCGCGGTCCGACATCGAACGGCGAGGTTTGCACCGACTGCCATGCCGGCAACGGTCGCGGCCGGCCGCTGCAGCACGACGACGATGAATCGGTCTCGATGCTGGTAAGGCTGTCGCTGCCCGGTGAAGACGAACACGGCGCTCCGAGACCGCATCCGCACTACGGCGACCAGCTCCAGCAACAAGGCGTACTCGGCAAGGTGCCGCCCGAAGGCCGGGTCACGGTCGTCTGGCGCGAACACGAAGTTGAACTCGCGGGCGGCGACACAATGCGGCTGCGTTTCCCGGACGTGCGCCTCACCCAGCTCGCCTTCGGTCCGCTCGGAGCCGATATCCTGGTCTCGCCGCGCGTGGCCCCCGCGGTGTTCGGCATGGGTCTGCTCGAGGCGATCCCGGGGGAAACACTGCTCGAGATGGCGCGCCAACAGGCGGCGCTTGGCTTCAACGGGCGACCGAATTACGTCTGGGACGCCGAGAACCGGGTGGTGGCGCTGGGGCGCTTCGGCTGGAAAGCCGGCCAGCCCACGATCAAACAGCAGAACGCCGCCGCGTTCCTGAACGACATGGGCGTCACCACGCGCGTGTTCCCGCAGACCAATTGCCCGCCGGTGCAGAAGGCCTGCATCAACAGTCCTGGAATCGGCGTTCCCGAACAGACCGACCGGCCTTTCGAGTCGCTGAATTTCTACGTGCGCGCGCTCGCGGTGCCGGCGCGGCGCAATCTCGACGATGCCAGGGTGGCGCACGGCGAGAAGCTGTTCGAGCAGGCGCAGTGCGCGGTGTGTCATATCCCGGAGGTACGTACCGGCGACTACCCGGCATTGCCGCAGATTGCTCACCAGGTAATCCGTCCCTATTCCGACCTGCTCCTGCACGACATGGGCGAAGGCCTCGCCGACGGCCGGCCCGATTTTCGCGCCGGGCCACGCGACTGGCGGACGCCGCCGCTGTGGGGAATCGGCCTGAGCGAGAAAGTGAACGGCAACGCGACGCTGTTGCACGACGGCCGCGCGCGTAATCTTGCCGAAGCCATTCTCTGGCACGGCGGCGAAGCCGCGGCAGCGCGCGACGCTTTCCGTAGCATGCCGAAACAGGAGCGCGAGGCTTTACTCGCTTTCCTGAGTTCGCTCTGACAATACGAAAGCTGAACCACGGAGGACACGGAGGAAAGAGCGCCTCTCCCCGGCCCTCTCCAGCTTGTGGAGAGGGAGCCAACGTAAGTGAGGTAATTGTAAGGTTCTCGTTTTGCACACCCTCTCCGCCCGCTTGCGGGGGAGAGGGATGGGGAGAGGTGGGTGTCCTCCGTGTCCTCCGTGTCCTCCGTGTCCTCCGTGTCCTCCGTGTCCTCCGTGTCCTCCGTGGTTCCGGGTTTAGAATATCAAGACTACGCGAACGAAGGAATATCCCGAGCATGCGATTGATGACGACAACGCTTCTACTTACACTTGCCATACCCGCGCAGGCTGAAGTGGCCTGTCCCGACTCGCTCGAGGTGCAACAGCAGGCCATCACGCCCTCGGAGGAATGGACGGCAACCTACACTGACCCGCCGCTGCGGCTCACCGGCGTGACCGTCTTCAATGGACCGCCCTCGCAGAACCGCAAGGTCAAGCCTTTTTCCACCAGGAGCGCGCAGGGTGAATTGCGCATTGTCTGGCGCCTGCCGGAAAGTCCGCGTAATTTCCACTTGATGTGCACTTACGAACGCACCTCAGCCAACCTGGTGACGGTGTTGCCGCCGGGCGTAACCGTTTGCACCACCGTATTCGACCGTCGCGTCTCGTATGGACGCGGAGGCTATGCGGTGAAGAGAATGGTATGTAACTAGAAGCCCTCCCCCTCTCCCCGGCCCTCTCCCGCCGGGGGAGAGGGAGATTCAGAATCCGACAGGGAGGTATTGCAAACATGCATCTGGACAGATACGAGTTACACTGTCTGAGGAACGTACTTGCAGGTCTTAGGGCTCCCTCTCCCCTCGCGGGAGAGGGCCGGGGAGAGGGGGAATGTCCATGAACATCGATGTTATTTCCGACGTGGTATGCCCGTGGTGCTTCATCGGCAAGCG
>DASYUW010000109.1:0-8027 GCA_036000845.1 Burkholderiales bacterium
CCGCGTCTGCCGTCGCTGGATCAGCCTTACGGCATCATGGTGACCGGTGTCGGCGGCACCGGGGTGGTGACCATCGGTGCAATCGTCGGCATGGCGGCGCACCTGGAAGGCAAGGGTTTCGGCGGGCTGGACATGGCCGGCTTGGCTCAGAAGGGCGGCTCGGTGTGGAGCCACCTGCAGATCGCGGCCGATCCGGCCGACATCAAGACCGTGCGCCTCGGCTCCGGCGGCGCCAGGCTGGTGCTCGGTTGCGACCTGGTGGTGTCCGCCAGCCAGAAGACGCTGGATACCGCGCGCACGGGCACACGCGTGGTGGCCAACACCCACCAGCAGATGACCGGCGAATTCACCCGCAATGCCAACATGCAGTTCCCGGCGCAGTCGCTCAAGCGCACCATCATCAAGGGCGTCGGCGAGGGCAACGCGGAATTCGTGGATGCGACGCGGATCGCCACCGCGCTGATGGGCGACTCCATCGCCACCAACATGTTCATGCTCGGCTACGCTTTCCAGAAGGGCCTGGTGCCGGTCTCGAGCGCAGCGATCAACAAGGCGATCGAATTGAACGGTGCCGCGGTAAAAATGAACCAGGCGGCCTTCCTTTGGGGGCGGCGTGCCGCGGCGGACCCGGCCGCGGTCGAGCGGCTGGTCGCGCCGAAGCCGGAAACGGCTGCGGCCACGCTGATGTCGCAGACGCTCGAGGAAATGATCGCGCGGCGAGTCGAATTCCTGACCGGTTACCAGAACGCTGCGTACGCGGACCGGTATCGTTCCCTGGTCGAGCGCGTGAAGCAGGCCGAGACCGCAAAGGCGAAGGGCCTCACCGGGCTCGCCGAGGCGGTGGCGCGCTATTACTTCAAGCTGCTGGCCTACAAGGACGAATACGAAGTCGCGCGCCTGTATGCCGATCCGGCGTTCATGGAAAAAATCAAGTCGCAGTTCGAAGGCGACTACAGGCTGCACTTCCACCTGGCGCCGCCGCTGTTCTCGAAACGCGATCCGGTGACCGGCGAGTTGCGCAAGGCCGAGTACGGCACCTGGGTGTTCTCCGCGTTCAAAGTGCTGGCGAAGCTGCGCGGACTGCGCGGCACTGCGTTGGATATTTTCGGTTACACCCCCGAGCGCAGGATGGAGAGGCGGCTGATCGGCGAATACGAAGCCGTGATCGAGGAAATCATCGGCAAGCTGGGACCCGACAACCATGCGCTGGCGGTGAAGATCGCCGCCATTCCCGAGGACATTCGCGGCTACGGCCACGTCAAGGAACGCAATCTCAAGGCAGCCAAGCTGAATGAAGCGGATCTGTTGCTGGCGTTGCGTTCGCCCGAGAAGGTGCGCTCCGCAGCGTAGGGAACGGCTAACCACCAAGGCACCAAGGCACCAAGACACCAAGAAAAACGTGTCGTAAGGGGAGTTTCCTCGACGACGGCCAGTGTTCGGGTTGTGCGTTACTCGGGACGCTCTTACGCCGTTATCAATTTGTTCGCTTTCCTTGGTGCCTTCGTGTCTTGGTGGTGAGGTTTTCACGTTCCTGCCTCGACATCTTCCTGTAACAATCCTGCATTAGGCTTGGCCCCATGCACGCATTCACTGCGAAGGGCCGATTCTGAAACCCACCGATCTTGGATTCGCCGGCGACACCATCCAGACCGCGCTGCTGCGCGTCGGACCCGGCTTGTTTCCGGCCATTGCGCAAACCAGGGGCATCTCGAGGAAGACGCCCAGGGTGCGCTCGATTTTTCTTTCCGACATTCATCTCGGCACGCGCGCCTGCCAGGCCGAGCGGCTGCTGTCGTTCCTGCGCCACTACGATTCAGAGTTCCTGTATCTGGTCGGTGACATCGTGGATTTCTGGGCGATGAGCCGCGGCATCCACTGGTCGCGGCAGCAGAACACGGTGGTGCAAAAGATACTCAAGCGCGCCCGCCAGGGCACCAGGGTAATCTTCGTGCCGGGCAACCACGACGAAGCCCTGCGTGAGTACGTCGGCACCTCGTTCGGCGATATCCATCTGATGCAGGAGCACCTGCATCTCGCCGCCGACGGCCGGCGCTACGCCGTTCTGCACGGCGACGAATTCGACCAGGTTACGCGCTACCACCGCTGGGTGGCGATTCTCGGCGACGTGGCCTACAACCTGATGGTGCGGCTGAACGTGTGGCTGTCGCTGGCGCGGCGCACCCTGGGGATTTCCGGCTTCTGGTCGCTGGCGGGTTACGCCAAGCGCAAAGTCAAGAGCGCGGTGAGTTTCATCTACAACTTCGAGGATTCGGTGATGCGCGCGGTGCGCGACCGCGGCCTGGACGGGGTGATCTGCGGCCACATCCACAGCGCCGCGATCAGGGACATCGAGGGCCTGACCTACATCAACTGCGGCGACTGGGTGGACAGCTGCACGGGAATCGTCGAGCACCACGACGGCCGCATGGAGCTCGTTCACTGGATCGCCGAGCCGCTGCAAGCCGCCGACTCGCACGCCGATCGTCCTCTCGAGGCCGTCAACGCCGACTAGATTGCCATCTGGTGCGCGTGCACGCGCACACCAAGAGCGTTCGACGCAAAGGACGCAAAGTAAAAGAAAGGCGCGAAGAAATACAGAAGCAGAATACGTACAAGGGTTCGCGAATCGCGATCCGGTGACCGGTACGAGTTCCCTCAGCAGTGTCGCTAGCAAAAGCCTGCCTTGTTCAATTCCCCGACTCTTTTTCTTTGCGTCGGATGTTTTTGAACTTGGATCTTGCAGTAAAAAAATGACCCAGCTCACGCGAAACTGGGCGTGATGACATCCAACTGATCCGTCACCAATGCGTCGACTCCCCAGTCCAGCAGGTGGAGCGCCAACTCCGAATCGTTGACGGTGTAGGCCAGAACGCCGTAGCCGGCGTCGTGCACGGCCTTGACCCGTGCGGCGTTCAGGTGCCGGTGGCTGGCGTGCAGCGACACGCATTGCAGCCGTTGCATCTGCGCCTGCCAGTTCACCGGCACTTCCACCACCAGTAGCGCGCGCGGCAGCTCGGGTGCTTCGACTGCCGCGGCTTCCAATGCTATCGCGGAGAAGGACGACAGCAGCGGCGGCAGATCGGCGCTGCTCCACAGCAGCTTCGCCATCCGCGCCACGACCTCTCCGGTTTCGCGTTCCCGTCCTGCACAGGGCTTGATCTCGACGTTGGCCCACAGTCCGGCCTGCAGGCACAGCGCCGCGGCAGCGGCGAAGGCGGGCACCGGTTCGCCGATGAATTCGTTGCCGAACCATCCGCCTGCATCGAGTTCGGCGATCTCCAGGTACGCATGGTCCGATACGGGTCCGTGGCCGTCGGTGGTGCGATCAAGCGTGTCGTCGTGCATCAGGATGGGCGTGCCGTCCTCGCTGAGTTTGACGTCGAACTCCACGCCCTGGAAGCCGAGATTGCGCGCGAGTTCGAGCCCCGCGAGAGTGTTTTCGGGGGCGAGTACGCCGCCGCCGCGGTGGGCGATGACGCGGGGATAGGGCCAGGTGGATCGGGCTCGGCTCACGCTGTCGTTGGCGAAATTCACGGTGCCTAATTATAACGACTGGCCGCCGGACCCCGTCCCGCCTTGCTTTCGGCGCTGCAAACCCTGATCTGTCTATCGGGTGCATGTGCTTGATACGGTATAATTTCCGCTGTTTTGCGAGGGATACCATGCCCATCTACGAATATCGGTGTACGAGTTGCGGGCTTGAGAAAGAGGTTCTGCAGAAGCTGTCGGACTCGCCCCTGACCGAGTGTCCCGCCTGTGGCAAGTCCACGCTGCGGAAACTGGTGAGTGCGGCGGGTTTCCATTTGAAGGGCAGCGGTTGGTACGCGACCGACTTCAAGGGCGGTGCCAAGGCCAAGGAAGGGTCGCAGGAGGCGCAGGACAAGAGCGCGAGCAAGGACAAGCAGGAGGCCAAGTCCAAGGAACCGCACGCGGCCAAGGAAGACGCCAAGGTCACGAAAGAGCCAGCCACGACCACCACCACGCCAAAGGCGCCATTGCCCGCCACGACCGCCGGTAAGGCGAACTCGTGAAAAAATACCTCATCACGGGGCTCCTGATCTGGGTCCCGCTGGTCATCACCGTGTGGGTGCTGAGTTTCCTGGTCGACACCCTCGACCAATCGCTGCTGTTGCTACCTGAATCCTGGCAGCCGCGTTCCTGGCTCGGCTTTCACATTCCCGGCCTGGGCGCGCTGTTGACGCTTGCCGTCGTGCTCGCCACCGGGGTGTTCGCCGCCAACATCATCGGCCAGCGTCTGGTGCTGTACTGGGAAGGCCTGCTCGCCCGTATCCCGATCTTCAAGTCGCTTTATTTCAGCGTCAAGCAGGTTTCGGACACGCTTTTTTCCTCGTCCGGGCTGGCATTTCGCAAGGCGCTGCTGGTGCAGTATCCGCGCCAGGGTTCATGGACCATCGCTTTTCTCACCGGGCAGCCGGGCGGCGATGTAGCAAACTATCTGAAAGGCGAATACGTAAGCGTGTACGTGCCGACCACACCCAACCCGACTTCCGGGTTCTTCCTGATGATACCCGCCGCGGATGTCGTGGAACTCGATATCAGCGTCGATGCCGCGCTCAAGTACATCATCTCGATGGGCGTGGTGCCGCCGGAAGACAAGGACGCGATCAGCGACGCGGCGTGACCGTTTTGCCTTTTTCCGTGCGTGCAAACGCGCGCCCTCTCGTTCGATCCCCGATACTCAATCCCCGATCCTGAACTTATGCGCACCGAATACTGCGGACTCGTTTCCACCCGGCATCTCGACCAGATCGTCACGCTCTACGGCTGGGTGCATCGGCGCCGCGACCACGGCGGCGTGATCTTCATCGACCTGCGGGACCGGGAAGGTTTGCTGCAGGTGGTGTGCGATCCGGACAACGCCGGGACCTTCGCTACCGCAGAAAAGATTCGCAACGAGTACGTGGTGAAGGTCACCGGACTGGTGCGCCGCCGCCCCGCAGGGACCGTCAACCCGAACCTGGTCTCCGGTGAAGTGGAAGTGCTGGCGCGCTCGCTGGAAATCCTCAACCCTTCAGTCACGCCGCCGTTCCAGATTGACGACGACAACCTGTCGGAAACGGTACGGCTCGAGTACCGCTACCTCGACCTGCGACGTCCGCAGATGCAGAAGAACCTGCGGTTGCGTTACCGGGTGGCGATGGCGGTGCGGCGTTTCCTCGACGCGCAGGGCTTCATCGACGTCGAGACGCCGATGCTCACCAAATCCACCCCGGAAGGCGCGCGCGACTACCTGGTGCCGAGCCGTGTGCACTCCGGAGAGTTCTTCGCACTGCCGCAGTCGCCGCAGTTGTTCAAGCAATTGCTGATGGTGGCGGGCTTCGACCGTTACTACCAGATCACCAAATGTTTCCGCGACGAAGACCTCAGGGCCGACCGCCAGCCGGAATTTACCCAGATCGACATAGAGACTTCCTTCCTGGGCGTGGCGGAGATCACGCTGCTGATGGAAGAGATGATCCGCAGCCTGTTCAGGGAGGTGCTGGATGTGACGTTGCCAAATCCCTTTCCGCGCATGAGCTTCGCGGAGGCGATGTCGAAATACGGCTCCGACAAGCCGGATCTACGCGTGCCGCTCACGCTCACCGAACTCACCGACGTGATGCGCGAAGTCGATTTCAAGGTTTTCCGCGAGGCTGCTGTTGCGCCGGGCGGCCGCGTGGCGGCGCTGCGGGTGCCGGGCGGCGGCACGCTGTCGAGGAAGGAAATCGACGACTACACGCAGTTCGTTGCCATCTACGGCGCCAAGGGTCTGGCATACATCAAGGTCAACGACATCGCCAAGGGTGTGGAGGGCCTGCAGTCGCCGATCCTGAAATTCCTGCCCGGGACTGCAGTGAAGATCATCCTGGAGCGCACCGGCGCGAAGGACGGTGACCTGATTTTCTTCGGTGCCGACAAGGCCAAGGTGGTGAATGAAGCGCTCGGAGCGCTGCGCGCCAAGGTCGGACACGAGCGCGGGCTGGCCGAGAAAGGCTGGCGGCCGCTGTGGGTGGTGGATTTCCCGATGTTCGAATGGAACGAGGAGGACAAGCGCTGGGACGCGCTGCATCATCCTTTCACCAGCCCGATGGACGGCCACGAGGCGTATCTCGAAGCCGATCCCGGCAAGGCGCTGTCGAAGGCTTACGACATGGTGCTCAACGGCTGGGAAATCGGCGGCGGATCGGTGCGTATCCATCGCCAGGAGGTGCAATCCAGGGTATTCAGGGTATTGGGGATCAGTGCGGACGACGCGCAGAAGAAATTTGGCTTCCTGCTGGAAGCGCTTCAGTTCGGCGCGCCGCCCCACGGCGGACTGGCCTTCGGCCTGGACCGCATCGTCGCCATGATGGCGGGCGCCGAGTCCATCCGCGACGTTATCGCCTTCCCCAAGACCCAGCGGGCGCAGGACCTGATGTGCAAGGCCCCCAGCCCGGTGGACGAGAAGCAGCTGCGCGAGCTGCACATCCGCCTGCGCAAGAGCGAAACTGCGAAAACCCAGTAAAAGCGTTCAACGCAAAAGACGCAAAGGTACGCAACGGAAAACCAATATCAAGAGGCAAATCGGTACACCAAAGGAATCTTGAACGCGATCCGGCTCTTGGTTGGCAGGTTCATCTCGATTCCTGGGGATCAAATTCTTGTGCTCGATGTTCGCTTTCCATTGCGTACCTTGGCGTCCATTGCGTTTCACGCGGTTAGATCTTGAACACCTACAAGATCCCGATTTCGGTGCTGGTGGTGATCCACACCCCCGACCTGCAGGTGCTGCTGCTGGAGCGCGCGGATCACCCCGGCTTCTGGCAGTCGGTCACCGGCAGCCAGGATGAGGGCGAGACACTGCGTCAGACCGCTGCGCGGGAAGTGGTGGAAGAGACCGGCCTGGATGCCGAGGCATTCGAGCTTACCGACTGGAACATGCGCAACGAGTACGAGATCTACCCGGAGTGGCGCTGGCGCTATGCTCCGGGCATTACCCGCAACGTCGAACATGTGTTCGGCTTGTGCTTGCCCGGGCCGCTGCCGGTGAAAATTGCGCCGGGCGAGCATCTTGGCTACGTCTGGATGCCGCATGACCGAGCCGCCGACAAGGTCTTTTCCTGGAGCAACGCACAGGTGCTCAGAACTTTGCCCGAACACCTGTAAAGCCGGTTGAAACAATGATCGCGATTTCCGGTCTTAGTGTGATAAGGTTTTCGTTCCAGATTTACCGGGGCCGATGAGGAGCCGCACACCATGCAAGCCAGCGCAACCGCTTTCGACCACTACAGCCGCCTGCAGGATGACGACTGCGAGGCGCGCATTGTTGCGGCCAAGATAAAGCTCGGCAAGCGTGTAGCCCTTCTCGCCCACCATTACCAGCGCGCCGATGTCTACAAGCACGCCGACCTGACCGGCGACTCGCTTAAGCTCTCCAAGCTGGCCTCGCAAACCGACGCCGAGTACATCGTGTTCTGCGGCGTGCACTTCATGGTCGAAGTCGCGGACATCCTGTGCAAGCCCGGTCAGATCACCGTGCTTCCCGACATGGCAGCCGGATGCTCGATGGCGGACATGGCCAGCGTGTCGAAAGTCGAGCGCGCCTGGCGCGAGCTCGGCGAAGTGCTCGACCCCGACCAGCACGTCACGCCGGCCACTTATATCAACTCGGCCGCGGATCTGAAGGCCTTCTGCGGCGAGCATGGCGGCATCGTCTGCACGTCCTCGAACGC
Source organism: Burkholderiales bacterium (assembly GCA_036000845.1). Classification (GTDB taxonomy): domain Bacteria; phylum Pseudomonadota; class Gammaproteobacteria; order Burkholderiales; family JACQAP01; genus JACQAP01. Next base: position 7,713 of record DASYUW010000109.1, read on the forward strand.
GAAACAGATCCTGGAGTGGTCGTTTGCGCGCCGCGCGAAAGTGCTGTTCTTTCCCGACCAGCACCTCGGCCGCTGGACCGGCTACAAGATGGGCATCCCGCTCGAGGAGATGCTGGTATGGGATCCGGACGAACCGATGGGCGGCCTCTCGGCCGAGCAGATCAAGGCGGCCCGCCTGCTTCTCTGGAAAGGGCACTGCTCGGTGCATCAGATGTTCCAGCCGCAGCACGTTCTGAAGTTCCGCAACCAGCATCCGGAAGGGCTGGTGATTTCGCATCCCGAATGCAAATTCGAGGTCTGCAAGCTCTCGGACTA
>DASYUW010000110.1:0-2059 GCA_036000845.1 Burkholderiales bacterium
GGCGCTCCCAGAGTTGCCTGCCCTGGTCGCGTTCCTCCTCAGTGGAGACGAACTGACTTACGTAGAACGCCAGTGCCCAGCGCTCATCTGCGCGCAGATTGCCGAAGGCCGGCATCGAAGTGCCCTCGACGCCGAGGCTGATGGTGTTGTACAGACCGTACACGCTGCGCTCGAACTGGCGGGCATGATCCTGAAAATTCGTCGGCCGCGGCTCGAACGCGCCAGCTTGCGGACCGTTGCCGTCGCCCGCGGCGCCGTGGCAGGCCGCGCAGTTCGACTGATAGAGCGTGGCCGCATTGCTCAGGTCGGGTGCGCGCACTGGCGCGATTTGAATTCCGTAAACCTTGATCAGGCCACGCTGCAAATCGCGCGCACCCTGCGAGACCTTGGCGCTGTCCCCTTTGTCGGCGATCAGGCTGGCTAAGATTGCCGCCGACGCCACCAGTGCGTCCTTTTCCGGATGTGGCGGGAAATTCCTGACGGCGTCTGCGACCTGAGCAGAGAACTCGACTTGCTCGGCGTACTCGTCCGCGTTGATGACTTTGCCGGACTTGACGAACTGGGGATACTCGACCGCGACGTAATCGAGGAGGTGGAGCACTTGTTGGGCGCTTTGCGCCGGGAGGGGGTCCGCAAGCGCTCCAACAGTCAGTAGCGCAGCGAATGCTCCGGATAAGACTCTGAACATAAAGGCGATCATTTGGAAGGCATTACCGGTGTCGAAAAACGCGAATCATAATCATTTTTGCCCAGATCAGGCGACGACCCCGACTGCACTCATCTTCAGGGTGTCCGGAAGAGCATGGCTCAGTCGGTGATGCCATTCATGCAATCCGGAATGCGCGGAAGTGACATTCCTACGTCCATGTCTTGCCGTCGGTCCCGATCAAAATGGCACTGACCTCCCGCCGGGCGTTCACCACATGCAGCGCGGCTTCGGGTGCGAGGGCGGAAAGCCCTGTCGATAGCGCATCGGCCGTCGTGGCATCGGGCGCGATCACTGACACGCTGCGGTAATAGTGAGGATTGGTGCCCGTGTGCGGATCGAACAGGTGATGGTGGCGACCGTCGGCATCAAAGAGCATGCCGTAGCCGCCCGAGGTGGCGATAGCCCGGTCGATCAAAGGCAGCGTGTGCAGGCTGCGCCAAGGTTGCTCCGGATCTGCGATTCCGACGCGCCAAGGAGTTCCATCGGGATGGCCGCGCAGTGCGCGCATCTCGCCCATATTCACCAGCACATGCTCGAAGCCTCGGTCGCGCAGCATTTCAGTGACACGATCGGTGATGAAACCCTGTGCGATGCCATTGAGAGTGACGGCCATTCCGAGCTGGTTGAAGGCGACGAGCGTGTGGCTCACCTCCACTTGACGGTAATCGACGCAAGCTAGCGCGCGCTGGATATCGGACAGGGCCGGCCCGTTTGGGTCCGCAGTGACCGCTGCGAAGTGGTGCGCGTAGAGCTCCCACAGGGGCTGCACCGTCACGTCGAACGCGCCGCCGGTGGCGCGACTGAAGCCGGCAGCAGTGTCGAGCAGCGCGACCAGCTCCACCGGTGGGTTACTGAGACTACCGGCACGGTTTAGGCGCGACAGCGCCGAGTCCGGCCGCTGAAGGCTGAATATGGCTTCCAGCCGGCGCACCTCGGAAAAACACGCATCGATTGCTGTGCGTGCTGTCTGCACGTCGGGGTGATAGAGCTGGAGCTCCGTCTCGGCACCGAGCAGAACACCCCGTCGTACGTGCAGCCGCGGGCGCGATACGGCGGCGAGGGCAGGGAGCACCGCGCCGGCGGCCGCAGTTGCTGAAATCTGCAGAAATCGTCGGCGGTTGATCCTCCTGGGAATCGAGCTCCGCTCGGTCACTCGTCCTTCCTCCGGTCGCCGTTTGGCTTCGGAGACACCGGCATACGCCCGCGTCGGGTCCACCAATAGTTGATTCCCGTGATTGCCAGAATCACGAACACGATTGCGGCGGCATCCATAAACCACGGACCCCAGGAGCCAACGATGCGCCCGCTGTGCAGATCCTGCAGCAGGCGCTCGACAGACAATCCACGGCC
>DASYUW010000111.1:0-34774 GCA_036000845.1 Burkholderiales bacterium
CGGTCGGACTTCTTCCGCGAAGCCGGGCGGCTGCCGACGTGCAGGTCGGCAATCTCGGTAATCGGCGTCGCGGTGCGGAAGAACTGCACGAAACCCGGGGTTTCGTACACCAGGCTCCGGTAAGCTGAGAATGCGGTTGCGCTCATTTCCTGCATCACTTCGAGATACTCGGCCCTCTCCATGCGGGCAGGCTCTAGCAGCGTCGCCTCGAAGGTGGCCGCAACCAGCGTTTCCAGGTTGCGCCGCCCGATGTCGGGGTCGGAATACTTGCTGGCGATCACCTCGCCCTGCTCGGTGATTCTGATCTGTCCGGCAACGCTGCCCGGCGGCTGCGCCAGCACCGCCTGGTAGCTTGGCCCGCCGCCACGCCCCACTGTGCCGCCGCGGCCGTGAAACAGGCGCAACTCGACATTGTGGCGCGCGAACACCCTCACCAACTCGACCTCCGCCTTGTACAACTCCCAGTTGGCGGTAAGGAAGCCACCGTCCTTGTTGCTGTCGGAGTAGCCGAGCATCACTTCCTGCACGTTGCCGCGGCTCGCCAGCAGCGCCCGGTAGTAGGGAACTGAGAATAACTGGCCCATGATCGGGCCACAACCCTGCAGATCGGCGATAGTCTCGAACAGCGGAATGATGTTGACGTCGAGACGCGGCGTCTCGCCGGGCCGCAGCAGCCCTACCTCTTTCAGCAACAACGCCACCTCCAGCAGGTCGCTGACGCCGTCGGCCTTGGAGATGATGTAGTTGGGCAACGCCTCTGCGCCGTAGCGGCGATGCATTTCTGCCGCGGTGTCGAGGATGGCGAGTTCCTTACTGACGTCTTCGCTGTAGGCAAGGTAAGGCGAGCGCAGCAGCCTCGGCAGCCGCAATTCCTCCAGTAGCCAGGCGCTGCGTTCCACTTCCGGCAAGGCGGCGTAACCCTCGCGGCGTGCCCCGAGCGCGAACAGTTCGGCGATCACCTGCTCGTGCACGCCGCTGTGCTGACGCATGTCAAGCGGCGCCAGATGAAAGCCGAAAATGACCGCTGCACGGTGCAGACCGCGCAGCCTCCCGCGCGCCACCCGCTCCGAACCGTTAGCCGCCAGCGAATCAGCCAATACCGCCAGTTCATGCGCAAATTCCGCGCTATCGCGGTAGGGGGGCGCCTCGGCGATCGCGCGGCGATCGGGAACATGATGATCGAGCAGGCGCGAGGTCGCGGCGAGCCGCGCGTAGATGCCGGTGAGCGCGCGCCGATACGGCTCGTCGCGGCGATGTTCTGAGGTGTCCGGCGACTGCGCCGCCAGCTGCTCCAGCTCGGGCGTGGTTTCGACGATGCGCACCGATTGGGACAGTTCGCCGCCGAGCCTATGGATCTCCTCGAAATAGAAGTCCATCGCCGTCGAGGAATGACGGGTCAGCGCGTGCCGCATCACCTCGTCAGTCACGTAACGATTGCCGTCGCGGTCGCCGCCGATCCAGCTCCCCAGTTTCAGGAATCCGGCCAGCGGCGCGCGTCCAAAGCCCTGTCGCGCCAGCAGGTCCTCGATTTCCGCGTACAGCCGCGGCAGTTGCCGTAGGAAGGTGTACCGGTAGTACGACAAACCGTTCTCGATCTCGTCGTTCACCGTCAGCCGCAGCTCCCGCAGCACCCGGGTCTGCCACAACGTCAGCACTACGCGGCGCAGCGCCTCTTCGTTCTGCATCAGCTCGTCGGGCGTGAGCTGCATGCGGTCCCGTTCGGTCAGCAACCGGGCGATCTCCAGCTGGCAGTCGAGAATGCTCTTGCGCTGTACTTCGGTGGGGTGCGCGGTCAGCACCGGCGAAATCAGCGCGTCACGGAAGAATGCCGTGACCTTCTCCGCCCGCAACCCGGCGGCGCGGCCACGGGCCAGCGCCAGCGCAACGCTTCCCTCCTGCGGCGGCGAACCCGCTATCAGGTGCGCGCGACGGCGGCGATTGTGATGCTGGTCTTCGGCGATATTGGCAAGTTGCGAGAAGAAACTGAATGCCCGCACCACCGCGATGGTACGCACCGGGTCGAGCTTGTTGAGCGTGGTCTCGAGTTCGCGCCTGGCGTCCGGGTCGCGGTCGCGGCGGAAGCGGATGGCGTTCTGCCGGGTGCGTTCGATGAGATCGAAAACCGCCTCCCCCTCCTGTTCGCGCAGGGTGTCACCGAGTATGCGCCCGAGGAGGCGAATATCTTCGCGCAGAGGCGATTCCTTGTCCGGGACGGCTGGATTCTGGCCGGGTGCGTTCATCGAACGGCTTTCAAAGGCGTTTCACCGCAAAAGTGCGAAAAAAACAACTCGCTGCCATGGAGCAAAGACACCAAGCAAAGCTTGATCCCTGCCTTGCCTAGCTTCTGTTTTTGCTGGTGTCTTGCTGACCTGGCGGTACTCTTTCCGGATTTCGCGGTATTGCTCGCTGGTCCGATGCACGAGATCAGAGCACCGGCTGTCTGCGCCCGCCGCCGTAGTGCTTCAATTGGCCGAGCGTGACCTCGAGCGCCTTCTGGTAGTGGGTCGCAGCCTGTTCGACCTTGCCCTCGCGCTCCAGCAATCGCGCCACTTCCAGGTGCGCCGAATGGGTGGGCTCGATCGACAGGCTCGCCTCGAGGTAACTGCGGGCCTTGCCCCACAAACCCTGGTGCGCGCACAGCCGGCCCAGCGTGAGCAGCAGCACCGCATCGCGCGGATGCGCTTGCAGCCATTTCTCGGCACGCTCCAACTGCTGCCGGACGTCTTCCCCCAGGCATTCGGAATATAGCGCCAGCAGTCCCTGGTCCCAGATCCGCTCTACGCCGTCCTCGACGATGCGATGCGCCTCCGCACACGCACCGAGATCGACGAAGCACCGTGCCGCCGCTGCGGCGATGCGCGGTTCCTGCCGGTCCTGCGCCGGCAGCTTGTCCCAGTACTCGCGCAGCGCTTTGCCATCCAGCGCCTTGAGCTTCAGGTTCTCGATGATCGCGTGGCGGCGCAGTTGCGAGACCACCGGCCGTTCGAACACCTTGCGCTTATCCAGTTGCGGAATCAGCGCCAGTACGCGGTCCCAGTTCTTTGCCATCTGCTGCGCGCGCAGCTCCAGCCGCAACGCGGCCGTGTGGCTCTCCGGCAGGCGCTTCAGCACGTCGAGCGCGTCGTGGTAGCGGCGTTCGTCCAGCAGCATCTCGGCCTGCGCGATCAATCGCATGCTGTCTTCGACGGGATTGTGGCCCGCGGCCTTGGCCAGATAATCGTCGCGGGTGGAAAATGCGCGCATGCCGTGCGCGGCACGCGCCGCCAAAATTGCGGAAAGGGCCGGCGACTCACCCGCCTTGAGCGCCGCAGCGGCCGCCTTCTCGGCCTTACCGAAGCGGCCTTCGAAGAAATTGACTAGCGCCTCGTTGAAAGTGGCGCGCGCCCTGTTTTCGTTGCGGCGCTTGAGATAAGCCCGCACCCGGCCCGGCATGGCGATCGAAACCATGATCGCGCGCATTACCAGATACGCGACCACGACGGCCAATGCTGCGATGAGAATCGCCAGATTGAGCGAAAGCTCGGCACGCCAGGGCGGCAGCACCAACAGTACATAGCCGTTGTTGTAGCGCGCCGCCAGCACCAGTCCGACGGCGACGGCGAAGAGTCCGACTACCCACACCAGACCCCGCATCAGACTGCCCCCTGCATCGGATGGCGAATCATGCTCAGCGCGCAGTGCGCTCGCGCACCGTCCTGAGATTGCGCGCTGCGTCCAGGCTCGCGGAAATGTCCGGAAGCTCGATATTGACCTCCGACTGCGCCAGCTGCTTCACGGTGGACAGCGCGGCAGCGACCGGTTTGCTGCCGGTGTCGTAGAAGCGTTGCAGCCAGTCCGAAGCCGCGCCGAGATCGGCCTTGAAGCTGGTCTCGTCGCGCGTCAGTAATGCCAGCCGCGCCCCGAGCAGACGCAGCTTCAGATTCTCGCGCAGGAAGAAAGCCTGCTCCGGGGATAGCAGCGGAGCTTCCGGTTTTTCGGCGTCCTGGATGCGCACCAGGCGACGCAGGTCCTGCATGGTTTCGTGCCACAGATTGGCCCAGAAACCGCCGCTCGCCGGCGCAGCCGCATCGCTGGCCGGATAATGCGGTCGCTCTTCCATGGCCAGGGGCAGCGTATCGACCGCCGTCATCACGTTGTCCAGACGCAGCGCCATGCCGACCACGTCCACGTATGGCGCGGCCTTTAGCCGCTCGATATCCTGGCTGATCACCCGCCGCAATGCGGTCAACTGTGGACGATCCATGCGCGCCAGGCGCGCGTCGGCAGTCTCCAGCGCGATCAGCGCGGCTTTGACGTTGCCGGCAAGCTGGAGTTGCTGGTTTGCGATCAGCAGTGCCTGCTCGACTTCGGCCAGCACCCATTCGTCGCGGCTGCCCGACAGATCCCTGTAGAGCGATTCGAGCGCCAAACGCTGGTTCTGAGTTTCTACCAAGCGCGCCTCGAGCTGCCCGAGGCGCGCCACCACATCGCGCAATTCATCGCGCGACTGACCGGCCAGGGATCGCGTGTCGCGGCCCAGGGCATCGGCTTCAGAAAGGCGCCTGGCCACATCCTGCTGCAGTACGTCGAAGCGCTTGCGCGCGTCATACCACTGCCAACCGGCCAGCGCAGTCGCGGCCAATGCCAGCAGCAACGCCATGACGGCAAGTCGCGAGCGTCGCTGCGGCTGTGCCGCAGCCCGCGTATCGGCAACGGTTTGCTGTTCGGTTGATGGTTCGGCCATATTTCCCAGATTAAGACGGTCAGGCCACGGGCTGAACCCGGCGCAGTCTTCCAAACCAGGTCTCCAGTCCCGACGCCAGCGCCTCGTCTCTCATACCGGTGACGAAAACCGTATGCACGCCGAAGGCAAACGCGGTGGCGGCGACGCGCGGATGGGATACGAACATTGGAGTCTGGCATAACCACGGCTGGCACGCTTCTCCGGCCATGTCGAAGAGGTTGGTCACGATTTCCGAACTGGTGGCCAGGCAGGCCCGCAGACTGCCTTGCTGCCACAGCGGCAGCAGTTCTGCCAAGTCGCGCCGCGGTTTTGCGCGCCGGTAACACTCCGCGTATTCCACCTCGGCGCCACGCCGGCGCAGCGACTCGCCGAGCAACTCGCGCCCGCCCTGCCCGCGAAAAATCACCACCCTCTTTTCGGCGAACTTCAGCCCGGACAATGCATCCAGCAAAGCCTCGCTGTCGAAATCCGCTTCCGGCGTGATCATCTCGCGCACGCCGAATTTATTCAACTCGGCGGCGGTTCCAGGGCCCAGCACGGCCACGCGCATGTCGGCAGGCAGGCCGCCTGCCTGCGCGATGCGTTGCATCGCCAGCCGCGCTGAGTTCGGGCTGGTGAAGATCGCCAGGTCGAACTGCGGCAGACGCTTCAGTACCGGCGCAATCGCCCCATCCGGTAGCGCCACGATCTCCATCGCCGGAAACAGCAGCGGTTCGCCGCCGAGGCTGCGAATCAGCTCCGCCAGTCGCTGCGATTGATGCTCGGGCCGGGTTACCAGGACACCGATGCCCGCCAGCGGTTGTTTGCCTCCCGTCCCGCGCACGTCTGCTATCCGCCCAGCGCGGCGAGGATTTCGCGCGCACCCTTGGCAATCAGGCGCTCGGCAAGCGCTGCGCCGAGATCGGAAGGCGAGTCTGCCGCCGAACCGGAGATCTCGTCGTACACCATGCGCACGCCGTCGGGACTGGCGACGAATCCGCGCAACCGGGCCCGGCCGTTGGTCAGCTCGGCATATCCGCCCAGCGGCACCTGGCAGCTTCCCGCGAGCGCGCGGCTCACCGCCCGTTCGGCCTCCACGCACCAACGGGTGGGGGCATCGTCAAGCGGCACGATCGCCGCAACCAGGTCGCTGCGTTCGGCACGGCACTCGATGCCGAGCGCGCCCTGGCCGACTGCGGGAAGGCTCTGCTCGGGGGTAAGCAGGCAGGCGATGCGGGCAGACAGGCCAAGCCGCTTGAGTCCGGCCGCCGCGAGGATGATCGCGGCATAGCGCCCATCATCGAGTTTGCGCAACCGCGTCTGCACGTTGCCGCGCAACGGCTCGACCTCGAGAAGAGGAAAACGCGCGCGCAACTGGCTTTCGCGCCGCAGGCTGGAGGTGCCGACGCGGCTTCCCGGCGGCAGGCACTCCAAGTCGCGGAACTCGTTGGAGACGAAGGCGTCACGCGGGTCTTCGCGCTTGGTGATGGCGGCGATCGTGAACCCGGAGGGCAGATTCATCGGCACGTCTTTCATCGAGTGCACCGCGATATCCGCCTCGCCGGATTCGAGCGCCGACTCCAGTTCCTTCACGAACAGGCCCTTGCCGCCTATCTTGGCAAGCGAGGTGTCGAGCATGCGGTCGCCCTGCGTGGTTACGCCCAGCAATTTCGTCTCGATTCCGTCGTAGAGGTCGTGCAGACTCCTCTCGATGTGGCGCGCCTGCCACAGAGCGAGCGCGCTTTCGCGAGTGGCGATGACAATTCGGGACGGAGGATTCTTGACAGACGACAAGGGTTTGGGTCCAGGGGGACGGCAAACTTGGGCCGCCCTCGCAATATTGGTGGCGGCCCAAAAACACTCTACTTCTTCGACCAGCCTAGGCCGGTCGGCACAAATGCATCACTTCTCCAGCAGGCTGCGCAGCATCCATGCGGTTTTCTCGTGCACTTCCATGCGCTGGGTGAGCAGATCCATGGTCGGCTGGTCGTTGCCGCTCTCGGCGGCGGGAAAAACCTTGCGCGCCGTACGCGTGACCGCTTCGTGTCCCTCCAGCAGAATCTTGATCATGTCCTGGGCCTTGGGCACGCCAGGTGTTTCCTTGATCGAGGCGAGCTTGGAGAACTGGGCGTAGGTTCCGGGCGTCGGCGCGTCCAGCGAGCGGATGCGCTCGGCAATAAGATCGACGCTGGCCCACATCTCGGTGTACTGGGTTTGGAACATCAGATGCAGCGTCTGGAACATCGGACCGGTCACGTTCCAGTGAAAATTGTGGGTCTTCAGGTACAGCGTGTAGGTGTCGGCAAGCAGTTTCGACAAGCCATCCACGATCTGTACCCGGTCTTTCTCCTCGATGCCAAGATCAGCAGCCATTCTTGATTTCCTTGCATTTGGTTGAAGAGGATCTGCGCCGATTTGGAATCATAGGACAATTCTTCGCTGTTTTCAGCGGGACTTGCGCGATGCGGTACTAAAGATCTCGCGTGCCGCGAACGCGCACGGCATCGCGGGCACGCATGAGTTCCCGGTAGTCTTCCGAGGTCAGATAGCGCAGCGCGGAACTAGTGATCCTCCCGAAAAACTGCTCCAGCATCGCGACGTCGTCGGCTCTGCGCCAGACGCGCACCCGATTGACGATCGCGCCTGCCATGCCGCTGCGCAACTGTTCGTCATGAACCTCGGGCGCGCCGAACCGCGCCGTCAGGCGGCCTTCGACTTCGGCAAAACGCGCCTCATCGAACAGGACCGTAGTTCGATTCAGAAGTTCTCCGCGGTACTCGAGCGTCATCCCCAGAACCGGCAATCCCAGATGCTTGAGGGACTTGCCCCCGGCCCGGCACAGGGTGCGCGCACCGGTCTCGACGCACGAGTAAAGCCTGCGGTCGAGATCGGAAAGCCGCGATCCGAGCGCTTCGGTACCCTGCGCGCCGGATGCCGCTCCGGCGACCAGCAAAAGGAACACGGTGCAGTTCCGCGCGCTCACAGGACGTTGCGCCCAAGTTCCTTGACGATGTGTTGCTGGCGGCGGCTCACCGGCAGTCTTTCATCCAGTCCGGCCAGTGTCACCACCCAATGCGCCTCACCGCTGTCGCCGCCCTCTTTCTCGAAACCGGTGATATGCGCTTTCGCCACCAGGCAACTGCGGTGGATACGCACGAACTGCCCGGAAAACTCCTGCTCGAGTTTCGACAGCGATTCTTCCAGCAGGTATTCGCGCGCAGCGGTGCGAATGGTCACGTATTTCAACTCGGCTCGCAGATAGAGAATTTCGCGCACCGGAATCAACACCACCTTCCCGCGCTCCTGCACCGAAAGATGGGTACGCGCGTCCGGAGTGATCTGCTGCAATACGTCGAGCCGCAGCGGGGTTATCGCGCGCACCCTGGTGAGTGCGTCGTGCAGCCGCCGCAGCCGGATGGGCTTCAACAGATAATCGACTGCGTGCAACTCGAACGCCTTCAGGGCGTAGTCGTTGTAGGCGGTGGTGAAAATCACCGACGGCGGTTCGGGCAGCTTCAGCATGTGCTGCGCCACTTCGAGACCATCCATTTCCGGCATGCGAATGTCCAGCAGCACCACGTCGGCGGGCGTTTCCTCCAGCAGCGTCAACAGTTCCCGACCGCTCGCGGCCTCGCCTGCGAGCTCGATCGGAAAGCTGCCGGCGCAGTCTTCCAGCAGATCCCTGATGCGGCTGCGCGCCGGCGCCTCGTCGTCGGTAATCACCACCCGCAACGATTGGGGATGCTTGCTCACCTTCCCTCCCTCATGTACGGAAGCGTGATGCGTACCTCATATTGGCCGTCACTGTCGCGGGTTTGCAGGCTGGCTTCGGCGTCGAAATGCAGCGATAACCGCTCCCTGATGTTGGCAAGCGCCATCCTGTTGCCGGCGTGATGACTGCCCTCCTTGCGGAAGGGATTGCGCAGCAACATGTGCACCCGGTCGCGATCGTTGAAGATGTGGATGCTGATGATCCCCGGCTCCATCGACGGCTCGATGCCGTGATAGACCGCGTTTTCCAGGAGCGGTTGCAACAGTAACGGCGGCACCAGCGCGTCCCCGGGCATTTTGTCCAACTGCCACTCCACCCGCAGCCGATCGCCGAGCCGCAGCGCTTCCAGACCGAGGTACTGGCGGCACAGTTCGACTTCGCGCTCGAGCGGCACCAGATCGCGATTGTCGGCCATCAGCACGCGGAACAGGTCGGCAAGGTCTTCGAGTGCCGTCTCGGCACGGCGCGGTTCGCTGCGCACCAGGGACAGCACCGCATTGATGCTGTTGAACAGAAAGTGCGGGCGAATGCGCGCCTGCAACGCCTGCAGTCTCGCCTCGGTCAGCGCCGGCGACAACATCCGGCTTCGCAGATTGAAGTAGGCGAGCACGAGCAGCGTGGCCACGGCGGTAAAGAACCAGCTGCGTGCCAAACCGGGTATATCCGGCATGAATATCGCCGAGTTCGCGATTACCACAACGGACACAATGCCGAGCTCGACGGCCACGATCACCGCCACGGCCAGCGGGTAGTCGAGCTCGTGCAGCCAGCGATCGGCGACGCCAAGCAGCAGCAACGAAAGAATGGCCATCGGCTGCGCCAGCGCGGAAATATCCAGCCACTGGTCGAGCATGTCGGTCCAGTTCGAGGATTTCAGTGCGGCCGCAACAACCGTCATCGCGATCACGATCACCAGCAGGCGCAACATGACGCCCAGATTGCGGAAATTCGGAAGAAGGTTGGGGTGACGGTTTTGATTTATACTTGCCATCGGCTGATTCAGGCCAAAAATCACGCCAGAACAGGCGCTTAACGCAGTCATTGTGAACAGGGCAAGGCCTTAATGCAACCCAAGGAAAATCCCGCGGACGACGCCGGCAAAACCTGGTCCGGACGGTTCAGCGAACCAGTTGCGGATCTGGTGAAGCGCTACACCGCGTCGGTCGACTTCGACAGGCGGCTCGCGCAGTTCGATATCGCCGCCTCGCTGGCCCACGCGCGCATGCTGCATGCGGTCGGCGTGATCACAGCCAAGGATCTTGCCGATATCGAACGCGGCATGAACGCGATCCTCGGGGAGATCCGCCAGCAAAAGTTCAACTGGTCGGTTGACCTGGAGGACGTGCATTTGAATATCGAGAAGCGGCTAACCGATCTGGTCGGCGATGCCGGCAGGCGGCTGCATACCGGGCGTTCGCGCAACGACCAGGTCGCGACCGACATCCGGCTCTACCTGCGCTGGGCTGCCGATGAAATCGTTGCATTGATTCACGCCTTCCAGAAAAGCCTGGTCGATCTGGCCGAGCATCACGTCGATACGCTCATGCCTGGCTACACGCATCTGCAGGTGGCGCAGCCGGTGAGCTTCGCGCATCACCTGCTGGCCTACTTCGAAATGATGAAGCGCGACGCGGCGCGCTTCGGCGATTGCCGCAGGCGGCTCAATGTGCTGCCCCTGGGCGCGGCGGCGCTCGCCGGCACTGCCCACCCGATCGATCGCGAGCGCGTCGCCGGGGAACTGGGCTTCGACGGCGTGTGCGAGAACTCGCTCGATGCAGTGTCGGATCGCGATTTCGCCATCGAGTTCTGCGCCTGCGCGGCGCTGATGATGACGCATCTGTCGCGGCTGTCCGAGGAACTGATCCTGTGGATGAATCCGCGTTTCGGTTTCATCACGCTCGCCGACCGGTTCTGCACCGGCTCGTCGATCATGCCGCAGAAGAAGAACCCCGATGTGCCGGAATTGGTGCGCGGTAAGACCGGGCGCGTTAACGGCCACCTGGTGGCGTTGCTCACCCTGATGAAAGGCCAGCCACTCGCCTACAACAAGGACAACCAGGAAGACAAGGAGCCTCTGTTCGACACAGTGGACACGCTGACCACCACGCTCAGGATCTATGCCGACATGGTCGGCGGCATCACCGTCAACAAGGATGCGATGCGCCGGGCACTGCTGGAGGGCTACGCCACGGCAACCGACCTGGCAGACTATCTGGTCGGGAAGGGCCTGCCGTTTCGCGAAGCCCACGAGGCGGTCGCGCGCGCGGTGCGCTTCGCTGCCGAAAAGGGTGTGGGCCTCGCGCAACTGAACGTCGAGCAGTTGCGGCAATTCTCCAAGCTGATCGACACTGAGGCGCTCGGCAAGCTCTCGCTCGAGGGCTCGGTCGCCTCGCGTGATCATGTCGGCGGCACCGCGCCGACCCAGGTGCGCGCGGCGATTGGCCGCGCCCGCGCCTGGCTGGCTGCGCGCTAGCGCATTCCGCGCAGGCTGCCGTGGTGCCGGCGCCCCACGCCGCAACCTGGCAGGTGATCGCGGCCGATCTCTCCCGCGCCACCGGCTCGCCCTTCTCTGCCGCGCGCGCCGAGCCCACCGGTGGCGGCTCGATCAACCGTGCATTCCGGCTCGAAGGCGGCGAACGACGCTTTTTCGTCAAGCTCAACTCGGCCGGGCGGCTGGGGATGTTCGAGGCAGAGCTGGCGGGGCTCATGGAACTCGAAGCCACAAAGGCGGTACGCGTGCCGCTGCCCATCTGCTGCGGGTCGGATGCGCTCTTCTCCTGGATCGTGCTGGAACACCTCGAACTCGGGAACGGCACGGGCGGCCTGGCCGCCCTCGGGGCGCGGTTGGCGCTGCTGCATCGGCGCACCGCCGCCAACTTCGGCTGGAACCGGGACAACACCATCGGCTCCACACCGCAGCACAACCAGTGGTGCAGCGACTGGATCGTGTTTCTGCGCAGCCGCCGGATCGGGTTTCAACTGCAGCTGGCCCAGCGCAACGGTTACCGCGGCCGGCTGCAATCGTCGGGTGAGAAGTTGCTCGCCGAACTCGATGCATTCTTTGCCGGCTACCGGCCGGAAGCTTCGCTGCTGCACGGCGATTTGTGGGGCGGCAATGCCGCGGTTCTTGCGGACGGAGAACCGGCGATCTTCGATCCCGCGGTGTACTACGGCGACCGCGAAGCCGACCTCGCAATGACCGAGCTGTTCGGCGGCTTTCCTCAGGCGTTTTATCGCAGCTACGACGACGCTTGGCCGCTCGACCCCGGCTATCGGGTACGCAAGCAGCTCTACAACCTGTACCATTTGCTCAATCACCTGAATCTGTTCGGCGGCACTTATCTTGCCCAAGCACAAGCCGCCATCGACGGGTTGCTCGGCGAAATTCGCGATTGATTCACGGCCCGCCAGCGGGCGTACAACCTTGCCCGAAGCCGGTCAAGCTGCTAGATTCAAGCTGGATTCAGAATAGTCCAGCGCGGTTCATCGCCCGCTGGATTATTTTTTGTTGCATGAAATAAACGAGGGAGGAGACATCATGGACGGGAATTTTTCGCGGCCCCTGAGAACGGCCGCCGCAGTTCTTGCGGGCGCGGCGCTGACCATTGTTTGCGCAACCGGCCATGCACAGGACAAGCCGATCCGCATCGGCTTGGTCACCTTCCTCTCCGGCCCGGCCGCCGGACCTTTCGGCGTACCAGCGAAAATCGCCGCCGAAGCGATTGTCGATTCGCTGAACGCCGGCAAGGCGCCCGCGCCCTACAACACCAAGGGTTTCGGCGGAACCCCGCTGGAACTGACGATCGTGGACGAAGCCGGTGGCGCGACCAAGCAAGTGACCGAGTTGCGCAACCTGGTCGAGCGCCAGAACGTCGATTTCGTCATCGGCTACATCTCCAGCGGAGATTGTCTCGCGGTGGCGCCGGTGGCGGAAGAACTGAAGACCCTCACCATCCTGTTCGACTGCGGCACGCCACGCGTGTTCGAGGAAGCGAGCTACAAGTACGTATTCCGCACCCGCTCGCACGCGACCATGGACGCGGTGGCGGGAGCTATGTACCTGTTGGAGAACCGGCCCGCCGTGAAGAGCTTCGCCGGCATCAATCAGAACTATGCCTGGGGCCAGGATTCGTGGGCGGACTTCACTGCGGTGATGGCAACACTCAAGCCGGAAGCCACGATCACTTCTTCGCAGATGCCGAAGTTCGGCGCCGGGCAGTACGGTCCCGAAATTTCCGCTCTTCTGCAAACCAACTCCGACGTGATCCATTCCAGTCTCTGGGGCGGCGATCTCGAAGCATTCATGCTGCAGGCCACGCCGCGCGGGCTGTTCAATCGCAGCCAGCTGGTGCTGGTTGCCGGCGAACCTTACCTGCACCGCCTGACTGGCAATATGCCCGACGGCACCATCGTCGGTGCGCGCGGCCCGAACGGCGTGTTCGCGCAGAAGAGCGCGCTCAACGACTGGCTGCGGGTAATCTATAAGGAGCGCGCTGAGGTCTATCCGAATTATCCGGCCTACAGCGTGGTGATGGCGTTTCTGGGACTGAAGGCGGCCTACGAGAGGGCGCGTGGCGCCGGCGGCGGAGCGCCTGCCACCGACGACGTGATCAAGGCATTCGAGTTTCTCAATTTCGATTCGCCCGCCGGCAAAGTCATGATGAAGCTCGGCAAGGGCCACCAGGCAGTAACCGGCACCGCCTATGGCACCACGCGCACGGTCAATGGCCAGGTCACGGTTGACAACATCAAGTACTACGCGCTGGAGCGCGTACAGCCTCCCGAGGGCGTGAAGAGCCTGGACTGGATCAAGTCCGGGATGAAACCCGGCAAGTGGTAAGACCGCGCGTTCCGACATGAATCAGCTCCTCGCGGTCCTCATCGACGGGCTGATCTACTCGTCGTGGCTGTTCATCATCGCCGTCGGGCTCACACTGATTTACGGCGTGATGAAAATCCTGAACATCGCCCACGGCAGCCTGTACGCTCTGGGCGCCTACGGCGCCGCGTCTCTCGCCGGCTACTGGATCAACCAGGGTCACGCGCCGATGGGCAGTTTCGCCGTGATGCTGGTCGCCGCGATTCTGGTCGGGCTTATCGCCGGTCCGGTGATCGAACGGGGCCTGCTGCGCTTCATGTACGGCAAGGATGAAATCGTCCTGGTGCTGGTCACCTACGCGGTGTTCCTGATCCTGGAAGACTTCATCAAGCTTACCTGGGGCGTCGATCCCTACTTGCTGTACCAGCCGTACAGCCTGCTCGGCAGTTTCGACGTCGGCGACCTGACTTATCCGCTCTATAACCTGGTGCTGTTTGGCGTAGCCGTCCTGATCGGCGTCACTTTGGCCTGGGTGCTCACCAGGACCCGTCGCGGCAAGATGCTGGTCGCGGTCATTCACGATCGCGAGATGGCCGGGGCGATGGGCATCAACGTTAGCCTGGTTTACTTCGTCACCTTCACGGTCGGCGCCATGCTCGGCGCCGTCGGCGGCGCGCTCACCGCACCGATGATTTCGGTGCAACCCGGCATCGGCGCCGAGACCATCGTGCTCGCCTTCGCGGTCGTCGTGATCGGCGGCCTTGGCAGTCTGCCAGGTGCGGCGCTGGCCGCCGTCCTGGTCGGCCTGGTGCGTTCGGCCGCGGTTCACTACCGGCCCGAACTCGACTTGTTCGCGATCTATTTCGTCATGGCGGTGGTGCTCATCATGCGTCCCAAGGGACTGTTCAGCGTGCAGGAGGCACGCAAGATATGACCCTGGCGCGGGAGGCCCGAAAGATATGAAGCGCGACTTCACCGTCCGCATTCTTTTCGGCGTATTGGTTGTGCTGCTCGTGGCGGGGCCTCTCCTGCCGCGCTGGGCCATGTTCCTCATCACGCTATCCCTGTGCTATGGCGCGGTCGTGCTCGGCATGATGCTGCTGATGCGCACCGGTGTGGTGTCTTTCGGCCACGGCTTGTACTACTGTCTAGGCGCCTACGCCGCCGGTACGCTCGATGTCCTGTTCGGCGTCTCGGATATTGCAGTCATGTTGCTGGCGGCAGTTGCGGTCACCGGAGTGGTTTCGGCGCTGCTCGGGTTGCTGCTGCGCAAATACCGAGACATCTTCTTCGCCATGCTCTCGCTCGCATTCTCGATGATCCTCTACGGGCTGCTGGTGAAGACCTCCGCGCTGGGCAGCTCGGACGGCTTCAACGTCGCGGCGAAGACGCTGTTCGGGATACGGATCGCGGGCACCGATTTCGAGCGCTACGTGATCTTTGCAGTCACCGTGCTCGTCGCCTTCGTCGCCGCCGTATGCATGCACAAGTACCTGGCGTCGCACATGGGCCGGTTGGCCGGGGCGATCCGCGACAACGAATTGCGCGTCGAGTACATGGGTGCGTCGGTGCGCAACACGATTCATATCAACTACGTGATGTCGGCGGTGCTGGCCGGGCTGGGCGGCGCGATGGCCGCAGTGAGCGTCGGCCACATCGATCCCGAGATGTCTTACTGGACCACCTCCGGGGAGTTCGTCTTCGTGGCCATTCTGGCCGGCACCGGCAGCGTGTTGGCGCCCTTCCTCGGCGCGTTCATCTTCGAAACCATCCGCAGCTTCGCCTACGAATACTCGCCCAACACCTGGCAGATGGCGCTCGGCACCACGATGCTGCTGGTGATCATGTTCCTGCCGGGCGGGTTGTGGTCGCTGTTCACCAGAATGCGAAAGGCGGCCTGACATGGCGGTCGTTCGGGAAGCCGGCATCGTCCTGGAAGCCAGGGGGCTGAACAAGAGTTTCGGCGCGGTCACCGCCGCGGCGGACATCAACGTCGCCGTCGAACGGGACAGCGTGGTGGGCTTGATCGGCAGCAACGGCGCCGGCAAGACCACGTTCATCAACATGGTCACCGGCTACCTGAAGCCCGGTTCCGGCAGCATCGTCTTCGGCAGCCGCGACATCACGCCGCTGGCGCCGCGCCAGATTACGCGGCTCGGCATATGCCGTTCGTTTCAGATCCCGCAGTTGTTCAACACGTTGTCGGTGTATGAGAACCTGCGCGTCGGCGTCGGCATCGTGGCCTCCGGCGGCAGGAAGTGGGCGGACGCGAGTCGCCATGCTGGCACGCCCGGCGAGACGGTGGACTCGATACTGGAGCGTTTCAATCTCACCGGCTATCGCGACAAGCAGGCCGGCGTGCTGCCCGAGGGCGTGCGCAAGCTGCTCGACATCGCCATGGCGATGGCGGTGAAGCCGAAGATCCTGTTGCTCGACGAACCCACATCGGGCGTGTCTGCGGACGAGAAGTTCGGGTTGATGGACATGGTCATGGAAGCGGTGCGGGCGCAGCAGGTCACGGTGCTGTTCGTCGAGCACGACATGGATATCGTCAACCGCTATACCCATCGCGTGCTGGCGTTTTACGAGGGCCGGATCATCGCCGACGGCGAACCCGGCATCGTTCTCGACGACGCCGAGGTGCGCAAGTACGTGACCGGCGAGGCGCGCGCTGCCGGCGGAGGTAAGCATGCTACGCATTGAAGAGCTCGACGTCTCCATCCAGTCGGTCAGCGTCCTGCGCGGGGTGAGCATGGGCGTGCCGACCGGAAAGTTCGCCGGCCTGATCGGCCGCAACGGCGCCGGCAAGACCACGCTGATGCGCTCGGTGATGGGTATTTTCCCGGCGCGCCAGGGCACGATCCGCTTCGACGAAGTGCCGCTCGACAGGATGCCGACCCACCAGCGTGCACGCAGCGGCATCGGTTACATGCCTGAGGACCGGCGCCTCGTTCCGCAGCTGACCGTCGAGGAAAACATACTGATCCCGGCCTGGGCGGCGCGCATTGCAGTACCGCAGGCGCGACTGGCGCAGGTCTACAGGATGATTCCCGAAGTCGAAGCCTTCGCCGACCGCAAGGCGCTGCAGCTTTCCGGCGGCCAGCAGAAACTGGTGGCGCTGGCGCGCGCATTGATGTGCGGCACCAAGCTGCTGCTGCTCGACGAGCCGTTCGAGGGCGTGGCACCGGTGCTGGCGCACCGGCTCGCGGAAGTGATTGCCGGGCTGAAAACCCAGGGACTCTCGGTCATTCTCACCGAGTCCGATCTCTCGCACTCGGAGGAAATCCTCGACATGGTGTACACCATCGACCGCGGAGAGGTTTCGGTCGCTACATCGCGGGGTTAGATCCCGCGTATCCGGGCTGCGAGCTCATCATTGACCTCGTCCGGGTCGAAGTATTCTGGATCGAACTCTCCTCCGATCCATTCGAGCATCGCTTCGTGTTCGGGGTGAAGCGGATCTCCAATTGCCTCCAGGAACTCTTCGTAGCCGCCGACCCCGCCGCAGTCCTCGGGGGGACAAGCACGGGCACCGGCAATGCAGCTTGGAGTCGAGAGGTCAGGTGCGGATGGAATAATCTTCTCAAGCACCACCTTATGTTCCCATCCGTCGCCGAAATCGTACTCGTAGATCATGAAGTCCTTTTCCTTGAGCAGGACTTCGTTCAACCGAACTCGCGCTTCATTTCGCGTTGTGTTCGCATACTCGGAGTTTGGGGTTCCATAAATCTGGCCAGCAATTTCAAACTGGTGAAAGTGGGAGTCTGTCCACCCAAACGCGACTTGCAGGACCTGGTGCAGCTTTTTCAGATTGATGGAGCCCGGTACGCACAACCGACGCCAGGCTGGTGGCCGGACCCCCGCGAGGGTGACCTTCAACTGATAGATCGGATGGGCAACGGTCTTGACCATATATTTCGCGTGTGTGGGTTCTAACGAGGCTGTAGAAAAAGCCCTAAAACAACCATGATTGATGGCCCAACGAAAGAACCTCGATTTTGTTGGTGCCTGAAATCGTTGCCGCTGCCACGCTCGACGATACGTTCCGCGAGGAGATCGCAGTGCAGTCGATCGTTGAATTCCAATCCTATCGAATCGCGGCTTATATCGCGTCTATTTTCTTGGGTTGATCGACTTCGGACTTTCTCTACAACCTAAGGGAATGCCGTTCACCTGGGCGCGGCGAACACGCCAGCCAAGCAGGACGCCGCTGTTCCGCGTCTCCGGTTCAACGGCAGGTTGGTAAGGGTTCTCCGGTCAGGTCTTGAACCATAGGAAACGGATACTTCAAGACCCAACCCTGCTCTCCTGTGCCTCAGTCGTTTGATTGCGCGGGCGGAGAAGGCAAAAGGCAAGACCTGACCCCACGACCCTGCTGATGACCCCACGACCCCTGATGACCCCACGACCTCGACCACGACCCCCTACCCACGGCCGACGCTATCGATATAGGCCATTACTCGACGACGCGATCCGCCCGTATCAGAAGCGACTGCGGGAGCGTCAGCCCGAGCACCTTCGCCGTCCTCATGTTGAGAAACAGCTCCAGCTTGGCTGGCTGTTCCACGGGTAGGTCAGCGGGCCTGGCGCCCTTGAGGATCTTGTCGACGAACGCCGCCGAGCGACGGTGGACCTCCGCGATGTTCACGCCGTAGGACATGAGACTCCCAGCCTCTACGAACTGGGGGAAGTGGTGGATCGCGGGCAGGCGGTGCTTGAGCATGAGCGCGACAACTTCCGCGTGGTTCGGCTCGAGGACGAGGGGGTCCCTTCGGACGAGGACGGCTCCGATGCTGGCCCGCCTCATCGCCGCGAACGCTGGAGCGAGGTCCTCGCGCCTCCTGATCGGAAAGTCCTTCAGCTCGAGCCTGAGCGCCCTCCTGGCTGCTTCGAGCGGCTTCTTCTCTTCTTCACGAAACACCGTGTTGACGTTCCTGAGAATCCCGACGCGCGCGAGTTTCGGCAGTGTCTCCCGGAGAAGCTCGAGCTGCTTGCTCTCCAGATCTTGCACCTGAAGGGTAAGCCCGGTGATGTTGCCGCCGGGTCGCGCGAGGCTCGCGACGAACCCCTCCCCAACATTTTTATCGCTAGAAACGTGTTCGTAATGGTATGAACAAGTTTCCATTAGCATAAACTCGAATTTGCCTACCGGGGTCACGCAATCCTGCCCATGAGACCCAGTGCCCGAGTTCTCCCGAGAGGCAACAGCCAGACCCGTTGTTCTGCGTTCCAGTGTCAGCCTGTCCGGGTTAAACTTTCCCCGTTGCTTCATGCCGTCTCATCCGCAACGTCTTTCTGCGCCAGATGTCCGACACCTGCTGCCAACGAATCATTGCGCCTCGGGAGACCGCTCAGTGCCTGCGCAACAAGTACTCGACCTTATCGGAAACACGCCGCTGGTCGAAGTGACCCGCATGGATGCGGGCAAATGCCGCCTGTGCATGAAGATGGGAAGCCGGAATCCCGGCGGCCCGACTTCGGGATTTGCGGCGCGGGGCAGGAATTCAGTCTGGCCAGTTGCAGGGAGGCTCTCGTGAGCAAAACGGTATGGGCGTTCGGCCTCGCGTCGCTGCTTGCGCTGTCAACCGCAACGCAGTCGCAACAGCCGCCGGCGCCGGCGGCCGACTATCCGTCGTGGGCATTTCCCTTGAAGGTGGAGAAAAGGCTTCCGCCGGCGGGCCCGGAACCTCAGACGCTGGCCGGTAGCCCGGCAAGCTACACACAGCAACAGATCGATGATCTGCTGAATCCGCCGGATTGGTTCCCCGACCAGCGTCCGGATCCGCCAGCGATCGTCCTGAAGGGGCACGGCGACGCATTGGCATGCGGCGCGTGTCACCTCCTGTCCGGACTCGGCCACCCCGAGTCCGCCGACCTCACGGGCCTTAGCGCGGCGTACATGGTTCAACAGATGAAGGATTTCAAGGCCGGCAGCAGAATCGACGTGCCGAGGATGAACAAGATTGCAGTAGCCGTATCCGGGGACGAGTCACAACAGGCGGCGGCGTGGTTTGCCAGGCTCAAGCTCCACCCGTTCACCCGAGTCGTCGAAGCCGACACCGTGCCGGAGACGTTCGTGGGCGACGGTCGGATGCGCTTCGTTGAACCGGGTGGCGGCACCGAGCCGATCGGCAACCGTATCATTACCGTGCCCGAGGATCGGGCGCGAGCGCGCTTGCGCGATCCGAATTCGGGATTCATCGCCTACGTCCCCGTCGGGAGCATCGCGAAAGGCAAGGAACTTGCCCAGACCGGCGGCAGCGGTAGAACGGTCCCGTGCGCGATTTGTCACGGTCCGGACCTGAGAGGGGTGGGCAATGTGCCGAGGCTCACCGGCGTTCATCCGATCTACATCGCGCGCCAGCTTTACCGCTTCAGGGATGGGACGCGAAACGGCGCCGAGGCCGCACTGATGAAGCCTGCCGCCGACAGGCTCACTGACGAAGATATTGTCAATCTCTCCGCGTACCTGGGATCGCTCGCGCCCTAGGTCACCGGCACCGGCTTCCCGGCTGCAGACTGACTCGAATCCTCGCTCTGCGGCCGCTTGCTAAACCGTGGTACGACTGAATTCCTCTCCTTTGAGCGCCTCCGAGGTTTAGGATATGGTCGCGTTCATCGAAAGTCTCACTACGAGCCGGCGCAGTTCCCCGGGGCCCGGAACTTGCCGGCTGCGGCCTGCAGAAAAACAAGCATGGAGCCTCGCATCACCACCGAATGGGAGGAGGAAAAGCCATGAAGAACGTATTGACAGGCGTATTGATGGCGCTCGCTTGTTTAGCGGCTCAGGCCTGGGCGGCCGAAGCGAACGAACTGACCGCAAGCCAGTCGATCCGGATCAACGCACCGCCGGAGGCAGTTTGGGCGGTGGTCGGGGACTACAACGGATCTCCGCGCTGGCTGCCGCTGGTCGAGCGCAGCGAGATCGTGGTCGGCACGAACAACCGTGTCGGCGCGATCCGCCTGATCACGCGACGAAACGGCACGAAGGTCACGGAGCGTCTGCTGGAACACGATCCGCAGGGCATGCGCATGGCCTACACCTACGTGGACGGAGCGGTCATGGCGAGCGACTATTTTCCAGTCATTGCCGTCAAGGACGCAGGCGACGGGACCAGCGTCGTCGAGTGGAGCGCACACTTCAAGCGCCTCGCCTACTCGATCGACCCGCCGCCCCCCGGGCAGGATGACAAGTCGATGACGGACTTCTACAACGGGATCTACAAGTCCGGGCTGGAGAACTTGAAGCGCGTCGTCGAGAGCGGGCAGTAAGTCCGCGAGCGTAACGGGTCGTCGTAGTGCCAGCATGACCGACATGACTCGCCGCGCGCACTTGACGGATCTGCTCGGCCTGGCTGCACTGGCGTGCCTGCCGTCCGGTTCCCGCGCCGCTTCGGACGCGCCCATTCCGCCGCAAGGCATCGGGCGCCGCATCCGGCACCTGTCCTACAGCGATCAGGGCGGGCGCCCCGACGGCGTACAGGTCATGGTCAACCGCGGCCATGTCTATGTCGGCCATATGTTCAGCGACGGTGTGACCATTCTCGACGCCGCTGAGCCGCGGCACCTGAAGCCCGTCGGATTCTTCACCGCGGGCGTCAACACCCGGACGCATCACCTGCAGGTAGCGGACGATCTGCTGCTGCTCGCCAACGGCGCGAACATCGTCGCGATGCAGTCCTACGACAGCATGCGCGGCTATTTCGAGAACACGCTAGCCGACAGCATCACCGACCGCAAGAAGTTCCGCTCGGGCCTCAGCATCCACGACATCTCCCGCCCCAGGGAGATGAAGGAGATCGCGTTTCTCGAAATGCCCGGCTTCGGCGTCAACCGGCTGTGGTGGCCGGGCGGACGCTACGCCTTCGTTTCCGCGCACTTCGACGGCTACACCGACCACATTCTGTGCATCGTCGATCTGAAGGACGTTACCAAGCCGGAAATCGTGTCGCGCTGGTGGCTGCCCGGCATGCATCGGGCGGGCGGCGAGACATCGGCGCTGCCCAAGGGCCGCCGCATCGCTTTACATCACATGATCACCGCGGGCGATCGCGGCTATGCCGCCTGGCGCGATGGCGGGTTCACCATCCACGATATCAGCGACCCGACCAAACCCAGACTGCTCTCGCACATCAACTGGTCTCCGCCTTTTCCCGGCGGTACGCACACGCCACTGCCGTTGCCGGGACGCGGCCTCGTGGTCGTGGCGGACGAGGCCAACGCCGAAAAATGCGTAAAGGGAACGTTCCACACCTTCGTCGTGGACGTGCGCGCTCCGGAGAACCCGGTGCCGATCGCCACGCTGCCCACACCGACAGACCGCGACTATTGCTCGCTGGGCGTGTTCGGTCCGCACAACCTGCACGAGAACCGGCCGGGGTCCTTCCGCAGCGAGGAAGTCATCTTCGCAACCTACAACAATGCCGGGGTGCGCGTGTTCGACATCAAGGACGCATTCGCCCCGAAGGAGATCGCCTCCTGGATACCGCCGGCTCCCAAAAGGCTGATCGACCCGCGGCCGAAAGTCTCGCTCGCAGCAAAGACCTGCGACGCGTACGTCACGCCCGAGGGGCTGATGTACGTGAGCGACTGGAATGCGGGAATGCACGTTCTGCAATACGAAGGCTGAACGGCTCCAGGCGGCAAGTCACCCTGCGCGGGCCAGCCGTCCCGGGGTTACACTCGCGCTTCATTACCGCTCATCGTGGCTCTGGAGAAACCCCGCCGTGCCCGCACAGAAAATACTGGACCTGATCGGAAACACGCCGCTGGTCGAAGTCACCCGCACGGACGCGGGCAAATGCCGACTGTTCCTGAAGATGGAAAGCCAGAATCCCGGGGGCTCGATCAAGGACCGCATCGGCCTGTCGATGATCGCCGCCGCGGAGAAGGATGGCAAACTCAGGCCAGGCGGGACTATCATCGAGGCCACCGCCGGGAACACTGGTCTGGGTCTGGCGCTGGTCGCCGCACTGAAGGGCTATCGTCTGATCCTGGTGGTGCCGGACAAGATGAGCCGCGAGAAGATTTTCCATCTCAAGGCGATGGGCGCAGAGGTCATGCTCACCCGCTCCGATGTCGGCAAGGGCCATCCCGAGTACTACCAGGACATGGCCGAGCGCCTGACCCGGGAAACGCCCGGTTCGTTTTTCGTGAACCAGTTCGGCAATCCCGCCAATCCCTACGCTCACGAAACTACGACCGGACCCGAGATCTGGGAGCAGATGGATCACAAAGTGGACGCCGTAGTGTGCGGCGTCGGCTCGGCCGGCACTATGACGGGCCTGTCGCGCTATTTCGCCAAGGTCTCGCCAGCAACAGAGATGGTTCTGGCCGATCCGGTGGGCTCGGTGCTCGCCGACTATGTCCACACCGGAAAGTACGGTGAGGCCGGCAGCTGGATCGTCGAAGGCATCGGCGAGGATTTCATCCCGCAGATCGCCGATTTCTCCCGCGTCAGGAAGGCCTACTCGATCAGCGATGAAGAGGCGTGCACGACCGTACGCAGCCTGCTGAAGAAGGAAGGCATCCTCGCCGGTTCTTCATCGGGCACGCTGATCGCCGCCGCGCTGCGTTACTGCCGCGAACAAATCCAGCCCGGGCGTGTCGTGACTTTCGTCTGCGACAGCGGCAACAAGTACCTGTCGAAGGTGTTCAACGATTACTGGCTGATGGACCAGGGCTTCCTCAAGCGCGAGCAGTACGGCGACCTGCGCGACCTGATCACGCGCCGCCACGAGGAACACGCCACCGTGACCGTCGGCCCCGACGACAGGCTGATGACCGCGTATGCGCGCATGAAGCTCTACGACATCTCGCAGTTGCCGGTGCTCGAAGACGGCAAGGTGGTGGGCATCGTCGACGAGTGGGATCTGCTCACCGCAACGCAGGAGAACCCGGAACGATTTCGCGACCCGGTGCGCTCGGCGATGACCCAGCGCATCGAAACCGTCGGCCTGAAGACGCCGTTGACGCAATTGACGAAGGCGTTCAACAAGGGCCACGTCGCCATAGTC
The DNA here is from genome assembly GCA_036000845.1 of Burkholderiales bacterium. Taxonomy (GTDB): domain Bacteria; phylum Pseudomonadota; class Gammaproteobacteria; order Burkholderiales; family JACQAP01; genus JACQAP01. Next base: position 23,310 of record DASYUW010000111.1, read on the forward strand.
GTCGACAACGGCAAGTTCTACGGCCTCATCACCCGCATGGACGTTTTGAATCATCTGCGCAATCGCGCCCACTAATCTTCAATGCATATTCTCACCGCAAAGACGCAAAGAACGCGAAGGAAAAGAATAATCAAGTCGAAAAAGCAGACTGGAGTTAAAAGCGATGTGCCAAGGTCGCTTGCCACCGTGGAGGGGTCTCAACTCCAGTTTGTTTTTTGTCACCGGTATTCTCTGCGTTCTTTGCGTCTTTGCGGTGAAAAGGGTTTGCGGTGAAAGGAAGTTGCTTTAACAGGTAAGATTCGAGAATGAAGAGCAATCAGGACAAGCACGGCTTCGCCACCCGCGCCATCCATGCCGGGCAGTCGCCCGAGCCGACCACCGGCGCGGTGATGACGCCGATCTTTGCCACCTCCACTTTCAAACAGAGTTCCCCGGGTGTGCACACTGGCTACGAGTACGCGCGCACCCAGAATCCCACGCGCCATGCCTTCGAGCACTGCATCGCGGACCTGGAGGGCGGCATTCAGGCCTTTGCGTTTGCCTCGGGACTTGCAGCCAGCAGCACAGTTCTGGAATTGCTGGATGCAGGCAGCCACATGGTCGCGGTCGATGACATGTACGGCGGCAGCTGGCGCCTGTTCGAGCGCGTGCGCAAGCGCTCGATGGGGCTCAAGGTGAGTTATTCCGACCCCAACGTGTCCGGCTCCCTGGAAAAGGCCTTGCAGCCGGACACGAAAATGATCTGGGTCGAGACGCCCTCCAACCCGCTGCTCAAGGTCACCGACCTTGCGCTTATCGCGAAGATCGGCAGGGAGCGCCGGGTTCTCACCGTCGTGGACAACACCTTCGCTTCGCCCTTCGTGCAGCGGCCGCTCGATCTCGGCATCGACCTCGTGGTTCATTCGGTGACCAAGTACATCAACGGACACTCGGACATGGTCGGCGGCATCGTGGTGGTCAGGGAGCGCAAGGATCTCGCCGAGAAACTGGAGTTCATGCAGAACGCCATCGGCTCCATCCTCGACCCGTTCTCCAGTTTTCTCGCGCTGCGCGGGGTCAAGACGCTGCCGCTGCGCATGAAGCAGCATTGCGGCAATGCCATGCATCTGGCCGCGTGGCTGAAGGCGCATCCGAAAGTCGAGCGGGTGATCTACCCCGGGCTGCCCAACCATCCGCAGCACCTGCTGGCGGCGAAACAGATGAACGGTTTCGGCGCCATGATCGCCGTCTATCTCAAGACCGACATGGATGGCGTACGCCGGGCGCTGGAAGCCTGCAAGGTGTTCACGCTCGCCGAAAGCCTGGGTGGCGTCGAAAGCCTGATCGGGCATCCGGTCACCATGAGTCACGGCTCGCTGCCGGTGGAACTCCGCGCCAAGCTCGGCATCACCGACAACCTGGTGCGGCTGTCGGTCGGCATCGAGGATATCGACGACCTGATCGCGGACCTCGATCAGGCATTGGCAGTGACCTGATGATGAATTCGCGCCTGGTTTACACGGGGATGTTCCTGGTCTGCAGCGGACTGATCGGCTTCGGGCTGTATCTCCAGCACACACAGGGACTCGAGCCCTGCCCGATGTGCATCCTGCAGCGCTATGCCTTCATTGCCATCGGCGTGATCGCGCTGGCCGCGGCGATCCACAACCCCGTAACAACCGGCAGGCGGGTTTACAGCACTCTGTTGCTGATTTTTGCCGGTCTTGGCGGCGGGGTAGCCACGCGCCACGTGTGGCTCGAACACAATCCGCCCAAAGTATTCGACTGCGGCGCCGACCTCGGCTACATGATCGAGTCCTTGCCGCTGGCCGACGCGCTGCCGATGATCTTCCGCGGCACCGGTGACTGCACCAAGGTGTTGTGGCGTTTCCTCGGCCTTTCGATTGCGGAGTGGGCGTTGATCTGGTTCGCGATATTTCTGGTCGCCGCGATCGTTGCCGCGGCGATGAAGCCGAAACGGCTGAGGATGTTCGGGCCCTGAGGTCAGGGCCCTGAGACCAGGGCCGTCCAATCGCGCGGCAACAGCCGCGCCACCAGCGCATAGCCGCCCTTGCCGTCGGGCTTGTAGATCGCGGCCTCGCCCTGGGTGGCCAGATGAAAGCCTTCCGCGTCCCACAGATTGAAGCCGTGCGAGACCAGCACGGTATTCGTGCCGGGCGCCGGCGCTGCAGCAAGCATCTTCTTCAGGGCAGCGATCGCCTGTTCCCGGCGCGGCGCCGCCTCGGCCGAACGGCTTACGCCGGTGAGCATCGGCTCAAGCTTGTGGCGTCCGAATGCGAAGTCCGCGGTTTCCCGGCAACGACAAAACTCACTGGCCAACACCTCGCTTACCGGGATGTTCAGCTTCCTGAATTGCGCGCCGATCAGCTTCGCCTCTTCGCGGCCGTTGTCATTGAGATTGCGCTGGGTCTCGCAGCGCTTCAGGTCCACCCCTTGCTCGAGGTAAGCTGGTCCGGTATCGGCATGGCGGAAATAGATCACATAGCCGCCCCGCTTGAGTGCGGCGGCGAGCGATTCGCCGATCAGTGCATGTTCCTGTTCCGGCACACCGGGCGGCGCCGAAAAAACCACCGTCGTGAATGCCGCCAGCATGGCGCCGGCGAATCGCAACGCAATGCGTGGTGGCCAGTTCACCCTGATCCCTCACTGGTCACGCTCGACAACTCGTGCCAGAATTCCAGCGCGGTCTGGGTGCGCCACTCGACATGACGGCGTAACGCCTTCGCAATCACCGGACCGTACTTCGAGTCGTGCTTGGATGCCAGCGCCTGCGGGATGCCGCCGACAATTTCCTCCTGGGTGAAGTAGGGAATTTCCTTCAACAACAGCGCCAGCAACAACAACCCGGTCTGGTAGATGTCCACGTGACGTCCGACCGCGCCGAACTCTTCGGGATTGAACGCTTCGGGCGGACGCATCCAGTCGGCCAGCAGCGTCTGGAATACCCGGATGTCGGATTCCAGCCGGGTCAGGCCGAGATCGCCGACCTTGAACGACCACACCGGCTCCCCCAGCAGCCTGCGTTTGCGCCGCGTCTCGGTGACGAAAACGTTGCCCGGATGCAGATCCTTGTGGACGTAGCCGGCGGCATGGATGTAGTCGAGCGCCTGGAGAATGTCGCTCGCGACATAGGGAATCCAGCGATCCGCGTCCAGGCCCCGGCGGGCGATCAGGTTGGTGAGCGGGAAGCTGCAACGTTCGATGATGAGATAGAAAGTGTCCTTGTACTCGAATGCATCGTAGACGAACGTGATGTTCGGATGGCGCATGACCAGCAGCTTGCGTAACTCGTCCTGCCAGATCTTGCGCACCTCCCGGTAGGATTTGTCATGCGGCAGCAGGATCTTGGCGACCAGCGCATTTCCCCAATCGTCGTTGCACTCGTACACCATGCCGAATCCACCCTTGCCTATCAGCTCGCCGATGAAGTAGCGACGCTCCTCGTTGACGATCACCTCGCCCGTGACAGGCAGTCGGAATTGCCGCGGCTGGCGGAACGCCAGGCTCTTGAAGGCGTCTAGACGGGGTGATTTCATCAGGAGCGTACGGTCATGGTCACTTCAACGCCGGCCGCGGAATGACCGGCGCCTGCCCGCGCCTGTAAACCATCACGGTGCGTTTGAAGGTGATGACGGTTGCACCGTCCTGATTGAAGCCGGTCGTTTTCACGGTCACGATGCCGACATTGGGACGCGACCGGGATTCGCGTTTTTCCAGCACCTCGGACTGCGAGTAGATCGTATCGCCTTCGAATACCGGATTGGGCAGGCGGATCTCATCCCAGCCCAGGTTAGCAAATACATTTTGCGAGATGTCGGTCACGCTCTGTCCGGTGACCAAGGCAACGGTGAACGTCGAATCCACCAGCGGCTTCTTGAACTCCGTTTGCGCGGCGTAATGTGCGTCGAAATGAATCGGGGCCGTGTTCTGAGTGAGCAGCGTGAACCAGATGTTGTCGGTCTGCGTCACGGTGCGGCCGAGCGGATGGCGATATAGGTCGCCGACTTCGAAGTCCTCGTAGAACCTTCCCTTCCAGCCCGCTTTCTCAGCCATGTCTGAATCCCTTGAACCTGACCTCTCTTAACACAAGGGGCACGAAGGAACGACAAAGTCGCACAAAGGAAGGCGAAAACACGGCCTGATCGACAGGGCACATTTTGGATCCAGTTTCTGACGTTTGTGTTCCTTGATCAACTCGTTCCTCGAAATTGTCCTTGGTTCACCTTCGTGATCCTTTCCTGCTTTTCCTTCGTGTCCTTCGTGTTGAACGCGGTTTGCTTTTTAGATCGCCTGATCCTGTTGTAACCGGGCAATGAAGCCGTCGTCGAAACCCAGTTCCTGCAGGATCGCACGCGTGTGCTGACCGACAGCGGGAATCGGATCCATGCGCGGCTCCACCCCTTGCATGGTCACCGGCGGGACCAGCGCCTTGATGGTACCCCGCGGCGAATCCACCTCGCGCCAGCGGTCGCGGGCCTGCAACTGTGGATGGCCCCAGAAATCCTGCATGGTGTTCAGGCGCGCATTGGCGATCTGCGCTTTGTCCAGCCGCTCCACCACTTGCTCCACGGTCAATTTCGAGAATGTCGAGACAATGATATCGGTGAGCGCCCGCCGGTTGGCAACTCGATGGCTGTTGCTGTCGAAGCGCGGATCGGCTGCAAGTTGCGGCTGCTCAAGTGCACTCGCGCAGAAATTCGCCCATTCCCGTTCGTTCTGGATGCCGAAGAACACGATCCTGCTGTCGCCCGCCGGAAAAGGCCCGTAAGGATGAATGGTCGCGTGAGCGGAGCCGGTGCGCTGCGGCGCGGTGCCCCCGTAGCCAGTGAAGTAGGCAGGGTAGCCCATCCATTCACCCAGCGCCTCGAACATGGAGACATCGAAGGCCGTGCCCTGGCCGGTCTTCTCGCGCTGGAAAAGTCCGGTGAGGATGCCGGTATAACCGTACATTCCCGCGGCGATGTCGGCGATCGAGATGCCCGACTTCGCCGGCGTCTCGGGCGTGCCGGTCACAGAGACGACTCCCGACTCGCACTGGATCAGCAGATCGTAGGCTTTCTTCAGGCTGTACGGACCGTCGGGACCGTAGCCGGAAATATTGCAGGAAACGATGCGCGGATTTTTCTCCAGCAGATCGCCGGAAGAAAGCCCCAATCGAGCCGCCGCGCCGGGCACCAGGTTCTGCACGAACACATCGGCTTTCTTCACCAGCCGGTCGAGGATCACAGCAGCGTCCGGATGCTTCACGTCAAGTGTGAGGCTTTCCTTGGAGCGGTTGAGCCAGACGAAATGCGAGGACTGGCCGAGCACGGTTTTGTCGTAGCCGCGGGCGAAATCGCCGACCTGCGGACGTTCGATCTTGATCACCCTTGCACCGAGATCGGCGAGTTGCCGCGTGGTGAACGGCGCAGCCACGGCTTGCTCAAGCGAAACGACCGTTATGCCTTTGAGTGGGAGCATTCAAGTCAGGAACGTGAAACGCAAAGGACGCAAAGAAAATCCAAAAGCAAAGCGGAAATCACAACAGGCCTGCGGATCGACGAGTGACATGAACGGAGTGCAACTGACCGGAAAGCAGGCACGCGCGCTACTGCAAAAGATTCAGGCGACAGTTCAATTCTCGTCGTTGCTTTCCTTTGCGTACCTTTGCGTCTTTGCGGTGAAAAGGCTTTCAAGGTTTCTGTGCGAAGGCGACACCGATCATGGAATCGCGGGTCACCAGCGCGGCGAGCTTCTCCTCGGACCAGCCGTCGGTGCCCGCCGGACGCTTCGGCAGGACCAGATAACGCATGTCGGCGGTGGAATCGTGCACCCGTATCGTGACGTGGTCGGGAACGGCGGTGCCGAACTCACGAAGCACCTCGCGCGGCTGATTGATCGCCCGCGAGCGGTAGTTGCGGCTCTTGTACCAGTCCGGCGGCAGCCCGAGCAGCCAGCGCGGATAGCAGGAGCACAGCGTGCACACAATGACGTTGTGCACCTGGTCGGTGTTCTCCACCACCACCAGTTTGTACGGCCCGCGTTCCATGCCGAGCGCCTCGCAGGCCGAATTACCGTCGCTGAGCAACAGCTTTTTGTATTCCGGGTCGGTCCAGGCCTTGGCCACTACCCTGGCGCCTAGCAGCGGCGTGCGGTTGTCCATGTCCTCCACCTGCCGGCGCACTTCCTCCGCGCTGAGGATTCCCTTCTCGATCAGCAACTCGCGCACGGCGATTTCCATCGCCCGCCATTGAGTGATGCTGTCGTCCTGGTCCGGGCGCGGCGGATGTCTGTGGGGCTGCGCGTGATCGTGCGGATGACCGTGGTCGTGTGGCATGTCAGGCCGGCTCCAGCCAATGTTGAAAGATTTCGACATCGACGGTATCGCCGGGATTGCCATCGTACGCGGGCCAGACCTCGCGCTGAAGGAAACGCACGCGGTACAGCGGCTGCTTCGGCACGCCCGGGCGGGCGTAAGCCAGTTCTTCGGGATTGCCGTACGCGCCGCACAGGCGCTCGATCACGCCGCGTTTGCCGCGGATGTAGTAGGGAGTGCGCACATGGCCGATCGGATAGGCGGCCCGCACCGCGACTCGGTCGCCGGTGCGGAACTGCAGCGCTACGCTCTCAGCGGCCGCCATCGGTATGCGCCTGTGCTTCGGCCATCTTGCGGCCGAGTTCGTCGATGCTGATGACACCGCGCTGGATCAAGGTCTGCGTGATCGAATAGATCCAGCGCTCGTAATAGCTCATCTTGTCGTAGGCATCCAGCCCCAGTCCCTCGATGTTGCGGCGGAGTTCGTCCACCGTCATCAGGCCCTTCCTGGTCAGGAGCACCAGCAACGCATCCACGCGCTTTTCCCAGAGCGCGTAATCATGCTCGGTCGGTTCGACGGTTCCCGCCGGGAGACCGCCCATGTCATGAATGCCGCGGTAGTTCATCATGACTGCATCAGAAGAACGGAGGGTGAGGCTGCGATTATAGGACGCTTTCTGTCGTTCGCGATATTTGGGCCTGGAGAGCTACCAATTCTCAGTACGAGCGCGGCAGTCCGAGGACATGTTCCGCTATATAGGCGAGAATCAGGTTGGTCGAGATCGGCGCCACCTGGTACAGACGCGTTTCGCGGAACTTGCGTTCGATGTCGTACTCGGCGGCGAAACCGAAACCGCCGTGGGTCTGGAGACAGACGTTGGCGGCTTCCCAGGACGCGTCCGCAGCAAGCATCTTGGCCATGTTCGCTTCCGCCCCGCAGGGCTTGCCTGCCTCGAACAACCCGGCCGCCTTGTAGCGCATCAGATCGGCGGCCTCGACGTTGACGTGGGCGCGCGCGATCGGAAATTGAACGCCCTGGTTCTGGCCGATCGGCCGCTCGAACACCACGCGCTCGCTGGCGTAGCGGGAAGCGCGCTCGATGAACCAGTGCCCGTCGCCGATGCACTCTGCCGCGATCAGGATGCGCTCGGCGTTCATGCCGTCGAGAATGTACCGGAAACCCTTGCTTTCCTCGCCGATCAGGTTCTCGGCCGGCACTTCGAGATTGTCGAGGAACACCTCGTTGGTCTCGTGGTTCGGCATGTTGCGTATCGGCCGCACCGTGATCCCCTTTCCGCCCGAGGTGCGCAAGTCCACCAGGAATACCGACAGGCCGTCGGATTTGTTCTGCACTTGGTCCAGCGGTGTGGTGCGCGCCAGCAGCAACATCAGGTCGGAGTGCTGCACTCGGGAGGTCCAGACCTTTTGCCCATTGACGATGTAGCGATCGCCTTTGCGAACCGCAATCGTCTTGAGCCTGGTGGTATCGGAGCCGGTGGTCGGCTCGGTCACCGCGAACGACTGCAGCCGCAGTTTTCCTGCGGCAATGTCCGGCAGGTACTTGCGCTTTTGCGCTGCGGAGCCATGGCGCAGCAGCGTGCCCATGATGTACATCTGCGCATGACAGGCACCGGAGTTGGCGCCCGAGCGGTTGACCTCTTCGAGGATGATCGAGGCCTCGGTGATGCCGAGCCCGGCCCCGCCGAACTCCTCCGGAATCAGCGCCGACAGCCACCCGGCGTCGGTCAGCGCAGCTACGAATTCCTCGGGATAGACGCGTGCTTCGTCGAGTTTACGCCAGTACTCACCGGGAAAACGCGCGCAAAGGTCGCGCACCGCGGCTCGGATCTGCTGATGGGACTCTGCCCGGTCCATTGGTGTGGGGATGCCCTGCCCCTGAAACAAAAAGGGCTGGCTCGACGGCCAGCCCTTTTCGCGGGGCCTGCCTATTTTCCGAGGAGTTTTTGCAGCTCGCCGGACTGATACATCTCGCGCATGATGTCCGCGCCACCGACGAACTCGCCATTGACGTATAGCTGTGGAATCGTCGGCCACTTGGAGTAATCCTTGATGCCCTCGCGGATGTCCTGATCGGCCAGAACATCCACGGTGGCGACATTCTCGACGCCACAGGCCTCGAGAATCTGTACTGCCGCGGCGCTGAAACCGCACATCGGCGCGTCCGGCGTACCCTTCATGTAAAGCACGATCGGATTGCCCGTGACCTGCTGCTTGATCTTTTCCTGTGCACCCATTGGCGATATCCCCAGAAGATTAAAGGGAGTGCCCGTTCCGGATCATGCCCGGCGGAGACACTCCCGTTCGACGGAAACGATGTTAACGACTCGGCGATTCGGGCGTCAATAGGCGCCCGCTGGCAATTCGCGGCAACCCCGCAATATCGGCGCGGAAAACCAGCTCAGCAAAGCCCGCGTTATGCAAAAGGTCTCTGCACGCCTCGGCCTGATTGTAGCCGTGCTCGAGCAGCAGCCAGCCGCCCGGGCGCAGGTACTTCGGCGCAGCGCGGACGATACGGCGCAGGTTCGCGAGTCCGTCCGCGCCGGCGGCGAGCGCCGGGCGCGGTTCGAAGCGCAGGTCGCCCTGTCGCAGGTGCGGGTCGTCCGCAGCAACGTAAGGCGGATTCGCCACGATCAGATCGAAGCGGCGGCGGCCCAACGCGGCGAACCAGTCGCTTTGCAGAAACTCCACCTCGACGTCGAGCGCGGCTGCGTTCTCGCGCGCCAATGCCATTGCGGGATTTGAACTGTCCACCGCGGTGACCTGTGCCGCAGGCCGTTGGCGCGCGATCGCGATGGCGATGCATCCGCTGCCGGTGCCGAGATCCAGCACCTTGCGCCCTTCGCCCTGCGGCAGCCTCTCCAGCGCCGCTTCCACCAGCTCCTCGGTTTCCGGGCGGGGGATCAGCACGTCGGGCGTGACCCGCAGCGGCAGCCCGTAGAACTCCTTCACACCGACCAGGTAGGCCACCGGGTGACCACTCGCCCGGAGTGCCACAAGAGACCGGAATCTTGCAGCGGCCTCGGAATCCGCGGCCTGATCCATGTGAGTGGTCAGCCAGGCGCGCGTTACGCCCAGGGTGAAGCCCAACAGCACCTGTGCATCGCACCGCGCTTCGGCCGCATCCCGTTCTGCGGCCAGGTCCCGCACCGCCTTCTCGAGAAGCGCGCCGACCGTCGCAATCACGCTTGGGTCGCGGCCATGTCTTCTGCCATTGCGGCAAGCTGTTCGGCCTGATGCTCGGCCATCAGGGCGCCAATCAACTCGTCGAGCGCACCGTCCATGATCTGGTCGATCTTGTACAGCGTGAGGTTGATGCGGTGATCGGTGACGCGTCCCTGGGGGAAGTTGTAGGTGCGGATGCGTTCGGAGCGGTCGCCGCTGCCGATCAGCGACTTGCGGGTCGCCGCCTGCTTTGCCTGCTGTTCACGCAACTGCTTGTCCTTGATGCGCGCAGCCAGCACGGCAAGCGCCTGAGCCTTGTTCTTGTGCTGGGAACGGTCGTCCTGGCATTCGACCACGATGCCGGTCGGAATGTGGGTCACGCGCACGGCGGAATCGGTCTTGTTGATGTGCTGGCCGCCGGCGCCGGAAGCGCGGAAGGTGTCGATGCGCAGCTCGGCGGGATTGAGCACCACGTCCTCGACGGCATCGACTTCCGGCAGTACCGCGACTGTGCAGGCGCTGGTGTGGATACGCCCCTGCGTTTCGGTCTCGGGCACGCGCTGCACGCGATGACCACCGGACTCGAACTTGAGCTTCGAGTACGCGCCGTAACCGATTATCTTGGCGATCACCTCCTTGTAGCCGCCCATATCGCCCGGGCTCTCCGAAATCAACTCCACTTTCCAGCCCTGCCGTTCGGCGTAGCGTGTGTACATGCGGAACAGGTCGCCGGAGAACAGCCCCGATTCGTCGCCACCAGTGCCAGCGCGGATCTCAAGGAATATATTGCGTTCGTCGCTTGGATCCCTGGGCAGCAATTGCCTTTGCAGCTCATCTTCAATACCCGCGAGCCTCTGTTTGCCTTCGCGCACTTCGGCTTCGGCCAGTTCGCGCATTTCCGGGTCGCCAGCCAACTGCAACGCCGACGCGACGTCCCGTTCGGCTGCCTTGTAGGCGTTGTAGAGCTCGACCACCGGCGTGATCTCGGCATGTTCGCGGGTGAGCTTGCGGTAATTGTCGAGATTCTTCGTGACGTCTTCGCCGGAGAGCAAAGCGTTGAGTTCCTCAAGCCTGGCGGACAATTGCGCCAGCTTGGAGGCGATCGAAGGTTTCATTCCGGCGGATTGACCTGGTAAAGGCGGGCGAGCGCCGCGACCAGCGAATCACGCTCCCTGGCTTCGGCGGAACTGAGTGCGTGGGTCGGTGCGTGCAGGAACTTGTTGGTCAGCGCATGCGAGAGTTGCTCGAGCACTTTCTGCGGCTCTTCGCCCTTCGCCAGCAACTTCGCGGCACGCTCGAACTCGTGGCGGCGCATGCGTTCGGCCTGATCCCGCAACGCGCGAATAGTGGGCACCAGCTCGCGGGTCTCGAACCAGTGCATGAAATCGTGAACGCTGGCATTGATGATCACCTCGGCCTGCGCCACCGCCGCCTGGCGGGTGTCGAGGCCTTCCTGAACGATCTTGCCGAGGTCGTCCACGCTGTAAAGAAACACGTCATCGAGTTCGGCCACTTCGGCTTCGACGTCGCGCGGCACCGCCAGATCGATCATCAGCATCGGCCGGTGCCGGCGCGCCTTGATCGCGCGCTCGATCATACCTTTGCCAAGTATCGGCAACTGGCTTGCCGTACAGGACACCACAATGTCGTGCATTGCCAACTGCTCGGGCATATCGTTGAGGGTGATCGCCTGCCCCTCGAAGCGGGCGGCCAGTTCCTCCCCGCGTTCCAGCGTACGATTGGCATAGGTCATGTGGCGCGGCTGTTTTGCGGCGAAGTGCGCGGCACAGAGTTCGACCATTTCGCCGGCTCCGATGAACAACACGTTCTGCTCGCCGATGCTCGCATAAATGCGTTCCGCGACCTTTACCGCGGCCGCGGCCATCGACACAGAGTTCGCGCCGATCTCGGTCTGGGTGCGCACTTCTTTCGCCACCGAGAATGTGGACTGGAAAAGCTTGTGAAGCACAGTGCCTAGCGTGCCGGC